>CAZZNQ010000014.1:0-60812 GCA_964655775.1 uncultured candidatus Brocadiaceae bacterium | reverse complement strand
CATCGCGCTCATTGCACATCTGGAGCCCCGCGAATGGCATTGGACATATCGGATGACGTCGCCCTCGCCAAGGCGGAACTGACGGAACTGCGCGAGCAGGGCTGCGACGTGTGGGAACACGAACGCCGCCTGGCCCTGCTGACGCGCGAGACGAACGCTGAAACACCCGCCCGTATACGGCAGTTCCTGGACGAGTTGGCCGAGATGCGCCCGACGGCCGACTTCCCCTACGACGAACCGAGCGATCTGGAATCGATCCGAGCGAAACGACCCGCCGGACCGAGGCACCTGGCCGTGAACCTGAAGGCGGACGTGCTGGACGACCGCACCCTGGGCGCCTGGCAGGGCCGCATAGCGGGCTGCATGCTGGGCAAACCGGTCGAGGGATGGATGCCGGATAAGATCGCCGACCTTATGGGCGCCTGCGGCATCTCCCAACTGGACGACTACTGGCCGGAACCGCCGGAGAACACACCGGGGCTCGAATTCGCCCACCACCTGCGCAATGCGCTGCGGGGCCGGATGGACGGCGCGGTGCGCGACGACGACATCGACTACACCATCGCAAACCTGCTGGTGATGGAGCGCCACGGCCGGGACTTCACGCCGCGACAGGTCGCCGACTTCTGGCTCCAGCACCTGCCCTACTTCTGCACCTACACCGCCGAGCGCGCGGCCTACCGCAGCTTCGTCAACGGAATATGGCCGCCGCAGAGCGCCCGGTGGCGCAACCCGTACCGCGAGTGGATCGGCGCCCAGATACGGGCGGACGCGTTCGGCTACGCCTGCCCGGGCAGGCCTCAGGAAGCGGCCGAACTGGCCTACAAAGACGCCTCCATAAGCCACACCAAGAACGGCATTTACGGCGAGATATGGGTGGCCGCCATGCTGGCTGCGGCGTTTGTCGCGGACGACGTTGTGAAGGTGATTCGGCTCGGCCTGTCGGAGATCCCCGAGAGATGCAGACTGGCGGAAGCGCTGAGCGACGTGCTGAAATGGCACTCCGACGGATGCAGCGAAGAACAGGCGCGAGAGAACATCATTCGCGAGTACGGCTCCTATCATCGCGTGCACACCATCAACAACGCCGCTTTCGTGGCGATGGCCCTGCTCTGGGGAGAGAGGGACTTCAGCCGCACCATCGGCCTGGCGGTGCGAGCAGGCTACGACACCGACTGCAACGGCGCCACCGCCGGATCCGTCCTGGGAGCCATGATCGGCGCCGGGGCGATTCCCGCGCACTGGACCGAGCCCCTCAACGACAGGGTCGACACCATAGTGGCCAATCAGGAGGACCTGACCATCTCGGGGCTGGCAACGCGTACGCGGCAGCTTCAGAATCGCCGCTGAGCCGCGCCGTGACCGGTCGGGCAGGCGGAAGATGACGATATGCGAGAGAAAAAGCGGAGGCCGAATCCTCTGCATCCGCCTCAGCGGCTTGGGCGACATCGTCCACGCGATGAACGCCCTGACCCTCCTGCGACGCGAAAGGCCGGACGCCTTCATCGCCTGGGCGGTGGAGGAGAGGTCCGCGGACATCTTGCGGGAGCACCCGCTGCTGGACCGCGTGATTGTGGTGCCACGCAAGTCGTGGTCGTCCATGCTTCGCAGGCCGGGGCGCTGGAAGGATCTGATCGCCGACTTCGCCGACCTCTGGGGCGACTTGAGAAAACTGGAGTTCGACGCCAGCGTCGACTTCCAGAGCAGCCTCAAGAGCGCGTGGATCGTGCTCGCCGCCGGGGCACCGCTCAGGGTCGGCTTCGGACCACCGGTCAGCCGCGAGTTGAACCGGCACGTGCAGAGCACCCTCGTGAGCTGCCCCGCGGAGGGCATTCATCGGATTGAACGCGACCTCGCCCTCCTGGCGCCGCTCGGCATCCGGACGCGCTTCGCGCCGGCCGAGCTTCCCACGTGGCGGCCCGAGCGCGAAGCGGTCGATCTTTTCCTGCGAGGCCTGGACGGCTCCGGGCCGATTGTCGTGATGCACCCCGGCACGAGCGCGTTCGCGGCATTCAAGCGCTGGATGCCATCCAGGTATGCGCAGGTCGCCGACCGGCTTGTCGCGGAACGGGACGCGCGCGTCGTCGTGTCCCACGGACCGGGCGAGGAGGAACTGGCCAACGCGGTGCTATCGAGTATGAAGCAGCCCGGCCACCCCGCCCCTCACGTCGGCGGTCTTCGGGGTCTGGTGGAACTGCTGCGGCCGGCGGACCTCTTCATCGGCAGCGACACCGGGCCAATGCACATCGCCAGCACGCTGGGCGTGCGGACGCTCGCCCTGTTCGGACCCAAGGATCCGGCGCAGACGGGACCGTACGGCTCCCGGAGCTTGGTCGTCACCGGGAGTGCTTCCTGCCGCCCGTGCACGCGGCGCCGGTGCTCGCACGTGCGCTGCATGACGAGCATCGGGCCCGAGACCGTCTACCAGGCCGCTCGGCGCCTTCTGGACGCGCCGAAGGAGGCGGACGCGGACGAGCGCACGGTCAAGAAGCCGATGACGTGGCCCTTCTCGCTGGGTGACTGGGAGGGCGTGGCGACCACCTGCTACAGTTCGCCCGAGTTCTACACCTGGCTCTGCAGCTCCGAGGGCGCCCGGCACCTGGAACCGTCCGAACAGGGATGCGACCTGGTGACGACGGCAGACGTGCCCGTCGGCGGAACGCAGGTCAGGATATCCATCGAGAGACATCCTCCGCACGATTCGACGGTGGAAGACACCGGCCTTGTCGCCGGCAGGCGCGTGCGCCGGGCGTGGCGCGCCGCCTTGAGACTGACCTCCGCCGGGGTATCCGTCCCCTTCCCCGTGGCCCGCATGAGCAAGACGCGGCACGGGCGCGGGGCGCGGTGCTTGCTGACCGACCGGGCTTCGGGGGTGGTCACGCTGAGGCAATGGCTGCGAAGGGACGAGGGGCGACGCTGGGCGCGGTCCTCCGGCCGCGAGAGGTCGTCGCTGCTCACTGAGCTGGCCCGGACCGTGCAGGTCCTTCACGCTGCCGGATACCGGCATACGCGGCTGGACGATTCGAGTATACTGATAGACGGGTCCGCTTCGGCGGACACGGCCCGGTTCTTCTTCGCGGAGTTGGACCGCGTGCGATGTATCGCGTGGCTGCCCTACTTCATAGGCGACCTGCTTCGCGGTTTGGACCTGCGTCGGCTGCTCATCGGCTTCAATGGAGCCTTCTCACGGAGGGACAGGATCCGGTTCTTGCGTGCGTACTGCGACGGCTACGCGGACGAGCGTCATCGGCGTCGAGTTCTCATAGGAATCGCCTTGCGCAGATAGTGCAGTGCCGAACGCTGCCGCGCAACGTCGACTGGTAGCCCAAGACCCGTGAAGTCTGGTACCTCAGAAGGGAAGATCGCCATGAGCGAGGCCATAATAGTGATGGTAACCTGCGGCAACAGTGCCGAGGCGGATGCCATCGCAGAGAGACTACTGGAAGAGAAGTTGGTTGCCTGCGTGAACATCGCGGGCCGGATACGCTCCCTCTACCACTGGAAAGGAGCGATCGCCCGGGAATCGGAGTCGCTCCTTCTGATGAAGACGCGGAAGGAGTGCTTCGACGACCTGGCGCGGGTCGTCAAGGAGATCCACTCTTACGATGTTCCCGAGGTGATCGCCATGCCCATCATGGTGGGCAACCCGGACTACCTGGACTGGATCGAGGCCTCCACCGGCGGGGAGTGATCGGCCGGCGTCTGTCGCAGCAATAACGGAAACCGGTGGCTTTTTCAGTTGCATTGTCGCCGCGCCGGACTACAATACAGATCATTAGCATTTCCTCTCACATCCTCCTGACGGGGAAGACCGGCATGGCGAAGAGCGACAACGACGGAGATCAGCGCGCAAAGGCCCTGGAGCGCACCCTCGACCTCATTGAGAAGCAGTTCGGCAAGGGCGCCATCATGCGCATGGGCGACGACGAGGCCCGCATGGACGTGGAGGCCATCCCGACCGGCTCCCCTGCCGTGGATATTGCTCTGGGCGTCGGCGGGATTCCGCGCGGCCGCGTCATCGAGGTGTACGGACCCGAATCGTCCGGCAAGACCACCTTCGCGCTTCAGGTGGTGGCGTCGGCGCAAAAGCTGGGCGGCGTCGCGGCGTTCATCGACGCCGAGCACGCGCTCGATCCTCAGTATGCACGCGCGCTGGGCGTGGACATCGAGAACCTGCTGATCAACCAGCCCGAATCAGGCGAGCAGGCGCTGGACATCGTCGAGGCCCTGGTCCGCAGCAGCGCGCTGGACATCGTGGTCGTCGACTCGGTCGCCGCCCTCACGCCCCGGGCCGAGATCGAAGGCGAGATGGGCGACCAGACCGTCGGCCTGCAGGCGCGCCTGATGTCGCGCGCGCTACGCAAGCTGGCGTCGTCCATCTCCAAGTCCCGCACCTGCGTCATCTTCATCAACCAGATCCGCATGAAGATCGGCGTGATGTTCGGCAACCCCGAGACCACGCCCGGCGGCCGCGCACTGAAGTTCTACAGTTCGGTGCGCGTGGAGCTTCGCCGCATTGCCAGCATCAAGGACGGCGGCGAGAACATCGGCAACCGCTGCCGGATCAAAATAGCCAAGAACAAGGTTGCCCCGCCCTTCCGCACCGCTGAGGTGGAGTTGCTCTTCAGCAAGGGTATCTCCCGCGAAGGCGATCTTGTGGACCTGGGCGTCACGCACGACGTGGTCGAGAAGGCCGGCTCCTGGTACAGCTACGGCGAGACTCGGCTGGGCCAGGGCAAGGACAACGCCCGCACGTTCCTGTTGGAGAACCCGGACATAGCCGACGAGATCGAAATGAAGATCTTCGAGCACGCGGCCCCACAACTGGCGGAAAAGCGCAAGCGCCAGTTCGAGAAGATGGTCGCCGTGCGCGAGGAGAAGAAAGGCGAATCGGAGGACTGACGGGACCGCTCACGTTCGCATCGGCGGAGATCCATGATAATCGGCATCGGCGTTGACCTCGTGGAAGTCGAGCGCATCCACCATGCCGTCGACCGCTACGGCGACCGCTTCGTCCGTCGCATTTTCACGCCGGCGGAGGCGGAATACTGCCGGCAGTCGCCGCAGCCGGAGCAGCGGTTCGCCACGCGGTTTGCCGCCAAGGAAGCGGCCCTCAAGGCGCTGGGCATAGGCTGGCAGAAGGGCGTGCAGTTCCTGGACGTCGAGCTCACCAACAATCCCCTGGGGGCGCCGGCGATCTCGCTCTCCGGACGCGCCTTGGACTTAAGCCGAGAGATGGGCGTCACGCACATCCACGTCAGCCTCACCCACCACGAGGACTTCGCCGTCGCGCAGGTCGTGATGGAAGGCGCGGAGACGGGCCGCTCCTGACGACGCCTACGCAAGACCATTCGGGAGGAGGCGACCATGCCATCTGTAACGGACGGACCGGCTTCTCCGTTGTTCAGCCCGCTGAAGCTCCGGGGCAACACCACGTTCGCAGCGCTCCCGCGCAAGGGTCTATCGGAGGAGATGATTGCCGAACTGCCACACGCACCGTGCGGCGAATGCGTATGCCGCGGCATTCCTTTCCAGGTCGGCGGGCGTCCCGCCTTGCTCGACGGTCGCCCGTTCAGCGTGGAATGGGAGCCGGTGGCGGTCCCCTGGCTGGTCTTCCTCCATACGGCGGACATCAGCCCGCTCGCGTCGGATGAGCGGGGCTTCGTGTCGCCGATGCGGGGCGAGGGTAAGCTGGCCGAGCACGTCGCGGACTACGCCATGGTCTACGCCGACGGCAGCGAGGAGAGGGCCCGAATCCTGCGACGGCACCAGATCGGCATGTTCCATCACCGCTGGGGCGAGAACTGCTTCGAGGCGGTCTCGCACGAGAAGCCCCGTCCGGCTCCTTCGGGTTCGACGCAGGTGAGCCGAAACGATGCCTGGGGCAGGATTCAGACCCGCGTCGAAGGTGGAGCGCCGCGGTTCGCCGACTGGCTCTGGGCGTGGGAGAATCCGAGGCCGCGGAAGAAGCTCGCCGGAGTCCGGTTCGAACCGATCGGGGGCAAGGCCGTCGTCTGGGCGATCACCGGGGGGCGGGCCTCGTCGAATCCCCTCCGCTGGCGCAAACGCCGGAAGGCCGTCCTCCGCCTGCCGGGGGACCATTCGGCAGTGTCAGACGACAATGCGAACGACTACGCCGAGGCGGCAGCCATCGACCTGGGGCAGGTGATCTCCGTCGAACGGCGACTTGATTACCCCGGCGAGAATTGGGACGAGACGTACAACAATCACCTGCCGGTACCGTCCGAGCGGGAGCTGCTGATCGAATACACCGCCCATCGGGATGCGCGTCTTCATCTGGAGCAGGGCAAGCCGGTTCCGGTTTCGCGCCTTGAGGAACGGGGCAAGGCCGGCCGCCTGCGCGTTGTCCCTCCGGCGGCAAAGCGGGTGACACTTCGGGTGGTGGACAAGGAAACCGGGAGACCGGTTGCCGTCAAGCTGCACGTGCACGGGGAGGCGGGCGAGTACCTCTCGCCGGTGGACCGGCACCGTTACGTCAACGGGGACTGGTTCCAGGATTACAGCGTCGATTTCACGCATCGGGGCCTGCACAACTGCACCTACGTTCCGGGCGAATGCCGGATCGATCTCCCCCAAGGCAACGTGTACGTCGAGGTCTCCAAGGGCTTCGAGATCAGACCCGTCCGGACCGTGCGGAAGGTGACCGGCAAGACGGACACGATCACCATCGAGCTGGAGCGCGTGCTGCCGTGGCGCGAACGGGGATGGGTAAGCGCGGACACGCACGTCCATTTTCTCTCGCCGCACTCGGCGCTGCTGGAAGGGGCCGGCGAGGGGGTGAACGTGGTGAACCTGCTGGCCAGCCAGTGGGGTGAACTGGTAACAAACGTGGGCGATTTCGACGGCGCAACGACGCTCGGATCACGCGAGTCGGGCGGCGACGGCGAGCACCTCGTGCGCGTGGGCACCGAGAACCGCCAGCACGTGCTGGGCCACATATCGCTGCTCGGCTACGAGGGCGATATCATCGCGCCGATGACGGTGGGTGGACCGGGGGAATCCGCGCTCGGCGACCCGGTGGAAGTACTCCTCACCGAGTGGGCGCGGCAGTGCAAGAAGCAGAACGGCGTGGTTGTGCTTCCGCACTTCCCCAACCCGCGTTGCGAGAACGCTGCGACCATAGTGAGCGGCGCGGCGGACGCGGTAGAGATGACTTCCTGGGGCATGCTCTACGGCGGCATCGACCCGTATTCGCTGTCCGACTGGTACCGCTACCTGAACTGCGGCTACATGACGGCCGCGGTCGGCGGAACGGACAAGATGGCAGCGACCACCGCCGTGGGGACGGTCCGCACCTACGCCCATATCCCGCGCGACCGAGAGTTCACGTACGACGAATGGAAGGAAGCCGTGCGCCGCGCTCGGACGTTCGTGACCTACGGGCCGCTCATGGAGTTCTCCGTCGAGGGACTGCCGCCCGGGTCGCGGATCGACATGCCGCCGAGCGGGGGCACGGTCAACGTCGAATGGGAACTCGCAAGCGTGACCGTGCCGATGTCCAGCGTGGAACTGGTGGTCAACGGCGAGATTCGGGAGAGCCGTGCGGTCAACCCGGAGTCGGACTCCGGCGACTGGTCCGTGAACATCCAGGGCAGCGCCTGGATTGCGCTTCGGGTGCGCGGGCACTACGCGGACAAGCCGGAGATCATCGCGGCGCACTCCACGCCGGTGATGATCGACGTGAAAGACTCGCCGTTCCTGGCAGCGGCCGACGCGATGACCATCCTGGAGCAGATTGAAGGTGCAATCGCCTACCTGGATACCGTCGGGACCCGCGCCGAGACGGAAGCGTGCCGGCGAATGCGCATGGTGCTGACGGCCGCCCATCGGTCGCTGCACAACCGGATGCACCAGCAGGGCCGCTACCACGAGCACTCCCCCGGCGACGACCACCCGGAACACCACTGAAGCCGCTCGGTCAGTCGGTGAAGAGAACGCCGGGATTGAGGATGCCGTCGGGGTCGAGGGCCTCTTTCACGGCTTTCATGGCCTGCAGGTGCTCGGGCGAGTACTGCACGGCGAGGAACTGCCGTTTGATGCGGCCGATCCCGTGCTCGGCGGCCACGCTGCCCCCCAGCCGCACGGCCTCGCGGGCGAATTCACCGTATAGGGCCTCGGCGCGCACGATGTCGTCGGACCGCTCGGGAAGGATGTTGACGTGCACGTGCCCGCTGCCGAGATGACCGAAGATGACGTGCTGCATCCCCTCCTCGCGCAGGCGGCGCGCATAGAAGTCGAGCATCGCCTCGATGCCTTCGTCCGGCACGGCCATGTCGGTGCCCACCTTGTGCAGGTCGGCCACCTGCGCCCGCCGCTGGGCGATGATCGCGTTCACGGTCTCCGGCACGGCGTGGCGCAGGCGTTTCATCTGGGTCATGTCCTTCTCCGTGAAACCCGCCCAGCTATGGGCGCCGTCCAGCCTCACCTCGTCCAGCACATCGGTGAGGGCGGCGTAGATGGCATCCAGGTGGGCTTCGTCCCAGAAGGCTATCTCCGCGTAGACGAGTGCCCGGGCGTCCTCCGGAAGGCGCGAGACCTCCAGGTAGGCGGGCGTCTGCTTGCCCTTCTCGCGCAGGAGCGCAACGGCGCCGGGCCCGATGTACTCGAGCGCAAGTGGCTGAAGGTCGGGGTGTCGCTTGCATGCCAGAACCAGTTGAACGGCGGCCTTCGCGTCATCCACGAACTGCGTCAGAAACAGGCGGTTCTCCGGCTTCTCGGCAAGCCGCAGCGTCGCCCCGGCAACGATGCCCAACGTGCCTTCGCTGCCGACGAACAGGTCCACCGCGTCCATGTCCGCCCGCAGGTGGTAGCCGGCCGTGTGCTTGGTCTGCGGGGTCGGGACGTCGGGCGTGAGCACGGTCCGCTCCGTCCCGTCGACAAGCGCGTATCGCAGCACGCCGTCCCGTGCCGTCACCTCCCCCCGCGCGAGGTCCAGCAGCCGACCGTCGGCGGTCACCACCTTCAGCGCCAGCACCCAGTCCCGCGTCGGGCCGTAGAACAGCGTGCGCGCGCCGGAGGCGTTGGTCGCGATCGTCCCGCCCAGATGCGCGGATGCCTCGGTCGAGTCGACGGGGTAGAAGAGTGGGCGCTCGGGCTTGCCGTCGGGGTATTCGCAGAGGCCGTGGTCCAGCGCATCCGCCATCTCGGCCAGCGTGGTGCCGGCCGCCACCGTCGCCGTCCATCCCCCCTTGCCGTCGGGCCGCACGATGGGCCTGGCTTTCATCCGCTCCAGCGAGATGATCTCCTCCGCATCCAGCGGTACAGCCGCCCCGGTGATGCCGGTGCGGGCGCCGGACACGGTCACCCGATGTTCGGCATCGCGTGCGGCTCGGACGGCCCGCCCGACCTGTTCGGGCGTTTCGGGGAAGTGCAGCACCTCGATGCTCGCAGCGGCCATGCGCGACTCGTCGTGCAGGTATTCCAGATAGCCGCTCGCGATCTGTTCGGCTTCCGCCACCCTCGCATAGCGCGGCGCCTCGCCGGCGACCTCCTTTGGCCTCAGTTCATTCGTCATGGCCGCCGCCTCCGCTGGGAGAGATTTCCTCGATCAGGCTCGACAGGACGCGGCGGTAGTCGCCGACGACGCCGTAATCGGCCACCTCGAAGATGGGCGCCTCCGGATCGCTGTTGATGGCGACGATCTTGCCCGAGGACTGCATGCCCACACGGTGCTGGACGGCGCCGGAGATGCCCACGGCCACGTAGAGCGCCGGCTGCACCGTCTTGCCGGTCTGCCCGACCTGCCTCTCATACGGCGCCCATCCCGCGTCCACAGCCGCCCGACTCGCCGCCACCTCGCCGCCGAGCGCATCCGCCAGCCGACGCAGCAGCCCGAAACCCTCCTCCCCGCCGACGCCGCGCCCACCTGCCACCAGCACCTCGGCTTCGGCGATGTTCACCGTCTCGGCCTCCGCGCGCGTGCTCGCCAGCACCTCGACGGCCGTCTCCAGACCGTCCTCGGGCCGGTGGCGCCGGACGGCGGGCACGCCGTCGCCCGAACGCACCCGGGCGGCCATCACCTTCGGCCGGACGGTCGCCATCTGGGGGCGGTGGTTGCGGGTGACAATCGTCGCCATGACGTTGCCGCCAAAGGCGGGCCGCGTCTGCAGAAGATCGCCCGATTCCGGTTCTATTTCCAGGCGCGTGCAGTCGGCCGTCAGACCCGTCGCGCACAACGTCGCTACGCGCGGCATCAGCGAGCGCCCCCGGGCCGTCGCGCCGGCCAGGATGATCTCCGGGCGCAGCTTCCGTGCCAGCCCGGCGATGGCTTGGGCGATCGGACCGTCGCGGTAAACGGCCAGATCGGGATGCTCGACCACGTGCACCGCGCCGACGGGCAGCCCGACCAGACTCTCGGCCGGATCGAACTGCGCGCCGCCGATGCAAACGACGTCCAGGCCGCATCCCAGGTCGGCCGCAAGCTCCGCTCCCTTGCCGATCAGCTCGTAAACGACGTGGTGGAACCCGCCCCCGTGTCGCTCGCCGTAGACCCAGACGCCGCTGTAACCGTCCGTCGACGGCGCGGCGGCCTCGGAAGTCTCCAGCGTGATCGCGTCCACCGGGCATACCTCGACGCAGCGGCCGCAGAGGGTGCAGGTCTCGGAGACCTCGATCTCGTCCGCAACGCGCGAGAGCGCCCCGAAGGGGCATTCGCGCACGCAACGGCCGCAGAGGACGCAGGCTTCGGCGTCGATGCGCAGTGCCATCAGGCGAATCCCTCCTTCCGCAGCGCGTCCGCGAGCTCCGCAGCCGCCTCGGAGGGTTCAGGCGTCAGCATCCGGCACTCGCCCCTCGGCGGAGGCGTGAAGACACGCACCACGCGCGTCGGCGAACCATCCAGCCCGAACTGGGCCGGGTCGCCGCCGATACGAGTGGCGTCCCAGCGTTCCACCTTGGCGCGGCGGGCCTGCATCTGGCCGACCAGCGAGGGCAGACGGGGCAGGTTTAAATCCTTCAGGACAGTGAGAACGGCCGGCAGTCCGACGCGCACCGTCTCGTTGCCCCAATCCGTAAGTCGTTCCACAACAAGGCTTTGTGTGCTGGCCTGTTGGGTGCGCCGCACGTAAGTCGCCTGGGGCCAGCCGAGGTGCGTGGCGATGCCCGGCCCGACCTGCGCGGTGTCGCCGTCGATCGCCTGTTTGCCGCAGAGCACCAGTCCGACGTCGCCGAGGGCGCGGATCGCGCAGGCGAGGGTATAGGAGGTGGCCCAGGTGTCTGCCCCGGCGAAGGCGCGGTCGGTCAGCAGCACGGCCCAGTCGCAGCCGCGGGCCAGCGCTTCCCGCAAAACCGACTCCGCCTGCGGGGGCCCCATGCTCATGACGACGGCCTCGGCCCCCAGCCTGTCGGACAACTCCACCGCCGCCTCGATCGCATGCTCGTCCAGGGGATTGAGAATGCTGGCGACGCCCTCGCGGATGAGCGTTCCCCGCTCGGGGTCGATGCGCACCTCGGAGGTGTCCGGAACCTGCTTGATGCAGACGACGATTCTCACTGCTGCTTGCCTCTGGGCTGCGAAAGGGGCGCGGCCGGGATTCGGAGAGCGGCCCCGAGGACAGGTCGGAACCGTCCCCTATACTACAATCCGTCCGGAACCCGGTCAAAGACCGGGCGCGGCGCTTTGCATCGCCGCCGGCCCGCAGTTACTCTTGGGGTTCCCAACGTAACTCGATGGAGCCGAACGTGACACTCGAAGGACCCCGGGGCGTGAGACCCCAAGAGCTTCCGAACCTGATAGCCCTGACGGACAGCGTCTTCCGCGCTGACGCGCATACCTCCATGGGCGACGACTTCCCTCTCCTGTTCCACCGCGACAACCTGGATGACCTCCGCGTCTTCGTGGACGACGGCGTGCCGGTGTCGCATGTGGGCATGTTCCGGCGGGATATCGTTCTCGCGGGCACGCGCCACCGCAGTTGCTCGATCGGCGCCGTGTGCACGCATCCCGACTACCGGGGCCGCGGCCTTGCGTCGCGGCTGGTCGAAGAAGTGCGCGGCATCTGCCGGGAGGCCGGCGTCGACATTTTCCTGATCTCGGGCGGGCGCGGGCTCTACACGCGACTGGGCTTCGTGAACGTCGGCGGATATCGATTCTACTCGGTCGAGAAGGAAGCGGCGCCCGAAGACCGATCCTTTCGGATGCGGCCGTGGGAGCCGTCCGACGTCGCGGCGTTCGTCCGGATGCATTCGGCCGAACGGACACGCTTTGTCCGCGAGCCGTCCGACTTCCGGACGCTGCTGGAGGCCGGCCGCATTCACGACGGACGGGCAGACACGCGCGCCGTTTGCCAACCGGGCTCAGACGAACCGGTCGCCTACGTGACCTACAAGCTGCCGGGCGCCAAGCGGGTGGCCGACGACGCGCTCGAGATCGACGAGATGGCGGGCTCGCGCGCGGCCGTAGTCGGCGCAATGCATGCATTGTTCGAGGAGTACGGGGTGGCGCGCGTCATCATCGACTGCCTGGACAGCGACGGCGAGATGCGCGCGTTCGCACAAAGCTACGGATGGTCCGCGCGCCCGCACGGTTTCATGGGCACGGTCGGCATCGTCGATCCGGACAGGTTCTGGCGCTCCTGCGAGGATCTGTTCCGGGAGCGGCTCGGCGGCGAACTTCTCGATCGGCTGAGCGTGAGCTTCGGCGAGCAGATCGCGTTCGAATTGGACGGAGAGAGGCTGGAGATCGGCGGGATGAAGGAGTTGACCCAGCTCGTGTTCCTGCCGCGCGAACGCCGGAGCGAGATGGAAGTCCGACCCACCGGGCGGATCGCAAAAGTCCTGGACGAGCTGTTCCCCCTGCCTCTGGTGAGCTACGGCCTGAACTTCATCTGAGGCGGCGTGCCCGCTGTTCAGGGCGATATGAACGGCGGCTCGCCGAGTATGTCCTCGATGGCGCCGGCCGCCCGGTCCACCTGGTCCGGCGCGCCCCACACGGAGAGCCGGACGCTTCCTTCGGCACCAGCGATGCCGCCCGCCCCGATGATCGCCCCTCGGGCACCGGAAAGGGTGCGGATAGCCTCGATCTCCGTGAACACCTCCCCGGCGACCGGCCACAGCATCGGCCCGGCGCCCTCCGCGCCCACGGCCGCCATGTCGCGGTAGAGCTGCTCCAGGTCGCCGGGTATGTTCTTCTCGAGTCCCACCGGGATGAGCAACCGGATCCGCCGCGAGGTAACGGTGCCGATCGTTGCCCCAATGGTACCGCCCGTCGGGTGCCCTATCAGGATGCCGGCCTGCTTGCGCTCGTAGTTGATGGCGTTGGCGCCTTTGATGAAGATATCGGAGGGGCCCATCTGCGCCACCGCATCGACGGCCGACATGCCTTCCTCCCGGACGCCGTTGCGCAGCACCAGATCCGGCACGGAGGCGGAAGTCTTGGCCCATTCCGCGTTCCGCGCGGGCTTCGTCACGCCGGTGCAGTAATCCGCCTTGTCCAGGCCCTCGCCGGACAACTCTTCGTACACGTAAGCGTTGGTGGTCCCTTTGCAGACGGCTATCCAGCCCTGATTGAGCGCGCTGATGACGGCCGGATGACGCTTGAGGGCGCGGGCGATGAGGCGCTTAGACTCGGCAACGGTCAGGCTGTAGCTCTTCTGGTGAGTGGCGGCCGGCATGGGCGCTCCTCTCCTTCAAAGGCAGACTCGGGGAACGCGGCACAGCGCTCGTTGCACGGGATGCGTCGGTCAGTCGGGGTTGTTGCGGACCTCTTCACGGAACAGGCTGAGCAACCTGGCCGTGACTGGACCCGGTTTCCCATCCCCGATCGGTTTCCCGTCGACCTTCACGACGGGGATGATCTCCGCCGCCGTGCCGGTCAGGAAGCACTCATCCGCCGAGTAGATCTCGTCCGGTGTCAGGTCGACCGCCTCCGCCTTCAGTCCGTCCCTGTCGGCCAGCTCCATCACCACCTGCCGCGTCACACCGACGAGTATGCAGGCGGCGACGGGCGGAGTGAGAACGTGGTCGCCTTTCACAATGAAGATGTTGTCGCCGGTACATTCGGCCACGTTCCCGAACACGTTCAGCATGATGCCTTCCGGCGTGCCGGCTTCCAGGCACTCGATCTTGGCGAGGATGTTGTTCAGGTAGTTGAGCGACTTGACCGAGGCGTCCATTGCCTTCGGGTGGTTCCTCAGCACGGAGCAGGTTATGAGGGAGAGGCCCTCCTCGTAAAGCTCCTGCGGGTAGAGCTCGATGCTGTCGGTGATGATGACGACCTGCGGCTGACTGCACTTGAAGGGGTCCAGGCCCAGTGTGCCGGCGCCCCGCGTGACGATGAGGCGGATGTAGGCTTCCGAGAGCCCGTTCGCCTCCAGCGTGCGGTACATGGCGTCGGTCATTTCCTGCTTGGTGAGCGGGATGTTCAGGCGGATTGCCTCGGCCGACGTGTAAAGCCGATCGATATGTTCGGCGCACCGGAAGATGCGCCCGTGATAGACGCGGATGCCTTCGAAGACACCGTCACCGTATAGCAGTCCATGGTCATACACGGAGACCTTCGCGTCGGCCTGGTCGACGAGGTCGCCGTTCATGTACACTTTAAGCCCCAAGACCTCCTCCTTTAGCCGGGCCGCGGCATCTGGTTACGGGGCCGGCCACATCAGAACGTGAATGAGGGCACCCGAAGATGCTAAAGAGTACACGGAATGGCGCGCCCCTGCAAATGCTTTCGCAAATCGGAAGCCGGGCAGGGTTTCAGGAACGGATCTTGCCGTCAACCATGCGGATGGACCGGTCCCCCATCGCGGCCACTCTCTCGTCGTGGGTAACCATGATGAGCGTGCACCCGGTCTCCTTTCTCAGGTCCGCCAGCAGCGACAGGATGGACTGGCCGGTGTCGGTGTCCAGGTTACCGGTGGGTTCGTCGCAGAGGAGCACCTCGGGCTCGTTGATAAGGGCGCGCGCAATGGCCACTCTCTGCCTCTCGCCGCCGGACAGTTGAGAAGGCCGGTGCTGCGTGCGCCCGCCCAGGCCCACCAGCGCCAGCGTCTGCTCGGCCCTGTCGCGCGCCGCGCGTCGGCAGCGCCGCCAGCCGCCCACGCTTGCGTCCGCCAGTGCGGGCAAGGCAACGTTCTCGGCTGCGGTAAAGTCCGGCAACAGGTGGTAGAACTGGAAAACGAAGCCGAACAACCGGTTGCGCGATAGGGCGCGCTCCCGACCGGAGAGGTGCGCCAGGTCGCGTTCTCCGTGAAACACGCGGCCTTCGGTGGGCGTGTCCAGCATCCCCAGGATGTGCAGCAGCGTGCTCTTGCCCGCCCCGCTGGGGCCTAGGATGGTGAGGAACTCGCCCCGCCGCACGGTCATCGATACCCCGTGCAGAACCCGCAGCTTCACGCGGCCGACCCGGTAGTCCTTGACGAGGTCCTCCGCACGCAGTATGTCGGTCTGGCTCATGTGGCGACTGCGACTCCGTTTTCAGGCCCCGTCTTCCGGGCGCATCAGTGGAAACAGCACAACATCGCGAATGGACGGCTTGTCGGTCAGCGCCATCACCAGCCGGTCGATGCCGATGCCCATACCGCCGGCCGGCGGCATGCCGTAGGCGAGCGCCCTGAGGAAGTCGTGGTCCACGCGCTCCTTGTCCTCGTCGTGGCCCACCTGCTCCAGGAACCGCTTCTCCTGCTCCAGCGGGTCGTTCAGCTCGGTATAGGCGGGGGCGATCTCCATGCCGGCGATGAACAGCTCGAAGCGCTGGGCCAGGCCCTCGTCGTCCTGTTTCGCACACGCCAGGGGCGAGATGCTCTTGGGGTAGTCTACCACGAACGTGGGATTCTGGAGTCGGTCCTCCACCTGCTTCTCGAAGATATGAGCTGCCAGGTAGTCCGGATGGTCGCTTTCCGCGCCGACCATCTCCAACTCGGCCGCCCGGGTGCGGATGGCGCCCTCATCGCCCCGGCCGATGCCTGCGTGCTCCTCCATCAGGTCCCAGAAAGCGCGCCGCGGCCAGGGGGTGGCGTAATCGATGCGTTGCTCGCCGAACGGCAGCTCCAGCGAACCGCACACGTTCTCCGCCAGGCCGGAGATCATCTCTTCGGCCAGCAGCATCATGCTCTCGTAGTTGCCGTACGCCTGGTAAACCTCGAGCATCGTGAACTCGGGGTTGTGCTGCAGATCGACGCCCTCGTTGCGGAAGTTGCGGTTGATCTCGAACACGCGCTCCATGCCCCCAACCAGCAGCCGTTTCAGGTAGAGCTCGGGCGCGATCCGGAGGTACAGGTCAAGGCCCAGCGCGTTGTGGAAAGTACGAAACGGGCGCGCGGCGGCGCCACCAGGGATGATCTGCATCATCGGCGTCTCGACTTCGAGAAAGCCCCGATCCTGTAGAAACGTGCGGATCTCGCGGATGATGCGGATGCGAGCGAGGAAGCCCTCGAACACGTCGTCGTTCGCGAACAGGTCCACGTAGCGCATACGGCTGCGTTTCTCGATGTCGCGAAGGCCGTGCCATTTCTCCGGCGGGCTGAGTATCGCCTTGGAGAGGACGGTGAACTCGTCCACGAATATGGTGATCTCGCCGGTCCGGGTCCTCGTGAGCTCGCCGTCAACGCCGATGATGTCGCCCGGCTCCAACTGGGCCTGCACGGCGAACTTTTCCTCGCCCAGCCGATTGAGCTGGAAGAAGACCTGGATGCGGCCCGTGCGGTCCTTGATGTCCGCGAATGTTGCCTTGCCCATGGCGCGGAGGGTGGCTATGCGCCCGGCGGCGCGCACGGGGCTCCCCTCCAGCTCGTCGTATGAGTCCAGGAGCCGGCGCACGGGCACGGCGTCGGGGAATGCACTTCCGTACGGATCTATCCCCAGCCGACGGAGTTCCTGCAGCTTCTCCACGCGGAAATCTTCCGGTTCGATCAGACTCACGGTGCTGTCCTCGGTCTGCTTAGGTGGGAACGGGTGCATGTCTACTTGCCGCGACGCAGCCGGTCGGCCAGGCTATGGTCGATTCCGGCGGCGGCAACGATCTTCTCCACGGCGGCGTCCACGTCGTATTCGACGCGATGGTAGCGGACCTGTCCTTCGTCGGTGACGGTCACAAAACAGGCACGCCAGTCGCCGTCGCGCGGCTGCCCGACGCTCCCCACGTTGATGATCGCTTTGCGCCGGGGTTCCGGGTCGTAGACGCCGTTCAGCTCGTCCGGATCGTAGAACCGTATGTCCTGCGTGATGACGCCGGGCCGGTGGGTGTGGCCGATGAAGCCCAGCCAGTCCACCTCCTTGAAGTTCTCTCCCAGCTTGTTGCGCAGGCCCAGCAGCACGTCGATCTTGCGGAGGTACTCCGTAACCGGATTCCGCGGCGACGCGTGCACGAAGAGCCAGTTCTCGTGCAGGTGGCGGAACTGCAGGTTCTTCACGAACTGCCAGCGCTGGACCTTCTCGTCGGACGGGCCGGCCTCCGGTCCGGGCATCAGCATGTGGCGGTGGAACTCGATGCTGGCACGGGCAACGGGATTGAAGTCCTCCGCGCCGTAGATCAGGGCCGCGTCATGGTTGCCGCACAAGCATACCGCGCAGCGATCGCGCACCGTGTCCACGCATGCCTCGGGTTCCGGCCCATAGCCGACGATGTCCCCGAGGCATATGATGCCGTTGACGCCCAGTTCGTCTATCTTATCGAGCACGGCCGTCAGGGCATCGTAGTTGCCGTGGATGTCGCTGATGATCGCTATCATGTATTCGCGCCGGTCCTCGCAAGCCTGATGCCGGCCGATGGGTGCGCTACGGCAGCAGCGACCTGGCTTTGTCGGCCAGATCCGGAATGCACTCCTCGACCAGTTCGGCCATCTCCACGTCGCTCATTACGGCAACGCGACCGTCCTTGTACTCCTGCGCTATGCGATTGGCCATCTCCATGACCCCGGGATGTTCCTTGCTGACGCGTTCGTCGCCTTCAAGCTCCAGGTTCAGGTTCACCCAGTAGGCCACGCCCGCCAGGCCGCTCTTGTCGGTCACGCGGATACCCTCGGGCACGCCGAGGATCGTCTGCGTGTCGAAGATGCTGTATATCCTCTTATCCTTGGCCATTGCGTCCGCGTGGACGCCGGCCAGTGTGGTGTTGAAATGCGCGCCAACAAAGGGCTGCGGCGGCGGGATCTGGTGGCCGATCTCCTTGCGGAAGTACCGGGCGATCTCCGTTATAACCTCGGTCTTGACCGAGGGGTCGTGCCCGCGCAGCGCCAGGTATTCCATGACCAGGCCCTCGATGGGCGGATTGCCCGTGCGCTCACCTATGCCGAGAAGCGTTCCGTTGGCCGCGCTGCAGCCGTAAAGCCATGCAGTGGAAGCGTTTATGAGAGCCTTATGAAAGTCATTGTGCCCGTGCCATTCCAGCAGGTCGCTGGGCATATGCGCGTGGTAGTTCAGGCCGTAGATGATGCCCGGCACGCTGCGCGGCAGCGACGCGCCGGGGTACGGCACGCCATAGCCCATGGTGTCGCAGGCGCGGATCCTGATCGGGATGCCGCTCTCCTCGGAGAGACGGCGTATCTTGATGGCGAATGGCAGCACAAAGCCGTAGAAGTCGGCACGCGTGATGTCCTCAAAGTGGCAGCGCACGCGGATGCCGGCGTCGAGGGCTTCCTTGACGATGCCCAGGTAGCGGTCTATGGCCTGGCCTCGGTTGCTCCCCGGCCATTTGTGGAAGATGTGGTAATCGCTGACGCTCGTCAGGATGCCGGTCTCTTCCAGGCCCATGTCCTTCACAAGCTGGAAGTCCTTGGGGTGGGCGCGGATCCAGGCCGTCACCTGCGGATACTCGTAGCCCAGCGACAGGCACTTCTCGACCGCCTCGCGGTCCCGATCCTGATAGAGGAAGAACTCGCTCTGGCGGATCAGGCCCTTCTCGCCGCCCAGTTCGTGCATAAACTTGTAGAGCTGCACGACCTGATCCGGCGTGAACGGCGGCATCGCCTGCTGGCCGTCGCGGAACGTCGTGTCGGTGATCCACGCCTCCTCGGCGGGGAGCATCGGCACGTGCCGGTGGTTGAACACGACGGTGGGCACTTTGCCGAACGGGAACGTGTCGTCGTAGTACTCGGGCTCGTCCGGTTCCACGAGCTCGAACAGGTGCTCCTCTCGCTGGAGCGTGCGGGTGTGGTCGTTGAACTTGAGCATGTTTTTCCTGTCCCTCGGTCCGTTCCGCGTTTGGGGCGGAGCACGGAGCGTGTTCGACGGGCCCCCTCCGCGCCGCTGCGCGCCCCTGTGGAGGCGCGTCAGGAACGGCGTCAGCGCATGCTGCGCAGGATCTGCGCCGCATTCTGGAAAGCAGAACGACACATAAAGCATAATACGAACCAGAAGCCAATGCAAACCCACGAGCGGCGCGGCCTTTGCTTGCGGCATGCCGGAGCGTGGGGTATAAAGGTCGGTAGATGGGGGCCTTCCGCCTCCCCCCTACCTCCCTCGCACCCCACGGTGCGGTCTCACTACAGGAAAGCGTATACCGGAAATGGCAACCGACCGTAAACGCGAGCCCGAACCCGACCTGGACGAGATACTGAAGCTGCATCAGGGCGGCAAGACCCGCATGGTAAGCCGCCTGAAGATAGACACTCTCGAACGGCTGCGGATGATCTACACTCCCGGCGTCGCCCGCGTCAGCAAGATGGTAGAGGCCGACCCAGAGAAGGCATACGACCTGACGTCCGTCGGCGATACGGTGGCCGTGGTCACGAACGGCACCGCCGTGCTCGGCCTGGGCGACGTGGGCGTGCGCGCAGCCATGCCGGTCATGGAGGGCAAGAGCGTCATCCTGATGGAGATGGTGGACATCGCTGCCGTGCCGCTGCTGGTGGAGACGCACGACCCTAAGCGCATCATCGACGTGGTCGAGGCCATCTCGCCCACGTTCGGGGCCATACTCCTGGAGGACATCGCCGCGCCGGCGTGCTTCGAGGTGGAGGACGAACTCAAGTCGCGGCTGGACATACCCGTGTTCCATGACGATCAGCACGGCACGGCCGTCGTCGTGCTGGCGGCGTTGATCAGCGCACTGAAGCAGACGGACCGGGAACCGGGCGAGCTCCGCGTCGTCATGAACGGAGCCGGCGCGGCGGGCACGGCGGTGTCGCAGATATTGCTCAACTTCGGCGTGAAGGACGTTATCCTATGTGACCGCGCGGGGGCGATTTACACCGGACGGACGGACAACATGAACCCCGCCAAGGAGAAGCTCGCGGCCGCCACCAACAAGGAGCGCGAATCCGGCACGCTGGCGGACGTGATGAAAGGCAAGGACGTGTTCGTCGGCGTGAGCGTCGCCGGCTGCGTGACCAAGGAGATGGTCGCAAGCATGGCGCCGGACCCCTTCGTGTTCGCAATGGCCAACCCCGTGCCCGAGATCTGGCCGGACGAGGCCATCGAGGCCGGAGCGGCGGCGGCCGAGGACGGCCGCAACATCAACAACGCCCTCGGCTTCCCGGGCATCTTCCGGGGGGCACTGGACGCCCGTGCGCGCACCATCAACGAGGAGATGAAGATCGCGGCGGCGAACGCCCTTGCAGAGAAGGCGCCCGAGGGCCACCTGGTGCCGGACTTCATGGATCGTGGCGTGCACCGCGCCGTGGCCGACGCCGTCGCCGAGGCGGCTCGCCAGACCGGCGTCGCGCGGGTGTAGCGCCGTGCCGCCGGAGTGCCAGCGCGCTGCAGAACCGCCGCCGGGATCCGCGCGCACCTACCGCATCCAAACCCTCGGCTGCAAGGCCAACCTCTACGACTCGGCACGCCTCGCCCACGCCCTGGAGGAACTGGGGATGCGGCGAGCCGGTCCGGACGACAGCCCGGACGTCTGCATCGTCAACACCTGCACGGTGACCTCCGTCGCCGACCGCAAGAGTCGACAGCAGGCCGCGCGGATGGTGCGCGAGTTCCCCCGGGCCGAGGTCTACGCGACCGGCTGCTACGCGACCGCCGATCCCGCCGATCTGGAGGCCGTCGAGGGGCTTCAGGGCGTCTTCGGCCGCAACGAGTGGACCGCCCTGCTGCACGCAATAGCCGGACGCCCTGCGGGGGCCCTCACCGCCGACTTTGGGCCGGGCGTCTACCCGGGCCGGGCCCGCGCCTACCTGAAGATCCAGGACGGCTGCGACTCGTTCTGCTCGTATTGCATCCTGCCCCACGTGCGCGGCAAGCCCCGCAGCAACCCGCTGCCGCGGATTCAGGAGCAAGCAACCGAACTCGCTGCGTCCGGCTACCGCGAGATCGTCCTCACCGGCATCCATCTGGGCCTCTACGGTCGCGATCTGTCCGGCGGCAGCACGCTCGCCGACGCCGTGCGGGCCGTCGCCGACGTGGACGGCGTCGAACGGCTGCGGCTGAGTTCGCTGCGCCCGAACGAGGTCTGCCCCGACCTCCTGGACGCCATGATCCATCCCGTCGTCTGCCCGCACCTGCACCTGCCGCTTCAGAGCGGCGACGATGACGTCCTCCGCCGCATGAACCGCCGCTACACGGCCCGCGAGTTCCTGAACGCTGTCAAGACGGCGCGCGAGCGTTTGGACAACCCGGCGATAACGTCCGACGTCATCGTCGGCTTCCCCGGCGAGAGCGACGCTGCCTTCGCGGCCACGCTTCGGGTCTGCGAGGAGGCACGGTTTTCCCGTCTTCACGTCTTCCCCTTCAGCCCCCGCGCCGGCACGCCGGCCGCCGGTATGCCCCAGGACCTGGGGCCGGATGAGATCAAGGCGCGCGCCGCGGAACTCCGCGACCTGGGCGACCGAATGGCGAGCGAATGGGCGCGCGGCTTCGTGGCTGCAGAGGTCCGCGTCCTCTTCGAGCAGAGCACGCGGAACGGCCGCCTCAGCGGATACAGTGACCGCTACGTCCGGACGGTCGCACGCGCGGACCCGGAGCTTCTGGGTCGCGTAGTCCCCGTCCGCTGCGAATCGCATCGCGGGCCGGTGCTGGTCGGCAGCGTGCCGAGCGATACCTCAGCTTGAGAGTCGCTGCGCCAGGATTGCACAGAGGCGTTCGGCGATCTCCCCTTTCGTGCCGGCGCGCGCCAGCACGTCGCCGTCCGCGCCGATGATGAGCGCCGGATGGACGTCGTCGCGGATGCGGGCGATATCGTTTGCTACGACCATGTCCGACCGGTTGCCCCGCATCGAGTCGGTCGCCGCGCTGGCCAGTTCCCCGTCCGTGCATCCAACTTCCAGCTTGAACTGAACCAGCAGCGCGTCCGGCGCCCAGTCGCGAATCAGGCGGATCACCTTCGGCGTGCGCACCAGGCGCACCGTCCAGGCGTCTTTGCCGGAGGGAGTCTTCTCGGAGGACGGCTCCGCGGGCACGTAATCCAGCACGGCCATCGCATGCAGCACCGCGTCGGGCACCTCGCCCGCCGTCAGGATGTCCTCCAGCGTCCGGATCAGGTCTTCCACGGTCGCGATCCGCGCGATGTGCAGGCCGTCGCGCGGCCCCAGCACGACGCTCCCGGGGCCGGCCACCATTGTGACATGCGCCCCCGCGTCCAGCGCGGCGGTCGCCATCGCGCACCCCAGCCGACCGCTGGACCGGTTGCCTATGTAGCGCACGGCATCGATCGGAGAATGCGTCGGACCACTGGTGATGAGGATGTGTCTGCCGCCAAGATCCATATTCGAACCCTCAAGGTAGTCGATCGGCCACCAGCGTACCTGTCGACACGCCGGACCGCAACTCCACGCGCCCCCGCCTGACCCAGGAGCGACGGAGCGCTTGACGCGCGGGCCATACTGGGATAGACATTCCGGCGGCGTCAGGCGGGAGGTCTGCAGTGAACAACGACGGACGCGAATACCAGTTCGGAGGCGTCGAACACGAAAGTGGCCCGCCTGCACCTGAGCCGAAACGCACGAACGGGGAAACGGAATCGCTGGCGGACCTGGTCGGTCGGGTGCCCAATGGGTTTCGGGCCCGCCTGGACATCGGCGGCCGCACGCTGAGGATCACCTACCGCCGCCGCGGCATGGGCTGCCTGGTGCTGTTCCTCTCGGTTTGGCTGGCGGGTTGGACGGCCGGCGGCATCGCGGCGATAACGGCGCTCAGCAGGGAATTCGGTTGGTTCATCCTGGTGTGGCTCGGTGGGTGGGCGGTTGGCGAGCTGGCCGTGACATATTTCCTTGCGTGGCTGTTGTTCGGGAGCACGGAGATCGTCCTGGAACCGGACAGGCTGGTCGTCGATAAAGTGTTGTTCGGATGGCACCGGACTTCGTCCGTGGAGCGCAGCGACATACGGGAGATCGCGCAGGTCAAGGACGGCGGAGAGGGTGACGACTCGTTCCCGAGCTGGGGCCTGAACGTAATGAGCGACGAAAAGGTGTCCGTCCTGGCCCGGCAGGAGTACGAGAAGGGCGCCTGGCTGTGCCGCGTTCTATCGGTCTGGGCCGGCAGGCCGTTTGTGGAGGCCCGGCCGCCGGAGTGACGTCACTCCTCCGGCAGGCCCTCGTTCTCGTCGTCGGTCTCCGGTTCGCCTTCCACGGCCTCTCCGACCGTCTCCTCCTCGACAACGGCTTCGTCCTCGACGCTTTCCTCGGGCGCAGGCTGGTCACCGGCCGACTCTTCGCCTTCCTCCTCATCCTCGGGGATTATGGTGGCGACGCCGCTGACGCGGTCTTGCTTGCCGGTGGAGATGACTTTGACGCCCATGGTGTTCCGGCCGATCTGGCTGATGGCTTCGGCCGGCGTGCGGACCGTCATGCCCTGTTCGGTGATGACGATCAGTTCTTCCTCGTCGGTGACCTCCCGGGCGACCACGACCGGCCCGTTGCGCTTGCCGGTCTTGATGTCCAGCACGCCCTTACCGCCGCGGTGCTGCACGGGGTATTCGTCGAAGTCGGTGCGCTTCCCGTAGCCGTTCTCGCACAGCGTGAGAAGCGTGGTGCCGTCGCGGATGACGGCCATCGCGACTACCTCATCGCCCTTTGCCAGGGAGATTCCCTTAACACCGGCGGCGGTGCGGCCCATGGGGCGGACGTCTTCCTCGTGGAAGCGGATCGCGTGTCCCTGCGCGGTGACCAGCATCACCTCGTCGGACCCGTCGGTGCGCCGCACGCCGATAAGCTGGTCGCCTTCCTCCAGGTTCAGGGCGATGATGCCGCCGGACCCGCGCTTGCCGAAGGCGTCCAGCTTGGTCTTCTTGACCTTGCCGCTTGCGGTGGCCATCAGCAGGTAGTAGTCCTCGTCGAACTCGCTGACGGGAATGACGCCGGTGACCTTCTCCTCCTTCTGCAGGTCCAGCAGGTTCACCAACGCGCGGCCCTTCGCGGTGCGCTGCATCTCGGGGATCATGTAGACCTTGAGCCAGTGCACCAGGCCCAGGTTGGTGAAGAACATGATGTAGTCATGCGTGGAAGAGGCGAACAGGTCGCTGACGAAGTCGTCCTCCTGCAAGTTGGCGCCGATGACGCCCTTGCCGCCACGGTTCTGCGCGCGGAAGGTGTCGATGCCGGCCCGCTTCACGTAGCCGCGATAGCTGACGGTGACGACGACCTCTTCCTCCGGGATCAGGTCCTCGCGCTCGAGGATCTCCACTTCCTCGCTGATGGTCGTGCGGCGCTCGTCTCCGTAGCGGCGCTTGATCTCCAACAGGTCTTCGCGAACGATGTCGAGCACCTTCGTCCGGTCGGCCAGGATGGCGCGATATCCGCGGATATCCTCCTGGAGCTTCTCGTATTCCTGATCGATCTTGATGCGTTCCAGACCGACCAGCGTGCGCAGCTGCATGCCGATGATGGCGTCGACCTGGCGATCGGTCAAACTGAAACGCTCGATCAGACGCGCGCGGGCCTCGGCCACCTCGCTGCTGTCGCGGATGATGTGGATGACCTCGTCGATGTTGACGATGGCCACGCGCAGCCCCTCGACCACGTGGGCGCGCGCCTCCGCCCGCTCGAGCTGGTAGGCGGTGCGCCGGCGGATGACCTCCCCTCGATGGTCCAGGTAGAGCTGCAGCGCGCGCTTTATGCTGAGCGTCTCCGGCCGGCCGTTCACAACGGCGATCAAGATGATGCTGAACGAGGTCTGCAGCGGCGTGTACTTGTAGAGCTGGTTCAGGACGACTTCCTCGTCCGCCTCGCGCTTCAGGTCGATGGCAATGCGCGTTCCGGACTTGTCGCTCTCGTTGCGGATGTCCTGCACGTCTTCGACGCGGCCGGCCTGAACCGCGTCGGCGATCTTCGCGACGATGGAGTCGCGATCCATGCGGTAAGGCGTTTCGGTAACGATGATGCTGCGCCGGCCACGGCGCCCCTCCTCGGATTTTGTGCGCGCCCGCAGGATGCCGGTGCCGCGCCCGGTCGAATACCCTTCGTACACGCCCTGGCGGCCGCATATGATGCCGCCGGTGGGGAAGTCCGGGCCGGGGATGATCTTCATCAGGTCGACGACCGACATCTCCGGATTGTCCAGCAGTTCGAGGCAGGCGTCGCACAGCTCGGTGATGTTGTGCGGCGGGATGCTGGTCGCCATGCCGACGGCGATGCCGGTGGCACCGTTGGCGAGCATGTTCGGGAAGCGGCCCGGCAGCACGGACGGCTCCAGCCTCGTCCCGTCGTAGTTGTCGACGAAGTCCACGGTGTCCAGCTTCAGGTCCTGAAGCATCTCCATGCCGACGGAACTGAGGCGCGCTTCGGTGTAACGTGCGGCCGCGGGCGGGTCGCCGTCCATTGAGCCGAAGTTGCCCTGCTTCTGCACAAGGGGGTAGCGCATGGTGAACGGCTGGGCCAGGCGCACCAGGGCGTCGTAGATGGCCATATCCCCGTGCGGATGGTAGTTGCCGTGGACGTCCCCAACGATCTTGCCGCACTTTCGCGTCTTGGAGCGCGGCCCGAGGTTCAGCTCGTCCATCGCCACCAGGATGCGCCGCTGCACGGGCTTAAGGCCGTCGCGGACGTCGGGGAGGGCGCGGCTGACGATCACGCTCATGGCGAACGTCAGGTACGCCTCCTTCATCTCGTCTTCTATCAGCAGTTCCTGGACCTCAGGTGTTTCCGTTGCCATTTCTTCCTGTGCTCTCGTTGGCTTCTATGTATGCTCCGGTCGGCCCCTCACGCGCGACGAAACAGGCCGCGTTGGGCCGCCATGCAGAGGACCCATTTCCGGTAGTTATCGGCCGCCAGCCGGCCCGTGATCTTCGTTACCTGCTGCGAATCGCCACGCGCTACGGCCCTGAATCCCTCGGGGAAGAACGCGTGGCCGGCCCACTGCATCACATCGCCGAGCAGCAGCGCCAGGTTCAGCCTGCTGGTCGGTTTGGCGCGATCGCCCAGATAGGCGTAGCGCACCTTCCGCTCATTGAACGGCATCGTGTACGCCCGGCCCTCCGCGTCCCGCAGAACGAGCGTCACCATCAGCCCCGCCTCTTCGCGGCGGCGCCGATACCGGGGCCCGGTCGTGATGCGGCCCACCCCGCCGCGCGCATAGTAGAGTGTCGGGCCGCTGTCGATACGCTCCTTCACGACCTTACCGCCGAACTTCTCCTGCGTGCAGTAGCCGGCCGCGATCCGGGACCAGGAGATACTCTTGACCGTTCCTTCCCGGTCAACCTGAACGTGCAATGCGTCGTCGCTCGCGTCGTAGATCCGGCCGATGTCCACCTGGCGGACCACCTCGGGCAACATCGAGGCCGGGAAGGCGAACGCCTCCACACCCTCCTCGGCAAGCGCCTCGATCATGTTCTCCGCGGTGTCCGCTGCGATGCCCTCGGCCAGGATGCCCATGCCCTGCGCGGCCTGCATCATCGCTTCGCGCTTCTGCAGACCGCAGTAGGCCTCGACCAGCGGACCGGCCGCCAGCGGGTTGATCTTCGCCTCGCGAACACAGCATACCAGCCGCGGTCCATCCGGGTCCTCGTCTGCCGGTGACCAGCCGTCGCGTTCCTCGGACGGCAACGGCGCGTATGCGGTGTCCTCCCGCTCCGCCGTATCGGGCGCCGGCGGCACGTATGCCGCGCCGCAGACGGGGCAGCTCGGATCCTCGGTCGGATCGAGGGCGGCCCCACACTCCCGGCACGTCGCGTGGTTTCCTTCTGCGTTCATAGCGCTATGGCCGGGCGCGCAATCGCCTGTGACGAGATCAGACATCGAGGTTCGACACGTCCAACGCGTGCCGCTCGATAAACTCTCGCCGTCGCTTAACGTCCTTGCCGGCCAGGATGCTGAAGTAGTTGTCCGCCTTCACCGCGTCGCCGATGGTGACCTGCAAGGTTTTCCGTGTTTCGGGTGCCAGCGTCGTTTCCGCCAGCTCACCAGCGTCCATCTCACCCAGACCCTTGTATCGCTGGATGTCGATGCCTTCACGGCCGACCTCTCGCACGGCCGGGATAAGACCGAGCAGCGAGTTTGCCTCGGTCGACTTCCCGTTCGACTGCATCACGAACCGGGCGGACGGGTCCGCCTCGTCCTGCTCGTAGAGGTGCCGCACGGGGATCCCAGTGGCCTCGATCTTCCGAACGATCTCGCCGATGCGCCGCGCGTCGTCGAAGCGATACGGCCGCACGGTGTTCCGCATGTCGTCCGGTAGCCCGTAGTCGTCCGACTCTATCAGCCGCAGGTCCTCGCCCTTCTTCTGCAGGTTCTCATGGAGCGTTTGGACGAAGGCGTCGTACTCTTCTTCGGTGTGGAAGATGTGCTCTCGGCGCTCGCCTTCGCCGTCGATGTGGACCACGCGGTAGAGCGGGCAGAGCGTCTCCTCGTGCCCTTTTCGCAGTTCAAGATAGCGGCGGAACGCGATCCCCTGCATCTCGACGCGGCCCATGAAAGTTTCCAACTCGGCGAGTTCCTGAATCAGTTCCTCGAACTGTTCGGAGTCAAGACTGCCGGCCTCCGGTTCCCTATCGCCGCCATTGAACTGGAACTCGAGGCTCACATCCGAAGAACCGAGTCGCAGAAGCGCCTTCTGCAGCGCCAGGTCGTCGTCGATGTAGTATTTCTTCCCCTTGCGGGTTACTTTGTAGAGCGGCGGCTTGGCAATGTAGATATGGCCTTCCTCGACGAGCTCCGGCATCTGCCTGAAGAAGAAAGTGAGGAGCAACGTGCGAATGTGGGCACCGTCGATGTCCGCGTCGGTCATGATCACCACTTTGCCGTAGCGCAGCTTGGACGCGTCGAACTCCTCCTGCCCGATACCGGTGCCGAGCGCGGTGATCAGCGAACGGATCTCGGCGTTGCTGAGCATCTTGTCCACGCGCGCCTTCTCAACGTTGAGGATCACTCCTCGCAACGGGAGGATCGCCTGAAAGCGGCGATCGCGGCCCATGCTGGCCGTGCCGCCGGCACTCTGGCCCTCGACGATGAACAGCTCCGTGCTGTCCACCTCGCGGCTGGAGCAGTCGCGCAGCTTGCCCGGCAGCGCGGTGCTGGTCAGGGCACCCTTGCGCCGCGTCAGTTCGCGTGCCTTCTTGGCGGCGACACGGGCGCGGGCGGCGTCCAGCGCCTTGTTAACGATCGACTTTGCGCTGTCCGGGTTCTCCTCGCAGTAGGCGCCAAGCTTCTCATTCATGATCTGCTCGACCAAGCCGCCTACGTCGCGGTTGCCGAGCTTCATCTTGGTCTGCCCCTCGAACTGCGGGTCCGGCAGCTTGACGCTGATAACGGCTGTGAGTCCCTCGCGATAGTCCTGACCGACGGGAGCCGAGTCCTTAAGCAGGTTCTCTTGGCGTCCGTAGGCGTTCAGCGTTCGGGTCAACGCGCTGCGCAGGCCGGTCAGATGGGTGCCACCCTCGGCCGTGTTTATGTTGTTCGCGAAAGAGTAGATGTTCTCCAGATAGCCGCCGTTGTACTGGATCGCTATCTCGCACTCCACGCCGCTCGATTCGCCTTCGACGTAGATGACGTCCCTGTGGATCGGTTCCTTTCCCTCGTTGAGGTACTCGACGAACTCGCGTATACCGCCCCTATAGAGGAACTCCTCCTCGCGCCCTTCGGATTCGTCGCTGATGATGATGCGCGTTCCGCCGTTGAGGAAGGCCAGTTCCCGCAATCGACGCGCGATCATGTCCCAGCGGAATCTCGTGACCTCGAATATCTTCTCGTCGGGCTTGAAGCGCACGCGGGTGCCGCGGCGGTCGGTCTTGCCCCGGTTCTCGACCGGCGTACGTGCCTCGCCTCGCTCGTAGCGCTGGTAGTGGACGTGCCCGTCCACCCATACCTCAACCTCGAGCCACTCGCTCAGAGCGTTGACGCAGGAGACGCCGACACCGTGCAGGCCAGCCGAGACCTTGTAGCTGTTATGGTCGAACTTGGCCCCGGCGTTGAGCATGGTCATCACGACCTCGACCGCCGGTTTGCCTACCTCGGGATGGATGCCGACCGGGATCCCGCCACCGTTATCCGTCACCGATACGCTGCCGTCCGTGTGCAGCCGCACCGCGATGGTATCGCAGCGTCCGGCGAGGACCTCGTCTATGCTGTTGCTCACCACCTCCTCGACCAGGTGGTGCAGGCCCCGGTCGGATGTATCGCCGATGTACATCGCGGGCCGGAGGCGAACATGCTCCATCCCGCCGAGCACACGGATCGATTCGGCATCGTACTTGTCCAACGGTTTCTCAACTGCGCACATCTCTATGTTTTCCCGATAGGGGGACAGCTCAACCTTCCTCGGAGCCTAGACGGAACCGAATATCCGCTATATCCCGTCCAGCCTCCGTCGCCTGGAGACCTTCCAGCAGGCTGTGCTTCAGAAATCCGGTGAGTTCCTGCAGGAGAACGGACGAGTATACGTCCACCTGCAGAACGCCGGAGCGATAGCCGGTGATGCGGGTCCGTTCGGATATGGCCTCACCGACCAGCTCGGACCATGCATCCATCAGGGCGCCGTACTTGTTCTTCTCGTAGAAGCGCTTCCGCTTCAGCAAGCTGCGGATCAGGTCCCCGATAGGGCGAACCCGGTCCCGGTCTCCAGTCCGCATATCAGTACTGACCTTCTTCGCGGATCACAGGACTGACGACGTAGGTGTAGTCCAGGCCGCTCTTGAGCACACACGGGGAACGCCGATCGTCGAAACGAATCTTCACGGCCTCACGCTCAACGATGTCCAACATGTCCTCAATGTAGTCCGGATTGAAGGATATCTGCGCGTCCTCGCCGTCGTACTCGGCCGGCACGGACACCTCGGCGCGGCCGACATCCGGCGATTCGGCCGTGATGGTCACCTTGCCCGCGGCGAAAAGCATATCCACCACTCTCGCCTCGTCGGTGGTCACGTAGGACGCGCGCCGCACGGCGCTGAGCAGTTCCTTCGCCCCAACCTGCACCTTCACCTTGCTCTCGGCGGGGATGACCTCCTGGTAGTTGGGGAACTGCCCCTCGATGAGCTGGCAGGCGAACCTGCCGACATCGTTTTCGGCAACAAGCTGCGAGGGCGTAGCAGCCATGCGGAGGGTGTCTGAACCGCTTTCCGCAAGCCGTGCCAGCTGCTCCATCCCTTTGGTCATCACGATGAAACTGGCCTCGACGCCGTCGGGATTGGCGACCTTTTTCTTCACGTGCGCCAGGCGCGTGCCGTCCGCCGCGACAAACTCGATCGTACCTTCTTTGCCTATCGCGCAGAGCACACCGTTCAAGGCGTAACGCCCCTTCTCCTGGGCCGCGGCGAAAGCCGTGCGCCTCACCATGTAACGCAGTATCTCCGCGTCGATATCGACGACGCCTTCCTCCGGCAGAGCGGGAGCTTCGCTGAAATCTTCTGGATCCTCACCGAGAATGCGGAACCGGCTGTCGCCTGTCTGGATCACGGCCGCACCATCGTCTTCGGTCAGTTCCACCTTCTCGTCGGGAGTTGCCGCCACCACGGGAGCCAACCGCGAATAGGGAAGCAACGCAACACCTTCTTCGGCGACCTCCACATTCGGGACCTTGAGCGTCAGGAACATCTCCATGTCCATCGCCGAGATCAGCGTTTCGTCCTGCTGCGCCCGGATCATCACGTTATGACAGAGGGGCTGGTGCACCGCTGAGGTGACGACTCCGCCGATACGCTGCAGACCCCGATGCAGGGCTTCCCGACTGGCTACCAGTTTCATGTAACTCTCCCGTCAGAGACCACGCCGTCTTGACCTTCTGTTTGTGTGTTCTAACTAGCTTATATAACTAGTAATCACAACACTACACATACCCGTAGATCGCGGCGAAAGCGCTGAGCCATTTCGCCTAATGCCTTACCTACGATTGACTTCCGTCAATGATCGCCATGTCGATAAACAGTCGAAAACCCATAGAAGCTCCTGTTGCGATCATCGACATCCCATCACGCGTCTTCGCAATCGGTGAAGGCGAGGATAGTGTAGACCAGTGTTAGCATGTTTCCGTCCGTCTCGCGACACCTTACGAACAGCTTTTCGACATGATGTGAGCAGGTTGTCGACTGTTGTACGGAGGGCGAGCAATGCGGTTGTGTGCTTGATCCCATCAAGTTCTTATTATACCCGAAAAGACCCCCAAACGTCAAAGAGAGAGTGGGCTAGTTTGAGGCCTGCCGGGACTGCTTTACTGCGACCATAACCTCTTTTTTCATAAGGGTTTGCGAAAGGCGAGCGCAGTGAAGACAGATGGGCTTCGGAGGAGGTCGGCGGCAGTGGTGGCCATTGAGCAAGTGACCACAGCAGCCAACTATGCGAATGGGGGGGGTTATAGTTCAGTCGGTTCGGGCACGGATTCCTTCTCGAACGGATAGATGGCCAGGCCCGCGAGCACCTTGGGATGGAAGTAGGTCGACTTCGGGGGCATTCTCTCGCCGGCCCGTGCGACGTCCTGGATGGTGGTGGGAGAGATGGGCGGCAGGGGAAACCCGGCATCGAAGGCCGCGGACTCAACCTGCCAGTACATATGCTCCACCTTCTGCGCATAAGCCAGCTGAGGATGGCCCGCCGAAGAGTCGGCCGGCACGCCGAACACGGGCTCGATGATTCCGTAGTGGAGCAGCGAGACCGGAAGACGTCTCCAGGTTAGTGAATGATCGGGCATCAGGTCGGCGAACTTCGCGTCCGGTCCGGGCGTCAGTATCAGAAACTGTTGGCCCATCAGGTAGCAGCCGAAGCGGGACTCCTCTCCGAGGTGCTCTTGGGTGACTTCGAGCAGCTGTTCGGGAGTATCGATCTGCATCTCGTGGATATCGAACCGCTCGGAAAGCACTTGCAGCAGTTGGTCCTTGTTCAGGCGGCCGTTCGCGCGGACAAGCCGGTGTGTGGGCAGCGTGACCAAGCCGCTGTTCTCCACGGATACGCAGTACGCCGGCACGTAGTCCTCGGGCGCTTGCCCGGGCGGGACAGAAGGATCGCGATGGCGACCACGGTATTGACAGGCGGTCTGGTACCTGTGATGGCCGTCTGCGATAACCATATCCCGCTCCCGCACCGCTTCCTGCAGTTCCCGGATCGCATCGGTATCCGTGACCACCCAGAGTTTCTCAACGATGCCTTCCGGTGTCTGGAACTCAAAGAGCGGGATGCCGTCCACCATACTGGCCAGGAGCTTGTCCACAACCGCATTGGGATCGTCGCAGATACCGAAGACGGGGCTCAGCAACGCGCCGCACGTTTCGACCAGCGCCTCTCGATCGGCGCGAGGCGCGGCCAGTGTGTTCTCATGCGGCAGGGAACGACCCGTCTGCGCTTCTTCCAGAGAGAGCGCCGATAGGAAGCCCCGGCGCACCACATTCTCGTTGCGCAGCTCGAACTGCTGTTCGCAGACGTAGATGCACGGCTGTGGCTCGCGGATGAGCACCTCTTCGCGTCGCCATGCTGCGAGGGTCTCCGCTGCCTGTTGGTATGCGTCGGCCGGTCTGCCGTCCGGCGGCTCCTTGCCGAGGATCAGGCGTATGATGTTATGGGGGTCTCGCTCGCGCAGCTCGTCGGCTTCCTCGGGCTCGATGACGTCGTACGGCGGCGCCACCACGCGCGAGATGTAGGATATGTGCTCGGGGTTGTAGCGTAGCGGCCTGAACGCTGCGATCTGCATGCGCTCGCCTTTCTTCCCGTGAGGACGGATTGCCCTGGTGAAGGTGCCGGTATCATAGGTGCACGGGCCCGTTACTGCAAGAAACGTCGGCGTCAGCTGCGGCCGGACTGTTCGGTTCCAGCGGGTTGCAGGCGGGCGAATGTCTTCATTAGCTCCAGCCGTAGGCGACGCGCGAATCGAAGCCGGCCGCGGAAGTCGAACGCTTCCACCTGCTCACGCAGGCATTCCTTACCGGCCTCGGCAAGCTTCTGCTCGCTCACCTCGCCGCCGCCGTGCTGCCTGGCCGCCTGAAGCACCATGGGCAGGTGTGCGTAGAGAATGCACTCTCGGATCTGGCGAGTCTTGTCCTCCAGCGACTCGATGTGACGAATGAGCCACGAGGGTACGTAGCGCTTGGGATCTATCAGTTTCTGCGTCTCTGCGATGCGGAACTTGGCGTAGTTGTAGGCGCGGAACAAGGTCTCTTCATCTTCCGGCTCCAGTGGACCGACTTCGTCGGCGGGCTGCTTGCCCAGAGTCTCCATCGCCGCGTCCACGGCCCTGCGCAGAGCGGAGCCCAGAATCTCCTCGTCCGCGTCCTCGCCGGCGAAGGATTCGTCGTACAGGTAGCGTATGTCGCGACGCATGGACTCGTTGGCCCGTTCGCGGTTGATGATGCGGTAGATGGTCGAGCGTGACTTGTCGTGCCTATCCTGAAGCTCCTCGACCGGTACGCCCTGTCGGTGCTGGGCGTAGATGCGCCGGCGCGCCTCGGGGCCAAGCTGGGGCGTTGACTGCCCGAAGACCTCATCGTCGGGGTTCTCGCGGCCGTACCTCTTGGTGAGAAGGCGGACGGTCTCGGGCGAGCGGTCCGCTTCCTCGGCCGCTTCGTTCGTGGCGGCGGTCAGACTCAGGTCCTTTTCGGCGACCAGCTCGCGCACGCGCTGGAGCAGCTCTTCCTCCTCGTCAGGCGTGAGCTTGGAGAAGTTGCGCGACCATTCCACCGATTCCCTGTTCCGCTCGATGTAGCGCTCGAGGGCGGTCTCGCGGATGCCCGTTCGCTTTCGACCGTCGGGGAATATGTACTTGCGGGATACGAGTTCTCGGCGGCGCCAGCGGTGAATGGTGCGTACTGAGACATTCAGCAGTTCCTCCACCTCGGGCAGGCTGTAGACCCGGTCCGGCACGTCGTCCACGTCCTGCGGATCAATCTCGGCGAGGGCCTCCAGCAGGCGCAGGAGGTCGGGCATCGCTTCGCTGCCGGGGTACGTCTCGCGGTGGTCGCCTTCCGGGCGGAACGCCGTGATGCGGAAGTAAAGGAATTCGTAGGGATAGACGCGGTCCGGGTCCATCTCGAGCAGCAGCGACTCCAGCCGGTCGGCGTAGCGCTCCCTCACCTCGGGCGGGCTGAGCGAGAGGATGTTCTCGAGTTCCTTGAACTCCGGGTGATCGAACCGCGACATATTCATCCGCCCTCGGCGCTATCTGCGGGCTTTGCGCTGGCTCGCATCTCGTCCGCCCGCATCGTCAGAACATCGCCGGTATCCAGATTGCTGAACCGGCTGTACTCTATCACTCTGCGTTGTGCCTCCTCAAGGCCGTCGGCAGTCGGCGTGCCCAGGATGCAAGCGAGCGGGCCCGGGCGTTCGTTCAGGTCCAGCACGGTCGCCTCGTCCGGCGCATCGCGCAGCAGGGCCTGATTGTCATCATGGTTGCGGCCGACCAGCACGAAGCGGCCGCCTTCCAGGTCCAGCATCCGCCCGTGCCGTGCCGCCCGTGCGTTCTCCACGGAGAGAAGGCCAGCGTCCAGAAGTCTCATAACCCGTTCTCCGTACTGGGGATCCGTCAGCTTGCAGCCACCGGCCGGCGTCGGGTAGTCCGTGATCCCCCATTCCTCGGCGAGCGCCATCTGGCGCTTCCGCGAACGGCCGCTGATGTCCAGCATATCCTCGCGGCGGATCAGGCCCTCCTTCTCCGGCTCCGTCGGAGGCAGCAGCTTGCCGGAGAGAGGCCGCACCACGCGTCCTGCGACCGGAAGGTCCTTCTCCATCAGGCGGAAGGCGTCAAGGCGCTGCGACATGGGGCGCTGACCGAGTACCTCTCCGGTGGCGATGAACCGCGCCCCCTGACGCTCTGCCTCCTGCCATGCCAGTCCGTACATCATCCGTTTGCAGTCCAGGCACGGGTTCGCGTTCTTGCCGCGGCCGTAAGAGGGGTCGCGCACCATCTCCACCATCGCCTCCGAGATGTCGCGGATGATGATAGGGCAGTCCGGAGTGTACCCGTCCGAGCTCTTGAGGGGGCTGAAGACGCTGGTGTGCTTGAGAAGCACCACCTCCACCCCGCTGCGCAGCAGCAGTTCGGAGGCGAGGATGCTGTCGAGGCCGCCGGAAAAGAGCATAACGGCGCGCGTTTCACTGTTGGAATCGGATTTCGCCAAGGGATCGTCCGGTGGGTGGGAGGTCATGCCATGCATCTTTCAGCTTATCGCAAGGCCGAGTCAGGCGCAACGCGGCGGCCGTTGCATTCGCCGCCGGCGGGCGTTAGAAACTGTGGCATGGCAAGCGAGGCAACCATCGAACGGGCAGAGATCGCGCGGGGCCTCCGCGCGATGGGGATCGGAGCGGGAGACGTGATCCTGGCGCACACCAGCCTGAGCAGTCTCGGACACGTCCCGGGCGGTGCGGACGCGCTGATCGACGCGCTGCTGGACGCCGTCTCTCCGAGGGGCACCCTCGTGCTCCCGACGCATACCTGGTCCACGGTGAACGCGGAGAACCCCGTCTTCGACGTCCGTCGCTCCCCGTCGGTGGTCGGGCGCGTGACCGAGGTGTTCCGGAGCCGGCCGGGCGTTCTCCGCAGCCTGCACCCCACGCATTCCTGCGCCGCATTCGGGCCTCTGGCGCGAGAGATGCTCGACGGGCACGAGACACAGATCACACCGTGCGGGCGCAAGTCACCCTACCAGCGCCTCATGGACCGAAGCGGCAAGATCGTGTTCCTGGGCGTAACCCTTCTGGTGAACACCAGTTACCATGCCCTGGAGGAGATGGCCAACGTGCCGTACCTCTTTCGGGATTTCCAGCGGCTGCACACGGTGGACTACGAGGGCGCGCGTCGCCCCGTGCCCTCGCGCAGGCATTTCGGAGGTCCACGCGACTATCCTGGCACGGAGGGCGTCCTTACTGAGGAGGGTGCGCTGCTGAAGGGGCGGATCGGTGCGGCCGCGGTGCGCGTCCTTGACGCTGCCCGGATGGAGGCCGTGATGATGCCGCGCCTGGCGGAGAACCCGTTCCTGCTGTACCGTGCCGACGTGGCCGACCGCCTGCGGGAATTGTGGCTGAGCGACGAAGGGAACCAACGATGAAGGTCCGCATTCCCTGGGGCATGTGGCACGGCCGCGAGATGCTCGATCTGGACCTGCCGGATGCCTGGGAAGTGGCCGTGTGCGCCATGCCGGGTGCTCCCGCCCTCACGGACGACGAGATCGCAGAGCGCGTGCGCCGACCCGTGTCGGGTACCGCTCTGGATGAACTCGCCGGGGGCAGGAGACGGTGCTGCGTCCTGGTGGACGACCTGACCCGGCCCACGCCGGCCGGCCGCATCGTCGCGCCCATGTTGCCTTTGCTCCACGCCGCCGGGCTGCGCGAGGAGGACATCTTCTTCATCGTCGCCTGCGGCACGCACCGGTCCCTTACGCGTCAGGACCTGTTGAAGAAGCTGGGCCCTGCCGTCTGCGACCGCTATACGGTCATGCGCCACGACTGCCACCAGGACCTTGAGCGCGTCGGCAGCGTGGACGGCATCGACGATATCCTCGTCAACCGTTTCCTGCTGGAGGCCGACCTGAAGATCGCCGTCACCGGCGTCGTGCCGCACTTCATGAGCGGCTTCAGCGGAGGCTCGAAGATGGTGATGCCGGCCGTCTGCGGGCTGGAAACCATAGCCGCCACGCACGCGCACACCGTCGAAGGGCCGCCGGCGCGGGTGGGCGTCACGGAAGGCAACCGGATGCGGGCCATGATGGACGAGTGCGCACGCGTGGTGGGGCTGGATTTCACCGCGAATGCCGTCTTCAACGCCCAGGGCGACATCTGCGGTCTGCACTGCGGCGGCCTCGCGGCGCACGCCTCGGCCGTGCGACAGGCGCGCGCCGTGTACGCGACCGAATGTGCCTACGGAGCGGACGTGGCGGTCTTCAACGCGTTCCCGAAGGACACCGAGTTCATCCAGGCGATGGCGGCGCTGAACGTCTGGGCCGACCGGGGCAACCGCGCGCGGGACCTGGTACGGCCGGGCGGCAGCATCGTGGTGGTCACCGCCTGCAGCGAGGGGCTCGGCGCGCACGGGCTTATCGAATACGGGCGTCGGCAGTTCCGGCGCCGCGACCGGCACGGTTCGTTCCGTGACATCCTCGGGGGGCGCAACCTGCTGTTCCTGGCGCCGAGCATCCCGGCGTCCACGGTGCACCTCTACTACCCTCCGTCCGCGGAACTGTTCGCCAAGTGGGGCGAACTCCGGCAGCGGCTGGAGCAACTGCATCCCGATGGCGCGCGGGTGGCCGTATACCCGACCAGCGCGCTCCAGTTGGACCACGCATTCCTCGCCGAGCACCTGGGCGGCGGCTGAAGCCCGACCGCGTCCGTTGTGGCCCCGCTGCGGGTGTGTTAGCATCGATTCTGCGACCCCTGGAACTTTCTGCGGAGAGACACCATGAAGGCCTCTGAGATCAAGCCGGATGTCTACTGGGTGGGCGGCATCGATTGGAAACTGCGCGACTTCCACGGCTATAAGACCCAGCGCGGGACGACCTACAACGCGTATCTCATCGTCGATGATAAGGTAACTCTCATCGACACCGTCAAGCATTACATGTTCGACGAGATGATGGGCCGCATCAGCGACGTGGTCGACCCGTCGAAGATCGAGGTGGTGGTGTCGAACCACGTGGAGATGGATCACTCCGGCAGCCTGCCGAAGATCATGGAACTGGTGCCAGATGCCACGGTGGTGACCTCCAAGAACGGCAAGCGCGGGCTGAAGGCGCATTACGATGCCGACTGGGATCTCTATGTGGTGGACACGGGCGACGACCTCGAGATCGGCGAGCGCAGGTTGCGCTTCGTGGCCGCGCCGATGGTCCACTGGCCCGACTCGATGGTCACCTACAGCCCGAAGGACCGCATCCTGTTCTCGAACGACGGTTTCGGGCAGCACATCGCCTCCGACGAGCGCTTCGCAGAAGAGCTGGGCGTGGACATCGCCATGGAGGAGGCGGCGAAGTACTACGCAAACATTGTGATGCCGTACGGCTCGCAGGTGGCGAAGCTGCTGGACGCGCTGTCCGACGCCGAGGTGGACATGCTGGCGACCGGCCACGGCCTGATGTGGCGCAACCACATACCCGACATCCTGGACGCCTACACGCGTTGGTCGGCGAACGAGACCTCCCCGAAGGCCGTGATCGTCTACGACACGATGTGGGGCTCCACCGAGCAGCTCGCTTACGCCATCCGCGAGGGACTGGAGGCCGAGGGCGTGCCGGCGTTTATGGGCAACCTGCAGGCCACCCATATCTCGGACATCATGACGCACGTGCTGGAGGCGCGTGGCCTGGTGGTGGGCAGCCCCACCCTGAACGCGCGGATGCTGCCGTCGGTCGCGGGCGCCATGACCTACATGTCGGGCCTGCACCCGCGCAACCGGCTCGCGCTCGCGTTCGGTTCCTACGGATGGGGCCGACAGTCGGTTTCGAACCTGGAAGAAGCCTGCCAGGGCATCGGCTGGGAAATGCCGGTTGAGTCGGTCGCCGTCCAGTGGTGCCCCGGCGCGCAGGAGCTGGCGGACGCCCGCAAGGCCGGGGCCGAGTTCGCGCGGGCGATCAAGGCGGAATAGGCGTCGACCGATAGGCGGCGGATGGAGAGCATGAAGCGCCCGCTCGAGTCGCTATACGTGCACGTGCCCTTCTGCGCGTCGCGCTGCGACTACTGCGCCTTCTACTCCGTCGCGGGGGCGGACGCGGGGCTGCGGCGCGCCTACCTGGAGCGATTGGACCGCGAGCTGGCAGAGGGTGCCGAACGATGCGAGTCGCTGAAGAGCGTCTTCGTCGGCGGCGGAACGCCGTCCTCGCTGCCGGCCGACGAACTGGGGGGCTTGCTCGCCGCGATCGGCCGGACGATGCGACTGCAGGCCGACGCGGAGTTCACCGTCGAGTGCAATCCCGAGTCCCTGACGGAGGAGAAGGTGGCGGTCCTTGTCGACGGGGGCGTGAACCGCGTGAGCCTGGGCGTGCAGAGCTTCCGGCCCGAGCTGCGCGCGGCCATCGGCCGAAGGGGAGGCCTGGACCGCCTCAACGGAACGCTGGAAGCGCTGCGTGAGCGCGGCATATCCAGCATCGGCTTCGATCTTATCTTCGCCATTCCGGGGCAGACCGTCGAGCAGTGGCGGGACGACGTGCGCCGGGCCTGCGAGCTGGACGTCTGCCACCTGTCGACGTACGAGTTGACTTACCACGAAGGAACGCGCCTCGCGGATAGGACGCCCCGCGTCGACACGCACGAGGAGGTGGCTTTGGCGATGTGGAAGGCGGCCGCGGAGGCGGCCCGGCCGGCGGGGCTATTGCGGTACGAAGTCTCGAACCTGGCCCGCCCGGGCTTCGAATGTCGACATAACCAGGCGATCTGGCACGGCGCGACCTACCTGGGGTGCGGGCCGGCCGCGGCGTCGTTCGACGGCGCCGTGCGGAGCACGAACGTGGAGGACCTGGACGCCTGGCTGCAGGGCGCCGAACCCGTCGAGGATCGGCTGCCGCCCGAGCAGCGCGCGGCGGAGGTCCTGGGGGTGGGCCTGCGAACCGTGCGCGGATGGCGGGCGGAGGAGTTCCGTGCCCGGACGGGCTTTGACTTCATTGCTCTTCGCGGCGATGAACTGGCTCGGCTTGCGGACGAGGGCCTGCTGGAGCTGATCGGGCAGGCAGTGCGCCCCACGGAGAGGGGGCTGCTGTTCGCGGACACCGTGGCCCGCCGCCTGCTGTGATGCCCGGTGCCAGGATTCGGAACGGATGATCGGGGATGTTCCGCAGCACGGCGAACGCCAGGACCACGCCCAGCAGCGCCCAGCCGACCCACGCGGGGAGCTGGGGGGCCGGCAGACGCCTGCCAGACCACTTCCCCACTGCCCACGCGGTAACGCCGTAGGCCACGAACGGGGCAAGGACCACGCTGAGCGGGTTGTATGAGAGCGCCGTGAGCAGACGGCCGTGCAGCAGATGATGGATGGCGCGCAGTGTGCCGCACCCGGGACAGTAGAGGCCGGTGGTCCAGAGGAACGGGCATCGGGCGAACAGGACGGATTCCGCCGGATCGAGCATGTACAGCGCCATCGCCGCCACCAGGCAAGCACAGGCGAAGAGGGCGACGACCACCCGGCCGCGGCCCGTCCCGTGGGGGGCCGGCACCCCCATCAGTGCAGCCCCTCGGCCACGATCGGAGCGACGATGCTGAACAGCACGATCAGCAGCCAGATGAGCATCGGCACCAGGCCAAGAAAAAAGGCCACGAGGCACCAGGTCCGGGCGGTCTGCGCGGCCTCCCATGCGCCGTCGAAATCTCCGCTGGAGCGGCGTCCCATGCTGATGGCGGAGAAGACGATGGCGACAATGCCGAACGGCTGGCAGCAGAAGATGGTGGTCAGAATCGCCCACACCAGATAGTTGGGCACGTGGGGAGGCGGACCCGGCGAGGGCATCTGCAGCGCGGAGCCGCATTGCGAACACCGTGCGGCACGGTCATCGTTGGGTGCGCCGCATTCCCGGCAGTACACCGCGTTCTCCTTTTCCAGCCCGGATTACCTGCTTCCTAAGACGCCTAACCCCACAACGAAAATGAGATAGCCGGCAATGGCGGCGAACCCAATGCCGAAGGCGATCCAGCAGATCAACCTTGCCTTGTCGGATGCATTCCGTGCGGCCTCCATGTCGTCGTTGGAGGCGTAGCTCATCGACATCGCCGAGAACACAATCGCGACAATCCCCAGCGGCTGACAGCAGAACAGCGTAACCAGAATCGACCAAAGCAGGTGAGACGGAGGCTTATCCATCACGACTCCTTCCTGAGGCTATTTCCGGGCAATTAGCTCCGCGCCGCACTTCCAAAAGTACTTGCGCCTCCCCCGCTCCAGTGACGGACGGGGGGATTGTAGAGACACGGCGGCGAGCTGTCAAGACTGTTCCGATGCGCCTACTCGAGCCCGAAGCGGACGTCCAGCGCCATGACGCCTTCGCCTTTCGGGTAGACGCGGACGGGGTTCAGGTCGCACTCGGCCAGCTCAGGAAACTCGACGGCCAGTTGCGAGACGCGCAGGAGAACGTCCGCCAGCGCGGCGGTGTCCGCCGCCGGCTGTCCGCGGAAGGCGCCCAGTAGGGCGGCCGACCGGATGCCGCCGATCATCCACTCCGCGTCGTTCTGCGTCAGCGGCGCCACGCGAAAGACCACGTCTTTCAGCACCTCGACGTAAATGCCGCCCAGGCCGAACATGACCACGGGCCCGAACTGGGCGTCGCGGTTCACGCCCACGATCACCTCCCGGCCCTCCGGCGCCATCTGCTGCACCAGCACGCCGTCCAGAAGTGCGTCGGCCTTGTAGGCGCGCGCCGACTCCATGATTTCGGCGAACGCGCGGCGGACCGCACCCTCGCCGTCTACGTCCACCTTCACGCCCCCGGCGTCGGACTTGTGGAGGATGTCGTCCGAGGAGATCTTCATCACCACCGGGCCGCCGATCTCGGCGGCGGCGGCGACGGCGTCGTCCTCGGTTGCGGCGAACAGGCTGCGCGGCAGGGGGATGTTGCAGGCGTCGGCGATGACGCGGGCTTCGCGCTCGCTCAGGGTGGAATGTCCGTGCCGTTTGGCCTGGTCGATCGCGCCGCGGATGGCGTCGCGGTCGAAATCGAATCGGGGTGCGCCCGCCGCATCGGCGTGCTGCCATTCCGAGAGCTTGAGCATCGCTTCCATGGCCCTTACGGCCCGCTCCGGCTGCTCGAAGTTCGCCACGCCGCGGCGGTCCAGTACCTCCCAGCCCTTGTCCACGGATGCCGAGCCCATGAAGCTGGCCAGGATCGGCTTGTCGGTCCGCGAGGCCGCGTCGGCGATCTTCTGCGCCGTCTCCTCCGGCTCGGTGGAGGTCTGGGGCGTAAGGATGGTGAGGACGGCCGCTACGCCCTCGTCCTTGACGGCGATGTCGAGCGCCTGCTCGTAGCGGTCGGCGTGGGCGTCGCCCAGCACGTCGATGGGGTTGTGGATATTGGCCTGGGGCGGCAGGCAGGCGGCCAGAGCGTTCTCGGTGTCGGTGCTCAGATCGGCCATCGCCAGCTGCGAGTTCTCGATGGCATCGGTGGCGATGATGCCCGGCCCGCCGGCGTTGGTCACGATGGCGATGCCGCGGCCGCGTGGCATCCGGCGGGTGGCGAAGGCGCGGGCGAAGTCGAAGAACTCCACAACGGTCTCGGCCCGGATGACGCCGCACTGCCTGAACGCGGCCTCGTAGGCGGAGTCCGCCCCGGCGAGGCTGCCGGTGTGGCTGGACGCCGCCCGCGCACCGGCGCTGGTCCGGCCGGATTTGAACACCACCACCGGCTTCTTGCGCGTCACGCGCGAGGCGACTTCGATGAACTTGGGGCCGTTCTTGATGCTCTCCAGGTAGCCGAGTATCACGTCGGTCTCGGGGTCGTCGCCCAGCGCCTCGATCAGGTCGGTCTCGTCGATGTCCGCCTTGTTGCCGAAGCTGATGAAGCGGCAGATGCCGATGTCCTCGCCGACGCAGACGTCGAGGATGGCCGTGCCGAGCGCGCCGGACTGGCTGAAAAAGGAGATGCGGCCGACCTTGGGCCGGGCTCCGCTGAAAGAGGCGTTCATGTTGTTCGGCAGGCTCATCAGGCCCAAGCAGTTGGGCCCGATGCAGCGGATTCCGTAGCGGCGGCACTGGTCGGCGAGCTGCTTCTCGAGTTCGGCGCCTTCCTTGCCGGATTCCTTGAATCCGGCGCTGATGACGATGACCGCGCCGACGCCCTTCCCCGCGCATGCGTCGATGACGGACGGAACGTAGGGCGCGGGTATGACGATGACGGCCAGGTCGACCGAGCCGTCGATCTCGGCCACGTCGCTGTAGCAGCGGAGCCCCAGGATCTCATCGGCCTTCGGGTTGACGGGATAGATCGGGCCTTCGAAGCCGCCCTCCAGCAGGTTGCTGACGACGTCGTAGCCGACTTTGCCGGGCGTGCGGCTGGCGCCGATGACGGCGATGGATTCCGCGTTGAAGAACGAGCGTAGCATGGAGTGGGCCTCCTTGCCGGCGGACCGAGGTCGGCGGCATGCGGGAGCGGACTGCGATTTGGGAAAACGGCAAGAGGAAGCCTCCACGATACCAGAAGGCCGCCGGAGAGGCAAACAGCGGACGCGGCCCCGCCTGTTCTGTTTGCGCCCGCGCCGCGCCGCTGATAAACTCGCCGCAGTTCGCCCGGCGGCGGCAACGGGAGCGCCGCCGGGGCACACCTTCCACTGGCGGGGATGCGGGCCATGAGCGACCGAAACAACGGAACGATTCCGGTGCTGTCCGTCTCGGGCGGGAACCTTCCCGAGGCATGGGAGAAGGCGGTGCTGGCCGTTTGGGACAACGGCGTCGAGGTGCGCACCGAATACGATAAGCCCGACGATCCGCCCAGCCTGGACGCGACCGTTATGGTGGAGGTGCGCGACCCCCTCGGCGAGCCCCGGCTCCACAAGAACTTCCCCGGCGGGCCGATCGAACTGGAGGTCTACCGCCAGGAGGTTGTCGACGGCATCCACGACCACTGGATCAACCCGGCCGAGGGCAAGTGGACGTATACCTACCACCAGCGCCTGTTCGCCTACCGTCCGGTCGAGGACCTGGAGAACCCGGCCGAGGGACCGCAGCTCGCGGCGATGGACCAGATCGCCTACATGGTCGACAAGCTGGCCGCCGCCCCGCACTCGCGGCGCGCGCAGGCGATCACGTGGATCCCGCAGTGCGATCCCGCAACGGACGACCCGCCCTGCCTGCAGCGCGTCTGGGCCCGCCTGCTGCCGGACAGCGGCGACGGCTACGTGCTGAACCTCAACACGCACTGGCGCTCGCGCGACCTGGTGCTGGCGTGGTTCATGAACGTTTTCGCCATCACCGACCTGCAGCGAATCATGGCGGAGCGCCTGTCCGAGCGGCTGGGCGAACCGGTGACGTGCGGCCGATACGTGGACGTGGTCGATTCGCTGCACATCTACGGCAGCTACATCGATGACCGGCTGCGCGACACCGTCGAGAAGATGCGCAACTCGCCCTACACCGATCGCGCCTGGAACAGCGATATGTTCGAGCCGATGTTCGAAGAGGCCCGGCAGAAGCTGGCCGAGGATCCCGACCACTACGCGAAGGGCGGTAGCTGATGGGTTATTGCCTCACCAGCGTGCATTCCTCGATCCACGGGGTCTGGTCTGCGTCGGAGGTGTAGTAGACGACTTTCAGGCTGCCGTCGGGCATCTCGAGCAGGTCGCCCATGCCGTAGGACCCGACCTGGTAGGCCGTGCCGCCGTCCACTTCCAGTTCCTCGCTCCATGCCCGTCCGCCGTCCGCCGAGACGCGACAGCAGTAGAGCCGGCCTTCGCGCTTCAGGACCGTCGCCGGGCGGCCACCGACCGTAGTCTCTCGCCGCGCGCCGCGGTAGGTGAAAACCGCCTCGCCGGTGGACAGCAGCAGCCCGGCGCAGGCCATGCCGTTGAACGCGCGCTCCGGTGCGGTCCACGTTCGCCCGTCGTCACCTGACCGCGTGGCATAGAAATCGCCGTTCGTCCGGAGAAGGGCGTAGAGGGAACCGTCCGGCACGCGGAGCATGAAGACCTCGCTGAACCGGCAGCCCGGAACCGTGCCCCAGGTGGCCACCCAAGCAAAGAACCCCCACGACTGCCCCCCGTCCCGCGAGATCAGGCCGGCGGAGGACGTTCCCTCGTCGCCCGGCCGCCGCCCGTACGCGCCCAGGAGCAGGTCGCCCGATTGCAGCTCCACCGCCTTGCCGTAGAGCGACGGTGGATCGGCGAACTCGGGGACGAGGACCGGTTTGCGCGGCGATAACGTGCGCCCACCGTCGGTGCTGATCGCGGTGTAGGCCGATACGTTGCCGGAGCCGCCCCATTGCCGGCTGTGGAGCAGGATCGAGCCGTCCGCGAGGCGCGTCAGGTCGCACTCCATCTCCTCGGCGTCCTCGGTGTGCTCGTAGATCAACTCCGGCTCGGACCAGCGGCCGTCCCTCCAGCGCATGGTCAGCATGTCGCCGTTCGCGCCGTGGCAGTGCTCGCCGGGCCGGGCCTCGGCGTCGCGGTAGACCAGAAGGATCTCCCCGGGTGCGGTCCGGGTCATGACGGGGAACGACGCGTAGCGGCCCGGTCGCTTCGGCACCACGGGCCGACGATCCGCGACATGGAATGGGTTTGCGTCCATAGCTGCCTTCCGAATCAGTCTTCCACGAAGGTGACCAGGCCGAAGCTCTCCGGCTGCCAGGCCGGCGAGATGCCTCCGCCCCAGTTCATGAACGCGTTCCGGCCGGAGCCGTCGTTGTCGTTGATCTGAACGGAGAACGAGAACCTGCCGCCGAACACGGGCTGGATGCCGCCGAGCTCGGAGAACGGGATGCGCAGTTCATAGACGCAACGCCCTTCGCCCGGCCTGACGGCGAGCTCGTAGATGCTGGAGTCCCGGAAAAGCTGCCCGGTCCGCAGGCCGCCCGATCGGTCGGCCGGCCGGTAGAGCGTGTGCGTTCCGCTTCCGCCGCCCGGCAGAGCCGAGGAGACGTAATAGGAGAACGCCCTGCCCGCTGCATCCGGGCCGCCCCGAACGGGATCGAAGGCCAGTTCCACGCTGTCCCCGGCGACGACCTCCTCGTCCCGTCCGGCCGGGCTGTGCACGTCGTCGCGGACGTCCACGCCGACGTAGAGATTGGCGTCGTCCCACATGAGATAGCCGACGCCGCTCAGGTTCTCCGGGTTCCAGACGTAATCCGGCGACACGCGCCGCACCTGGTTCACGCCGATCAACGGGATCGGGCACTTCTTGTTCCATTCCTCCAGGGAGCCGTCGACTTGCACCGGGTTGGGCGCCCGATGGGCCTCGGCGGTGAAGTCGGTGCCCTCGTACAGTGTGATCCGGAAGTTGTCGAACTCGGCCCAACCGGAACCGATGCCCAGCGGCGTGACCGAAAGGGTGCGCGCGTCGGGCGGTAGCGCGCGGCGGCACACGTAGAGCTGCCAGAACGGGTTGAGCGTGCCGCAGTTGATCACCTGGTTGGTGTACCATTGCATGCGCTGGCCGCCCTCGAGCGTGGCGGTCATGTTGGAACCGGCCGACATGTTCTCGTTGCGCGCCCACGCGGTGTAGAGGTAGGTCTGCCCGCCCTGCACCGGCAGCGATTGGGAAGAGGTGGCGTAGTCCTCGCTGTCCTGGAAACGCAGCACGCGCTCGCCCAATCCCGCGTGCAGGCCGCCGGAAGGTGCCCAGACGCTGGTCGTTCCGTTGACGCCCCAGCCTTGCGGACCGGTTCGCTGCGCGTTGGCGGTCTCGAGGCCGCCGTTCTTCAGTAGGTTGCCCACCATGTCCTCGCTCACCACCGAGACGATCACCGGTTTCTCCACCCGGGGCAGCTTGTCCCAGTCGAAGTCGAAGACGACGTCAACGCGATAGTCACCTTCCTTAACCGTGTCCTGCAGGGAGAAAACGACAGGACGCACGACTTCCTCGCCGGGTGCCAGCGAAAAGGGGGCCGCCGCGGGCGCGGGCAGTGAATCGGGCGTCTCCAGGCGACATTCGCCCTCCAGCCGGCGGTCATAGAGGTTGCGGATGCGAACGTTCAGGCTGCCGCCTACCCCCTTGACCAGCGAGACGCGGGGCATCTGCCTCTGGGCGCGCGCGACGTTCACCGATGTGCCGGCCGCCACAGGCGCCGTCTCCACGGACGGCACGCAGTAAGCCTTCACGACGTCGGCGTCCACATCCTCGATGAAGTACCGCAGCGGGTCCAGCCGCAGCCGGGCGACACCGCCGGCGCTCTCCATACGCGACTCGTTGCCCTGGTAGTCCGTGATCCGCACGCTGTGCGATCCCACGGCGAGCTCGACGTCCTCTCCGTCCTCGCGGTAGCTTGACGCGACCAGCGCCGCCCGTCCGTCCCGTTCGAACAGGTGGAACAGCCCGCGATCGCCGAGCATGAAGGAGCCGACCGGCTCGGCACCGAACAGCTTCGCGCCGAGGACGGCCAGCGTCGCGGCGACGGGGCGCGGCGTGAGGTCCTCATGCAGATAGTCGAACCCGCCGCCCACGCTTCCCTGTCCGCCGAAATAGATGATGTTGTCCGCCCCGGCCGCGATCTCGTCGACGTACTGCAGCAGCGCCCAGCGCGCCTGCTCGGTGTCCTGAAGGTCTTTCAGCGGCGAATCGGTGTAGACGAAGGACACGGGGCGGCTGGTCTCGTCGTCCCATACCGCCACGTCCGGATGGCCGGCGTCGCGCAGGTCCTGCAGCGCCTCGGCTATGCCGTCGCCGTTCTGGTAGTGCACGGGCAGCACGTCGATGTAGTCGCCTATCCCCGCCTTGAGCATCTGGAGTCGGAAGCTGCGCGGGTAGAGGCCGCCCGCCAGGATGCTGCGGGCGTCGGGGTCGATCGCCTTCGCAGTCTGTGTGCCGATGCGGACCAGGTCGAGGTAATCGCTTGCGTAGTCGACACCGCCCCGGGGCAGGATCTCGTTGAGCCATTCCCACCCGTAGAACCGCCCCTTGAACCGCCGGGTCGCCGTGTCCACGAAGCCGCGCCACGCATCCAGGTCCACGTCGACCGATTCGTAGCCCCAGAGGAAGTTGCGCATCTTGCTCTGGAGGACCCAGGCGGGCGGGCTCCAGACGGTCAACACCGTTTCCACCCCCTGCTCGCGTCCGATGTCGAGCGCCTGGGACCAGGCGTCCAGGGCGAACAAATCGGGACCGGGCTGCATGTTGTACCACCGTGCAAAGGCCCGGCAGGTTGTCAGGCCCAGCCTGCGCGCTATCTGGAACTGCTCCCGGAGCAGTTCGGGCGCCGTCAAGCCGTGGGAGGTCATGCCGAACCTGGTGCGCGCTCCGCCCGTGATCGCGGGCAGGTCGGGGATGCGGGCGAAGGTGGTGTCCCTCTGCCCCCACCCGCCCACCTGGGCCTGCAGGACGAACGTCCCCCGGCGGTCCAGGTCCAGTTTGATGGGCAGCTCCTGGCCGGCTCCCTGCACGGTGAACGTCACCGTGCCTCTGGCGATGCGCTCGCCCCGGGTGTCGTGCACGGCATAGGCCAGCATCTTCTCTTCGCCCACGTCGACGTCCTTCGTCACGCGAAGGGTTATGCTTACCGGCTGATCGTAAGTAAAGAGGTTGCCTGGCTTTGCGGAGTCAAGCTCAAACGTGGCGAGCGTGCTGCGGTAGGCGGAGCGGGCGTAGAACGACCAGTCCCACTCGCGCTTGCCGGTGCGGTCACGGAAGCTGCAGACCATCACCACGCCGTTGTACTTCCGCAAGAACGGCATACCCGCCGGCAGCGTGAACGTGAACACATGCCGGCCGCGACCGGGTTGGATGGTTGCCGAGCCGGACATGCCCTCGTAGTTGCTGTGGCGCCCCTTGGGGCCGTACTTGCCGAGCGGATCGCGCGGGCCGCCGCACCAGAGACTCAGCGCGGTGTCGCCGTTGTCGTCCTCGGGGTCCAGGTAGTACTCGACCGGCACCTCCCACTGCTCGCCCTGCACGGGCAGCCGGGCGTTGATGCTGTGGTCGACAAACAGCCAGCTCCTGCCGTATGCGGACACCGGCGCGGTTTCCTCGGAGGCGGAGACGGCGGGAAGGAGACAGGCGACACTCAACAGCAGGCCGACCAGACGGAAACGTGTCTTCATTGCGGCTCCCATGCCCTTCGAGACGCTTCCCGGGTCTGTCCATGCTTCCGGGAACGGGGCCATTATGGCGCGTGCCGGACCATTGGGCAAACGTTGACGGGCGCGGCGGAGGGTGGTCACATATCCACGATGGAGAGCAACTCGCGCAGGCGGCTGATCGTGAAATCGGGTGGCGGGAAGCCGCGCGGGAGCACGCGCCGGCCTTCGTTGAACCAGACGGTGGGCATCCCGGCTCGCGAGGCGCCCAGCACGTCGGTCAGCGGGCTGTCGCCGACGTACAGCGCTTCCTGGGGGGCGCAGCCGGCGATCTCCAGCGCGCGTCGGAAGATGCGAACGTCGGGCTTCTGGAATCCCTCCACCTGCGCCAGCACCAGATGGTCGAGATGGGAGTCCAGCCCCAGGCTCTGGACGAGGTGGCGCTCGGCGGCGGGAATGCCGTTGACGATCGCGCCCCGCACGATGCCGCGCTCCGCCAGCTCACCGAGTAACTGGAACGCATCCCTGCGCACGAACTGCCGCATCACGAGCCGGCGGGCCCTGTCGAACCGGGAACTCATCTTCTGGGCGAGGCCGCGGTCGCGGACCTGGTAGGCGTCCAGGAGGGCCTGGAAACGCCGGCGTCCCGAGATGGGCCGTGTCTCGCGCAGGTGTTCGCGGCCGAACTGGTCGAAAAGCACGGCGTTGAAACAACGGGTCAGCTCGTCCAGATCGTCGGTGGGAAGCTGGCCGACGAAGTTGGGCAACACCACGTTCAGGGCATGATGCGTGCAGCCGGCGGAGTCCCAAAGCGTGCCCTCCACGTCGAAGAACACGGCCTTGACCTGCCTCGCCTCGGTCTTCTCCGCATCCGGCGTCAGCGCGGCTGGCATGGGGGCTCCTCTTTGGTTCGCTGGCTGCGGTGAGTCACATCATCTCCGGCGCGGCGAGGCCCAGAAGCTGCAGTCCGCTGCGGATCACATGACGCAGGCCGTCCACCAGCAGCAGTCGCGCCGCCCGTGTCGGACCGTCTTCGCAGAGCACGCGCAGCTCGGGGTCCCGCATGCCGGCGCTGTAGTATGCGCTGAAGTCGGCGCAGAGTTCAAGCAGGTAGCCGGATATCAGGCTCGGTTCGTAATCGCGCGCCGCTCGCTGGGCAACGTCGCCGAACGCTTGCAGGTGGCGGACGATGGTCCACTCCTCCGGCAGCGCAAGCCTGGAGGGGTCGAAGTCGGCGGAGACCTCCTGGCCGGCCTTGCGCAGTATGCTGCACAGGCGCGCGTGTGCGTATTGAACGTACGGGCCGGTATCTCCCTCGAAGTCCAGCATCCGGTCCCAGTCGAACACAACATCCCGCGTGCGGCGCACGGACAGCTCGCGGAAGATCACGGCCCCGATGCCCACCTGCGCGGCGAGTTCGTCCAGGTCCGCGCCGTCCTCGAAGCGGTCCGCGTTCTCCTCTATCTTGGCGCGCGCCCGCTGCACGGCCTCGGCCAGCACGTCGTCCAGCAGAAGGATGTCGCCTCGGCGTGTGCTGCCCAGGCGCACCTTGCCGGTCTCGGGGTCCTGGAACTTGATGAGGCCGAAGTTGACGTGGACGATGCGGTCCGCCCATTCGCAGCCCATCTTGGCCAGCACGGCGCGAAGCTGGTTGAAATGGAGGCTCTGCTCGTTACCGGTAACGTAAAGTGCGCGGGCGAACCGGTACTGCTCCCAGCGGTCGAGCGCGGCGGCGATGTCGCGCACGGCGTAGATGCTGGTGCCGTCGCTCTTCCGTACCATGCACGGCGGCATACCTTCCTCATCCAGGGGCACTATCAGGGCGCCTTCGCTTTCTACAGCCACGCCGTCCGCCTCAAGCCTGTCCAACGTGGACTGGATGCCCTCTATGTAGTCGCTTTCGCCGGTCAGGACGTCGAAGGTCACGTCCAGCACACCGTAGATGCGCATGAACTCCTCGAAGCTCACGTCGCGGAAGGCGCGCCACGCCCGCAGCGCCTCCTCTTCGCCGTCCTCCAACCTTCGGAATGCATCCCGCGCCGTCTGCGTGAGCTCGTCGTCCTCCTCCGCCTCGCGGCTGAACCGCACGTAGAGGTCCTGCATGTCGGCGACGGACAGGTGTTCCAGGTCTTTCACGCCGTATCGTTCAACCGCCGCGATAAGCTTGCCGAACGAGGTGCCCCAGTCGCCCAGGTAGTTGATGCCGACGCTGTTGTAGCCGACCCAATTGAAGACGCGGTAGAGGGCACGGCCGATGACGGCCGAGGGCAGGTGATGGATACCAAGGTGCTTTGCGATGTTTGGGCTGGCGTAGTCGATGACGACGTTCTCGCCCCCGCCGACGTCGCTCCTGCCGTAGTCCTCGCCCTCGCGACGGATGCGGGCCAGCACGTCCGCCGTCACCGCGTCGCGGTCCAGGCGAAAGTTCAGGTACGGTCCGGCGGCGCGGGCCTCACGTACCATGTCGGGCAGCTCCAGACGGCCCTGGAGATCCTGTGCGATGACGTTCGGCGCTTTGCGAAAATCCTTGGCCAGCGTGAAGCACGGGAAGGCGAACTCGCCCATCTCGGCGGCGGGGGGCGTCTCGATCAGCGCCTCGACCTCGTAGGCGCTCAGGTTGGGCAGCAGCTTAGCCAGGTTCTCGGCGATGGCCCGCTTCGTGGTCGGCGGCATCTTGGGCGTATTCATGGTCGGCTGGTCGCGCTCGCCTTCTCGGATCTGCCACCCTCGAGCAGGGAGTCCTGCTCGCGGAAGATCTGCGTGACGGACAGGTTGGTGTGAATGTTATAGATGGCGGCCGCCAGCAGCCCGGCTACGCTCACGACCTCGACGCTCTCGCTCTCGGGCGGCGGGGGTAGGGTGTCGGTGGTGACGATCTTCTTGACGCCCGTGCTCAGCACACGCTCGACGGCTCCGCCGCTCAGCACAGGGTGCACGCACGAGACGTAGGAGACCGGCAGGCCGAACTTGGTCCGCAACGCCGCGATGGCGCGCGTCATGGTGCCGCCGGTGAGGATCTCGTCGTCGAAGATGGCCACCTCGCGGTTGCGTATTCCCTCGATGCCGATGACGGCCCGAATCTCGGGGTCCTGGTTGTCGGCCCAGCGCCGCTTGTCGCAGACGGCCAGGGGCACGTTCAGAAGCTCGGCGTAGACGGTGCCGATCTTGACGCCGCCGGCGTCGGTGGCTAGCACGCCCAGGCCCTCCGTCTCGTAGTTGCGGCTGAAGTACTCCGCGATCAGCGGATTGGCGTCCAATTGGTCGCAGGGCATGTTCATGAAACCCATGATCTGCATGGCGTGCAGGTTGACGGTCAGGATGCGGTCGGCGCCCGCCTCGCGGATCAGCTGCCCCATCAGCCTCGCGGTGATGGAAACGCGCGGCTCGTCCTTCTTGTCGCTGCGCACATAAGGGAAGTACGGCGCGACCACGGTGATCCGGCCGGCCGATGCCCCGCGCAGGGCGTCAATGGTGATGAGCAGTTCCACCAGGCTCTCGCTCAGGTTGAGCCGTTCGACTTCTTCCGGCGAGACCCGGTCCGGGTTGACGCCGCGCCGGGCGTGGTCGGAGCTGGCCGCCGTCTGCACCAGGAACACGTCCGCCCCGCGCACGCTCTCGTTGATTTTCACCTTCATGTTCTCGTTGGCGAAGCTGATGACGCGCGGTTCGCACAGCGAGAGATCGGAAAGACCGGGGTGGCTTCGGAGGCTGTCGCGTATCTTCCGGGCCAGATAATAGCTGGTTCGGCCGGTGAACAGCATCAACGGGTCATGGGTGTCGCTCATGTGTTTGCTCCGCGGAGAATGGCTGCAGCGGACGGCGTCCCTGGCGGGCGCGCCATTATACCCCAAGGCCCTTACCATTTCGAATGTTCGCGGCCGCGCCCGTTCGCCGCTATAATGGTTCTGTTCTTTGCCCGATGGGCCACTTGCCAGGCCCGGCCCTTACCCGCCCCCCGAACAGGTACCATATGGACGCGCCGCAACCACAGACCCGCCCGGCCCTAAGCCCAGGCGCGAAGAGCGCAGCCTGGATGCAGACGGCTTCCGTGCTGCTACTGGGGGTGGCGATTTTGTACCGGCCGATGGTGTGCGGCCGCCCCTATGCTCTCGCGTCGACAACAGCGTTTGCGCTGCTCATACTGGCCGCCGCGGTGTTCCGGCTGTCGGGCGGTTGTGCGCGCGGCCAATTGCTTTTTCGGTTCGGATCGGCGGGCACGGCGCTCGCCCTCTTCTGCGCCCTCAGCATGGTGTCGGCCGCCCGTGCGGCGAACTGGTTCGCCGGCATGGAGTGGACGCTGGTGCTGCTCACCTACGCCCTGACCGCTTTCCTGGTGCTCCAGGCGGGGCGCGAGGCAGGCGTGATGCGCTTCTACCTGAGCTGCCTGCTGGCGACGGCGGCGGCCCTGGCGGCCTATGCGGCCTGGCATCACGCGTTCGAGATGCCGGCGCTCGCATCTCTGAATCGGCAGAACCCGGACGCGTTCGGCCTGCTCGCGGGCACCGGCCGGGCGTTGTCCAACGATCTGGGCAAACGTATACTCGCCGGACGGGCTTACGGCAGCTTCGTCACGCCCAACCAACTCGCAAGTCTGATGATCATGGCCCTGTTTCCGATGGGCGCCCTCGCACTGGCGGCCTTCGGCGTGCGCGAATATGTCCGGGGAGCCTTCTGCGCGATCCTCGCCGCAGGCATGGTCGCCGTGCTGCTCTTGACGGGCAGCCGGGGAGGGATGCTGGCCTTCGCATTCGGTGTGGGCCTGTTCGGCGTCTTCGCGGTCGTCAAAGCGAGGCTCTCGCGGAAGACCGTGCTGGCGGTCGGGGCGATCTGCGGGGTCCTGGCCGTTGCGTTTGTGTCGACGTCGAACCGTTTTCTGGACCGCGGCACGGCATCTCTAACGGTGCGCCTCCAGTACTGGCGGACCGCGGCCGACATGGTCGCCGGGCGTCCCGCGCTGGGCATCGGCCCGGGCAACTGGACGGAGTGGTACGCCATGCTGAAGGCCCCGGGATACGAGGAGACGCGGACGGCGCACAGCATGTACGTGCAGGCGGCGGCGGAGACCGGCCTTCTGGGCCTCGCGGCGTTTGCGCTGGTCTGGGTGGCGGTGCTGGCGCCGGCCGTGCGGGCCCTGTGGCGCGAGAGGCGGCATGGCAGCCGGCAGTCCGTCGGCGACTCCCGTCGCGACCTTGTCATGGCAGTGGGCGGGCCATTGCTGGCGGCGTTGGCGCTGGCTTTCGACTACTTCATGCTGGGCAGCTTCCTGCCGGTGCCGGCGGGCGGACCGGACTGGCTGCGAGGGGCACCGTTCCTGCCCTATGCGATTGTGGGAATGGTGTGGCTCATCGCGTTCCGGGTCGTTCACGGCTGCAGGCCCGACGCATGGCTGACCGCCGGCGTCCTTGCCGGGCTTGGGGCCTTTCTGGCGCACGGTGCGGTGGAGTTCACGCTCGTCGTGCCGGCGCTGGGCGGGAGTGCCGCGGTGCTCGCCGGGGTTCTGGTAGGGCGGACCAACCGGCCCGTGCCGCACCGGTGGCGCATCCCGCGCCTGCTCGGAGTTGGCCTGACGCTGGGTGGATTCGCCGTCCTGTTCGGCTGGACGCACCTGGCCGTGCTGCCCGCCGCGAGCCGCCTGGTGCATCGGCAGGCCGTGGACCGCCTGTACCTGCAGGCCCCGGACGGGCTCAGTTCCCGCGATGCCTCCGCGGCGCTGGAGCACTACCAGCGCATTTGCGAGCTGGTGCCCTACGACGACGCCGGCTGGCGGCATCTTGCCGAGGAGCTGCTGGCCCTCGCGGAGTCCGGCAAGGCGCCGACGGCCCGCTCCGTGGCCCTGGGCGCGATCAAGCGCGCGCAGCAGCTCAATCCGCTCAACGCGGAGAACTGGTTGGTGCAGGGACGCGCTTACGCCGGACTCGGCCGGCTGAACGAGGCGGCGGATGCCTATCGTCGGGCGGCCGAGCTGCATCCGTCGCTGCCGCGTTCGTGGTATCGCTACGCGGAGACGGCCGAGCGAGCCGACATCGGGCGGAGGCGCGTCTGCGCGGCCTACCGTCTGGCGCTGGCCTTGATGGCGAAGCAGCATCACGCGCGCAGCCGCGTGCTGGGACCACCCCTGGAATTGATCCGAGCCTGGAGCCGGCTCCGGGGTGTGGAGCCGCAGGAGATGTTGCTGGAAACATGGCGGGACGCGTGGGACGCCGGCGACCGGGCGCAGCCATGGGAGGCCCTGAGCACCGAGGAGAAGCGCGGCTTTGTGATCGGCGAATCGGGAGGCTCTATGGAGAAGCTCTGGCAGGCAGCCGGTCCGGACGGACGGACGGCCCTGCTGGTTGCGGCGGGCCTGCAAACGAGTCCCGAAGAAGGGCTGCCCGAGGTCCGGGTGCCGGCGGCGGAGGCGGACGTGGAAGCACTGACGGCGGGGCTTCCGGGCGGCGACAAGCTCCTGTCCAGGTGGGACGAACTGACACACGAGCGCCGTGAGCGGGAGTTCTGGTCGATCGCCGGCGGCGGGCTGTGGGAGCGCCTGCTGAGCGCCCGGGTGCGGGCCTGCGAATGAACGTGGAGCCAGCGGAGGGACTTGAACCCTCAACCCCGGCTTTACGAAAGCCGTGCTCTGCCGTTGAGCTACGCTGGCCCCAGAGTCTTGCATTATATCATTTCCGCCCGGCAATTCCAGTTGACGCCGCCTTTTGCCCGACTCTCGCCTGCGGCATACGTCCCCGGAATCTGCGCCTTTGGTGCGGGGCGATCCATAGGTTTTTTCGGGAAAATGGAATCGCTTCCGAGCGAGTTGATAATCGGCGAAAGGCCCTGTTATTCAGGGCTTTCGGACGCCTCAACGCTCTACGAAATGCCCTAATAAAGTATTTATGGGGAAAGAATGGGGTTGACCCCGCCGGCGTAAGTCCATATACTGGAATCGTAGCCATGGACGGCAAGTCGTCCGTGGCTATTGGTTTATCAGTTTTCGAGGATTGAGACGTTCGAAAGGTTACGTCAACACGCGTCAGCTAGCGTAAGAAGGGTTGGCGGCTGGAGCTCGCCGGCAACCGGCGAGTGAGCAAGTGTTGAAGTGGGACCGGTCATGGAGACTGTCAGCTACAGAGAGCCATGTTTGAACCGGCGGTGCGCGACGGGTTGGGGGCGCAGCGCAGGGCACCGGGCCACGTGTGTCTTTCGAGTACCCACCAATTGGTTCAGCCGGCCTATCCGGACCGGAGAGTGGAGGCTGAGCCGCACCCTGTCCTTCGTTGAGCGGAGGCTTGCAGCATAGGCCGAATGCTCAGGTCGGATCGCTTCCGACCCGCCTGATCCGTCCCCTCTGCCGGGCTGCGGCTCGGACCGCGTGAACCGGCACACAGTACGTTTCGAGCGGGGACAGTATCGCGCGAACGGTCAGGGCGGCGACTCCGATTCCTCCTCTGCGCGCAGCGCTACGCCCGCATTACGACGGCGGACGGGCCGACGTCGCAGGAACCACGCACCGGCCTACGGGGCACGCTGGAGCTATGCACGATACGAAAGAAGAAGGCTTCCTCCCGCCTGAAACGGTACGCGTCTTGCGGGACGAATCGAACAATCTCACTGTGCAAATCGAGGGCCGCGACGCCTGGCAGAAGGTCGTCGCGAAGCTGGCCTTCCCCTATTCCGATCCCACGCACTACGTCACGCTGGTAAGCGACACGGAAGAGATAGGCATCGTCCGGGACTTGGATGAGTTGGATCGCGAATCCCGGGAGTTGCTGAGCGAAGCGCTGGCCAAGCGTTACCACATCCCCGAAGTGCTACGCGTCATGGACATCAGCGAAGCGAACAACGCCGCCGTCTGGACGGTTGAGACCGACCGCGGAGAACGGCAGTTCATGGTCCGCGACCGGCACAACTTCCGCCGGTTCAGGGGCGGCGACACGATCATTGTGGACGTGGACGGGAATCGGTTCCGTCTGGCCCGGGACAGGGTCTTTGATGAAGGCAGCCGTCGGCTCATGGAAAACCACGGCTGAGCATTCCGAACGCCGGTCTCCCTGCGCGGACGCCGGCAACGGAGAATGAGTAATGAGTAAGAAAAGAGTCATCGTCTGGAAGCTGGACAATACCCCGGAGTGGGTTGAACCGCAGCTTGACAGGCTTTTCGCCGAAGGCGAGACGGTCGCGCTCTGCTTCGAGAGCGACATGACCATCGACGGCGACTACAGCCCCCAGGCCCTGGTGGTCACGGATCGCCGGGTGCTGGTGATAGCGCCCGAGCGGGAAGAGCCGTTGCGCGAGGTGCCGCTGTGCGACGTGGCACTGGTCAAGACAAAGCTGTTGATGGGCAGCGGCTTTGTGGTGGTCACCACCTGGAACGAGAACATCGACATGGTTCGCTTCTCCTCCTCGCAGGCCGACGCCGCCGGCGAGTTCCAGGAGGAGTTCGAGCAGTACCTGATGCTGCGTCTTTCGTGGGAATGCCCCGACGAGCACGAGGAAAAGGTAGACCACCGCGACGTGGAGGAGTCCACCGCCGAGGCGTCCGACAAGGCCCGGCGCTGTCCGAAGTGCGGACAACTCCTGCCGCGCGACCGCGACATCTGCCGCGCCTGCCTGAGCAGGCGGGCCGTCATGTTCCGCATGCTCTCGTACGTGGTGCCCTACAAGAAGACGGCCATCGCGAGCATTACGCTGACGCTGTTCATCGCTACCATCTCGGCGGCGGTGCCGCGCCTGAGCCGCACCCTGATCGACGGCGCCATCGGCAGCGGCAACATGCAGCTTCTGGGCACGCTGGTCATCGTGCTGGCCGCGCTGCTGCTGGGCCGGGCCATGGTGGCCGCCGTCCGGCGCCTGGTCATCACGCGGCTCGCTCAGAACATCATCTACGATCTTCGCCAGTCGGTGTACTCGCACCTTCAGAACCTGTCCATGGAGTTCCACGACCGCCAGAGCACCGGCCGCCTGATGTCGCGCGTGACCAGCGACACCGCCCAGCTTCAGCAGTTCGCCGTTGGGCAGGTGCAGCAGTTCCTGGTGGACGTGGTCATGCTGGCCATAGTGCTTTGCTGGATGCTGAGCAACTCCGTGCCGCTGACGCTGATGCTCTGGTTCCCGCTGCCGCTGTTCTACTTCCTGGTCAAGTGGTACCGGAACAACGTGCACAAGGTCTTCCGCAAGGCGTTCCGCATTCGCGCGGCCATGAGCGGCCACCTGGCGGACACCATACCGGGCATCGAGACGGTGAAGGCGTTCGCCCAGGAGCAGCGCGCCATCAGTGAGTTCAACGAGCACAGCGGCGGGTTCCGCAACGAGATGATCCGCGCGACCACGTTCTCCGCCCAGTTCACGGCGGCGTTCATGATGCTCACCCAGCTCGGCACCGTGCTGGTCTACTGGTTCGGCGGCCGTGGGGCCATCGAGGGCACGGGGTTCAGCCTGGGCCAGCTCGTCATGTTCATCGGCTGGATCGGCCTGATGTATGCGCCAGTGTGGCGGTTCGCGACGCTGACAGAGCAGTTCGAGAACGCCTCCACGTCGGCCGAGCGTGTCTTCGACGTGCTGGACACGGAGATCACCGTCGGCACCAACGACGGCGGCCCGGAGCTGAACGGCATACAGGACTCGGTGTGTTTCGACAAGGTGAGCTTCAACTACGACTCCGGCGCGACGGTGCTGAAGGACGTGTCGTTCGAGGTGAAGGCCGGCGAGACCGTCGGCATAGTGGGTCCCAGCGGCAGCGGCAAGACGACGCTGATCAAGCTGCTGGCGCGGTTCTACGATCCCTCGCGCGGCCGCATCCTGGTCGACGGGCACGATCTGAGCGAGGTGGACCTGAACTCGCACCGCCGGATGCTGGCCATAGTGGGTCAGAACCCGGTGCTGTTCCGCGAGACCATCCGCGAGAACATCCGTTACGGACAGCCCGACGCCGAGCCGGCGGACGTCATCCGTGCGGCCCGAATCGCCAACGCCCACGAGTTCATCATGCAGTTCCCGGAGGCGTACGATACCGACGCGCGCGAGCAGGGAAGCCGGTTCAGCGGCGGCGAGAGGCAGCGCATCTGCATCGCCCGCGCCGTGCTGAAGGATCCCCAGCTCTTGATCCTGGACGAGGCGACGTCCGCGGTGGACACCAAGAACGAGAAGCTGATCCAGGACGCGCTGGACAAGTTGATCAAGAACCGCACCACGTTCATCATCGCGCACCGGTTGAGCACGCTGCGCAACGCCGACAAGATCCTGATGCTGAAGGACGGCCGCGTGCTGGACTTCGGTCCGCACTCGACGCTGATGGAGCGCTGCACGCCCTACCGCGAGCTGGTGGAAGCGCAGAGCGAACTGGGCGGCGAGCACCTGGTCGAGGTCGCCTGACGGCGCATCACTCGTCCAGCTCGCCCTCCTTGATATCGACCGGCAGCGGCGCCGGACGCGTGCAGGTGCTTTCCAACTCCACGTGTGCGTCGCTGTCGGACGCCTCGTGGAATGCCTGCATTATGTCCAGCACGTGGAACGCCAGTTCGCCGGCGGCCCTGTGCGGCCGGCCGGAACTCAGCGCGCACGCCATGTCCGCCGGGCCGATCCCGCGGCTGTTCTCCGCGTATCCGTGCGTCAGCGGCACGTCCTCCCAGCCTTTCTCCTTCGAGCGCCAGATGCGAACCGGACCGCCGAAGGTGTTGGGGTCGGGAACGCTCAGCGAGCCCTCGGTGCCGTAGACCTCGATCCGCGGCAGATTGGCCGCGTGCACGTCGAAGCTGGTGAGGATGGTGGCAACGGCCCCGCTCTCGAAGTCCAGGACGCCCGCTACGTGCGTGGGCACCTCCACGTCGATGACCTTGCCGGCGAACGGTTGGCTGGTGATGGTGCGGTGCGCGAAAGTGGCGCGCGCGGATGCGGTCACGCGCCGCACCGGGCCCATTAGGTTCACCAGGGTAGTCAGGTAGTAGGGGCCCATGTCGAACATCGGGCCACCGCCGCGCTTGTAGTAGAACTCGGGATTCGGGTGCCAGCTCTCGTGCCCCCGGCAGGTGAAGAACGCCGTCGCCGCCACCGGCCGGCCGATAGCGCCGTCGTCGATCAGCTTCCGGCAGGTCTGGCCGCCGGCGCCCAGGAAGGTATCCGGCGCGCACCCCACGCGCAGGCCGACCCTATCGGCGGCCTCGATCACGCGTCTGCCGTCGGCGCGGGTCACCGCCAGCGGCTTCTCCGTGTGCACGTGCTTGCCCGCCTCGATGGCCGCCAGGGCGATCTCCGCGTGCACGTCCGGCGTGGTTAGGTTCACGACGATGTCGATCTCCGGATCGGCCAGCAGCTCGTCCGTCGAGCACACGCGCGGCACGCCGAACTTCTCCGCCTGCGCCTGCGCCTTGCCCGGGTCCAGGTCCGAGCATGCCACGATGTCCAGGACGTCGAAGACCTGTCCGGCCTTCAGGTAGATGCTGCTGATGTTCCCGCAGCCGATCACGCCGACCTTCTTCGGTTCGCAAGCCACGGTGATGCTCCCTCTCTTCTGGTTGTCGGGCCGCGTCAGACGCCGCGTTCGGCGTCCGGCCACAGTATCTTATGAAGCTGAAGCTGGAGGCGCACGTTCAGACCGGAGTCGAGTATCCATTCCGCCAGGTCGCGCCCGGCCAGGCGACCGTGCACGGGGCCGAACAGAATCTCGGGGCCGGTGCCCCAGTTGCGCTCCCGCACGAAGCGGCAGGCCCACTCGAAGTCGGCACGGTCGCAGATGACGAACTTGACCTCGTCCCCGGGGCGAAGGCGCCGTAGGTTGGCTTCGAGGGTCTTGCCCGACTCGCCGCTGGCCGGGCATTTCACGTCCATTATGAGGACGACGTCCTCGGGCAGCTCACCGAGGTCGACCGTGCCGTTTGTCTCGATCAGAACGACGTGTCCGGCCCGCAGCAGCCGGTTGGCCAGCTCGACAACATCCGGCCGCTGGAGCAGGGGCTCGGCGCCGGTGATACACACCAG
>CAZZNQ010000013.1:614-61444 GCA_964655775.1 uncultured candidatus Brocadiaceae bacterium | reverse complement strand
GGAGTAGGTGCGATTGGCGAAGCACCAAGCACCGCCCACGTAGTCTTCCGTGCCGGTGCCGCATATCGTCGGGTGCTCGCCGTCGCCGTCGATGTAGAACTTGATCTCGCCCTCGCCCCACCATCCGCTGGAAAGCTGCGTCCAGGCCAGGTACGTCCCCACGTAGTGTCCCCGGCCCCGCACGCCGTCCAGAAGGGTGTATTCCTTGTGGTAGGTGACGGTGTTCTCCCGCCGCCACTGGGCGTGCAGGCGGGCGGCGTCGGCGCGGACGTCCGTGAGCGAGTAGGTTATCTGGTAGAAGAACCCCGGCACGTCGGCGCCGTGTTCGTTGGCCACGGTGATGCGCGCGGATTCGGCGAACGGCATCGGCCAGTAGCAGTTCATCCCACCCTGGGGGTTCACGCACACCGGCAGCGAGTTCACTTCGCAGCGCATGGCGTGGCCGTTGGCGAAGAAGTCGCCGAGGGGCACTTCGATGGACGGGTCGTCCTCTCCGTCCCAGTAGAAGCGCAGCACCAGGTCGCGCAGCACCGTCGGCCCGCGCTCGCCCTTGTCCCGCACCGTGATCCAGATGTGCTGGATGACGCCGCAACCCTCTATGTCAGCGAGCGTGGTTGTCTCGCCTTCTGAGAGTTTGATGAAGGCGCGTCCCTTCCAGCCTGCGCCCAGGTGATTCTCGGCCGTAGCCGCGGCGCCCTTCGCGCCGGTCGGGTTCTCGGCGCAGATGCTGCGCGTCTCGGCGGAGCTGAGCAGCGGCAGAGAGCCCAGGCTGAAAGCGGAGAAATCGGCGTTCATGTTGTGTGGTCCTTCTCTCAGAGGGTGATCGTCAGGGGATTGTACCGGTGGCTCCGCCATGCCTCAAGCGGACGAGTGCCGCGCCGCCGCCCTTGGACCGATTACTCGTCGTCGCTGCGTTTGAGGACGCCCTTTATCAGCCCGCGGGCCTTGTCTTTGGCCTCCCCGGCCGCCTTCCCGACCGCAGAGCCCGCTTCGCCGGCCAGCCCGCCGGCCTCGCCGATCCTGCCCAGCGCACCCTCGCCCAGGTTCTTGAGCTGCTCGGTCGGCAGTACGTCCCCGGCGGTCTTGAGCGCCGCCACGTTCAGGGACCTGATGACCTGGGTTACCAGCTTGTGCGCGCTGACACCGGTCCCGTCGCTGGACTTAAGGTCGGTGAGTTCGATCGCCGGGAGGGGTAGCGACGCCTGCTTGACCGCCGGCAGGCCGGCGAGCCTCACCTTGCCGTTCTTGAATACGATCTTCCCGACCTGGAAGTCCTTCTTCGGTCCTTCCTTTTCCTCAGTGGGTTCGGATTCCAGCTTCGCCAGCAACGTACCCCAGTTCGTCTTCCCGCCCGAGAATTCCAGGGTCACCTCCGCGCCGTCGATCACCACCTCTTTCACGACGATCTCGTCGCTCCTCAGCGACCACAGGTCCACATCCGTCCGGCCGTGTCCGAGCCGAAACATCTCCTCGGCGTCGAAACCTTCCGGACTCCCGATGCTGAGGCCGTTGAGGCCCACAGAACCGCCGAGGATGGACACGTCCGCGCTGTCGAGCTGCACCGGTACTCCGAGGACCATCGTGCCGCCCCGCTGGACGCCCTCGCGAACCAGGGGCTCCAGGTTCAGCAGGATCAGGACGCCGACGACGCCCACGACAACCACGAGCAGGACTGCAATCAGTATCAGTTTCTTCACGTTATCCGACCTCCGTCAGGCGGTTTCATGTTGGAAAAGGTGGACATCGGTCTGCGGGAACGGGATGCCTATGCCGGCCTCGTCCAGTTGCGCCTTGGCTCTCTCCAGGGTGTCGAAGTACACGTCCCAGTAGTCGGCTGCGTTCGTCCAGGGGCGCACGGCCAGGTTCACGCTGCTGTCGGCCAGTTCCAGCACGGCGACCTTCGGCGCGGGATCTTCCAGTATTCGTTCGTCGGCCGTTAACACCTCCATCAGCAGTTGTTTGGCCTGCTTCAGATCGGCACCGTAGTCCACTCCGATCACCAGGTCAACGCGCCGCGTCCCCAGGGCGGAGTAGTTGACGATGTTGTCTCCAGTGAGCTTGGCATTCGGCGCTACGACCAGCCGATTGTCCGGCGTAATGAGGGTGGTTGTGAATATGCGGACCTCTTCCACCGTGCCGGATACGCCGGCGGCGTCGATGAAATCTCCCGCTCGGAAGGGCCGGAAGATGATGAGAAGCACTCCCGCAGCGAAGTTGGCCAGCGAGCCCTGCAGGGCCAGGCCGATGGCCAGGCCGGCGGCGCCGATGACTGCCACAAGGGAGGTCGTCTCCACGCCGACATTCTTGATGGCGGCGATCAGGGCAAACACCATGACACCGATATATACCAGCCTCGAAACAAAGGAAACGAGGGTGGGGTCCGTCTTGGCCTTGGTCATCGCCCGGCGGGTGATGCCCCTCATGACGGCGGCCACGATGCGGCCCACCACAAGAATGACGATTGCGCCCACGACCTTCAGCCCGTACAGCGCCATCCATTCCTGCAACTTGGCAATCACCTCGTCCATCGCTCCGCCTCCTGCTTCCGAGGATATGGGCATCACGCGGACCGAAAGCCCGCCCTGACTTCCGAATACTGAACACGGCCATCGTACGCCGCGAGCTGCGGTGCGTCAAGACGGATTCCGGTGCCCCGGCGGGGCACAGGGCACCAAGGACAAAGCACCGGGTGCGGTCGAGCCGTTTCTGTTGCCGCGCTTTTTCCGTGTTGACCTGCATGGGGTGTAGCCCTATACTCAACAATAATTGGTGTGCTCTCAGGGGTGAGGGGTGAAGATATGGGCAAATGGATGGTGATCTTGGGGTTGTTGTGTGCCTCCATTGGAGGCGGCGATTCACTCAGTATCCGCCTTGTAGATGTTCCAGACCGACTGGCGTTTCCGCTGCCCGACGGATCGAATGCAGTGTTGACTGTTCGCGTGGAGGGAGAGCCCCGAGCCGTCTGGGTTGCCTGCGGCCAGGAAGCACGGGCACGCTACATGATGGACGCGGTGGGGAGCGGCGTCTACCAGGCGAACCTTGCGGATCCGGTGCTGGCAGCCATGTTGGAGGCATCCGGCCCCGGCCGGCTTCACGCCTACGCGGAGACTCTCGGGGGCGCCGTGTCGCCAAGCATCGGCGTCAGTTACACGGTGGGTTCAGGCGAATGGACGTGGCACGCTCCGCCGCGCGTGTACGTGCGCAGCAGCAAGAAGACGACCGAAGTAAGCGACTGGCCGCAAGGGATGGAGGAGCGTGCCACGTTGCTGCAGGGCGAGATCCGCGGACAGGGGCTGGCGTTCACCTCGCCCCACTTGACGGAATATCCCTTTTTTGGTCGGGACAGGGAGGTGGTGGCCTGGTTTGAGCCGGCTGAGGCGACTGCCTTCGAAGTCAGGTTCGATCCGCAGTCGGACTCCCCGAAGGCGACCGCGCGGATTGGCGAGCGGACCTGGCCTTTCGTTCGCTCGAAGTCGGCCGCCCATCGCTGGGTGCTGGAAGTCAACGATCAGATGCGCGAGGCATGGGAGGAGCAGGGGGAGGTGACGGTCGTTTGCGGGCAGGAAGGGCAGAACGAGCTCCGAGTCACCGTGCGAAAACCGGTTGCGGCGCTCGATCTCGATGACGGCGGCCGCTTCACCGTCGTGCAGCGTTACACCGTGGAGATTCCCGGATCTAGCGGGTACCTGAAGGTCCACATAGGCGACGTCACCGGGGGCCAGACTCGCGTCACACTGCGCACTGCAGAGGGCGAAGTGCTGGTGCTGGACAGATCCCTCCGCCAGGGAGAGACCGTCCGCTTTGACCTGAGCGGGAACGAGTATGAACTGCTGCTGGACAAGATGGTCAACTTCCTTATAGGGGACGACTACGTGGAGTTTGTCGTGCGCAAAGCCCGGGGTGATGCCGAAGGATCGACGAGTGAAGCAGAACAGCCCGCCTAGTCCGACGAGATCGCGCCGAAGCGCAGCGTGTCGGCTCAGAAGGCCTCTGCTGGTTCGGTCGCCTACTTGACTTCCCGGTTGGCCTTCTGTTAGTCTGAATTCTCGTTAAGGGACATAACTGTCCCTTATTTTTATCTGTAGACGCGCTGCGTCCCTCCGAGCAGCAGCCCACACTGAGCGTGCACGATGAGCGAAACGGAAGACAACAACGTGGTGGAGGCCGCCGACGAAGAGGCGGCCGAGATGGAAGAGAGTGACCTGCAGGTTACGGTCCAAAGGACCGGGCCCTGCGAGTGCGAGATCCGGGTGGAGGCCGAGGCCGACCTGATGACGGAGCGTTACCGCCACGAGCTCGCCCACCTGCAGCAAGAGGTGAAGCTGCCCGGTTTCCGGCAGGGCAGGGCGCCGATCGGACTGGTGGAGCGCCGCATGGGCACCGACCTGAAGAACGAGGTGGTCGGTTCCGTGGCCGAGGAGGGCTACGAGACCGCCGTGGCCGAACACGATCTGTCCGTGGTGGCTCAGACCGAGAGCCCCGACCTGGAGAACCACGGTTGGCAGCCAGGCCAGCCGGCCGAGTTCGTGTTCAAGTGCGAGGTGATGCCGCAGGTCGAGCTGAAGGACGATCAGTACAAGGGGCTGAAGATCGAGCCCCCCGCACTGGAGGTGACCGACGAGATGTTCGAGGCGGAGCGGGAGCGTTTCGCCGAGCAGTTCGCCACCTGGGAGGCTGTGGAAGACGGCGCGATCGATTGGGACGACTACGTTGAGGCGGAAGTGACCGTGCCGGACGCCGACTGGACGGAGAACCTGGGGTTTTTCCCGCGCTCGGAGCAGGTCGGCCCGCTGTCCGTCGAGGGCATGAAGGGAGTGCTGGCCGAGGCGAAACCGGGCGACGAGTTCGATGCCGAAGCCGAGGTGATCGAGGAAGAGGCCAAGGGCACAGACGAACTTGCGGAACTGGCCGGCCAGAAGGTGAAGGTTCACCTGAAGCTGGAGTCCGCCACGCGACGCAAGGTGCCGGAACTGGACGAGGATCTCGCGAAGAAGCTGGGCATGTCGTCGCTGGAAGAGCTGGACGGTATGGTCCGCGAGAGGCTCGAACGGAACCTGGAGGAGCGGAAGCAGGAGATCACGCGGAGCTTGGTGGTCGATCAGTTGCTGGACAACGTGCCGCTGAACCTGCCCGACAGCCTTGTGGAGCGGGCGGCCGGTGAGGAGCAGGTGCGCACTGTGGTGAGCCTGCTGCGTCGGGGCGTGCCCCGCGACGTGGCGGAGAAGCACGCCGCCGAAACCGCCGACCAGAGCCGGGACGCGGTTGCCCGGAGAATCAAGGCATCGTTCCTGATGCGCAAAATCGCCGAAAAGGAACGCATCTTCGTCACCGAGGACGAGGTCGCCAACCAGGTGCGCACGTTCGCGTCGCGCCAAGGCTGGCGCGAGGAGCGCGCCTGGAGCTATCTGGAGGAGCGCGGAATGCTTCGCTCCCTGCGGGCGGACATGCGCGAGGCAGAGACCGTCCAGATGCTGCTGGACAACGCCGACGTCAACGAGATCTCGCCGGAGGAGTTCGACAGGCGACACGGCGGCACCGAAGACGAAGAAGCCGAAGAATGACATTCCGCCTGCGCCCCGGGGCGCAGGCGTAGCAGAGGAACCGCCCGTTATGGATGCAAAGAGACTCACGGAAGCCGCCATGGCCGTCCAGGCCCGGGGCAGCACCATAGTCCCGACCGTCGTAAAGAGGACGACTCACGGCGAGCGCGGCTACGACATATTCTCGCGGTTGCTGGAAGAGCGCATCATCTTCATCAGCAGCATGATAGACGATATGGTGGCCAGCCTGGTGGTTGCCCAGATGCTCTATCTGCAAAGCGAGAACAAGAAGCAGGACATCCACCTCTACATCCACTCCGCCGGCGGGCTGATCACGAGCGGGCTGGCCGTGTACGACACCATGCAACTGGTGCAGTGCGACGTGGCCACCTACGTGGTGGGGCACGCGTTCAGTATGGGCGCGGTGCTGCTGGCGGGCGGCGCGGAAGGCAAGCGCTACGCCCTTCCGCACGCACGGGTTATGCTGCATCAGCCGTGGGGCGGCATGGAAGGCACTGCGGCGGAGATCAGCATCCAGGCCGAGGAGATGGTCAAGCTGAAAGGCTGGATCAACGAGATACTGGCCAGGCATACCGGACAGGACCTGGAGAAGGTCGAGACGGATGTGGACCAGGAGTTCTACATGTCTTCGCAGGACGCTAAAGATTACGGGATAGTCGACGAGGTGTTGGAGTAGAATAGAAGATGGCACGTCCGGACCGGGCAATGCCCGGGAAGGCGGTCGTCGGACAGGCAGTGCAGTCTCGAACGGAGCCGAAACGAGGCGAACATGGCACACGGCACCCAGGGCCACAAAGAGGCGTGCAGCTTCTGCGGCAAGAGCTACGAATCGGTGGAGAAACTCATCCAGGGGGGGCCGAGCACCTTCATCTGCGCCGAATGCGTCGAGCTCTGCTATTCGATCATCAAGCAGGATAGCGTCCGCCCGAAGCCCGCGCAGGAAGCACTCGAGGTGCCGGCGCCGTCGGAGATCAAGGGCAGCCTCGACGAATACGTCATCGGCCAGGAGCAGGCCAAGAAGACGGTGGCCGTTGCCGTGCACAACCACTACAAGCGGCTGCTGCACGCCCAGGGCGACGACGTGGAACTGGACAAGAGCAATGTGCTGCTGGTCGGCCCCAGCGGTTCCGGCAAGACGCTGATCGCGCGCGTGCTCGCCCGGTTCCTGGACGTGCCCTTTGCCATCACAGACGCCACAACGCTCACCGAAGCCGGCTACGTGGGCGAGGACGTCGAGAACATCCTGCTGAAGCTGATCCAGTCCGCCGATTACGACGTGGCACGCGCCGAGCAGGGGATCATCTACGTCGACGAGATCGACAAGATTGGCAAGACGTCGCATAACGTCAGCATCACGCGCGATGTCGGCGGCGAGGGTGTCCAGCAGGCTCTTCTGAAGATTCTGGAGGGCACACTGGCGAACGTGCCGCCGCACGGAGGCCGTAAGCATCCGGAAGAAAAGTACATCCAGATAGACACCTCGCGTATCCTGTTTATCTGCGGCGGGTCCTTCCGTGGTATCGACGAGGTCATCGCCAGGCGCACGAATCGCCAGAGCATCGGGTTCGGTCGCGAGGGCGGCGAGGACGAGTCGGGCCTGGGGAATGTGCTTTCCCTTGTCACCGACGACGATCTGGTCAAGTTCGGCCTGATACCCGAGCTGGTCGGCCGGTTGCCGGTGGTGACCGCGCTAATGCCGCTGAGCGAAGAGGAACTTGTGCGGATACTGGTAGAGCCCAAGAACGCGCTGATCCGGCAGTACCAGAAGTACTTCGAGATAGAGGAAGCTCAGCTGGAGTTTACCAGTGAGGGGCTCAAGGAGATAGCCCGCATGGCGCGTGAGAAGGATACCGGCGCCAGAGGGCTGCGCTCCGTGATGGAGAAGGTGATGCTGGATCCGCTGTTCAACCTGCCCAGCCGGCCGAAGGGGTCCACCTACGTGGTCGGTCCCGAGGTGATTCGGGGCGAGCGGCCGCTGCTGGAACAGCGCAAGAGGAAGGGCGCCTGACGGCCCTTCGGTCCCGCCGTTCGTTTGCCTGATCGGCTTCCGTCCGCTATAAAAGAAGGGCCGGACGGTGTGCCGATTGCGGCGCAGATCCCCCGATGGGGCCGGCGGCCCTCAAGCTACCCGACACGCTAAAGGTTTTCTCCCCGAAAAATCCCGGAGGATAGACTGTGGTTCGCGAACTCCCCATGATGCCCGAGTTCAATCCGGAGGAACTCGAGTTTCCCAAGGTGCCGGTTTTCCAGTACGACAAGAACCTGAGGCAAGAGCTGGACGCCGGGACGTTGAGCGAGGTCGACGCGATGGCCCTGCTCGAGTGGATGATGGGCATCCGCGCGTTCGAGGAGATGATCCTCTCCCTCCGCATGCAGTCCTTCGAGCCCCTGCGCCAGAGGGGGTTCCGCTACCGCGGCCCCACCCACCTGTCCATCGGTCAGGAAGCGGCCAGCGTGGGCTCCTGCGCCGGAGTGAACTGGGCGGATTACATAACCAGCAGCCATCGCGGGCACGGCGACGCCATCGCCAAGGGATACAGCGCTATTATGGGGCGCACCGAAGACGAGCTTCGCGACTGGATCGGCACCGAGGAGGCCCGCTCGCTGTCCGGTGAGGAACTCCGCGAAGCCGCCAAGCTGGAGCACACCTACCGGGCCGCGGCGGAGCTGTTCGGCAAGAAGGACGGCTACTGCCGGGGACGCGGCGGTGGCATGCACATCGCCGACTTTTCCAGCGGCCATCTGGGCGCGAACGCCATTGTGGGCGGCTCGCTGGGCATCGCCACGGGCGCAGCCATGTCCTGCCGCGAGGCGGAGGAGAAGCTGCTTACCCTCTGCTTCGCCGGTGACGGCGCGTACGCCAACGGCGTGGTGCTGGAATGTCTTAACTTCGCCGCCATGGACCAGTTCACCAACGAACAGCTCACGGATCACCCCGAGGGCCTGCCGGCGGTATACGTTATCGTCAACAACCTGTACGGCATGACCGGACAGCAAAGGGGCGAGGTAACGGGCGTGGACTTCCTGGCCCGCAGGGGCGCCGGATTCAGCCTGGACGGCATGCACGCCGAAGTGGTGAACGGCATGGACGTGCTTGCCGTGCGCGACAGTATCTCCCGGGCCGCCGAGATCGCCAGAAGCGGCGAAGGCCCCGTGCTGAGAGAGCTCATCTGCTACCGCTACCACGGGCATAGCCTGAGCGATCCGCGCAACGAGTACAGGCTGCGCGAAGAGGAGCAGGCATGGCGCGAGTGGGACCCGATCAAGAAGTTCTCCGAACAGGTCCTGGAAGCCGGAATCGCCGACGAGAAGCAGATAGACACGCTGCGCGAGAAGGTGCAGGAGCGCCAGAACGAAGCGGCCATCCGCGCCGCCGAGAGCGCCGATCCGGATCCCTCGGAGGTCACGCGCTACGTCTTCACGGACTCCTACTGCAGCGAAGTGCCGGAACACGCCACCAAGGTGGAGACGCTGGAGGACCCGCCGTATCCCGAGCGCAAGGACGGCCTTATCACGTTCAAGGACGCGCTGAAGGAGGCCATGATCCAGGAGATGCTGCGCGACAATCGCGTGGTGGTCTACGGCGAGGACGTGGCCGACTACGGCGGCGCATTCAAGGTGACCAAGGGGCTGCTGGAGACCTTCGGGCGCTGCCGCGTGTTCAACGCGCCCATCAGCGAAGCCGCCATCATCGGGACGGCGGTGGGCACGGCCATGACCGGAATGCGGCCCATCGTCGAGCTGATGTACAGCGACTTCGAGTTCCAGGCCGGCGATCAGCTCTTCAACCAGGCCGCCAAGTGGCACTACATGAGCGGCGGCCAGACGAACGTGCCGCTGGTGGTGCGCAGCTCCGTCGGGGCCGGCAAAGGCTACGGTGGGCAGCACTCCCAGGCTCTGGAAGGGCACGCCGCCAGCACGCCCGGGCTCTACGTTGTGTACCCTTCTACGCCGTACGACGCCAAGGGGCTCCTGAAGAGCGCCATCCGCGACGACAACCCGGTCCTGTTCGTGGAATCGCAGGCCCTCTACAACATGAAGGGCGAGGTGCCCGAGGACGATTACGTGGTGCCGATCGGCGAAGCGGCCGTGCGCCGAGAGGGCAAGGACGTAACCATCATCGCCTGGGGCATACTGGCGCACATGATGCTGGAGGCAGGCGAGGTGCTGGCGGACGAGCATCAGGTGGATGCGGAACTGATCGACCTGCGAGGCTTGATCCCGCTGGACATGGACACCGTGCTGGAGTCGGTGCGCAAGACCGGCCGTTGCGTGGTGGCCTGCCAGGCGTGCCTCACGGGTAACTTCACCGCCGAGGTGGCCGCCCGGATTCAGCAGGAGGCGTTCGACTACCTGGACGCGCCGGTGGCCCGGATCGGTGCGGCGGACGCCATATCGCCGCAGTCCGAGGTGCTGGAGAAGGCATACCTGCCGGCGGCTTCGGACATCGTAAAGGCTGCGCTGGGAGTCTGCTACGTGGGATAGCCGCTACGCGACCCCCGGCTTGCGCAATCGTATAGGGAGGGTTCGGCCATGGCGAGCGCTGGCTCGGCACGCGGCCGGTTGGGCTACGCCTGGCGGACATTGGTTGCCAACGCAAGAAGCCATCCTCAGGCGGCGCTTCTGGTCATCATCCTCCTTTCCACGGGCATCTTCCTGCTCGCCTCAACTGTTCACCGGGGGTCGGGGGAGGGCATAGAGGCGACTGTAAAGGCCGTGGTGCGGGGTGTTGCGGACGGGGACGCGGACGCCGTGATGGAGCACATGTCTCCTTACTTCTACCAGGACGGCATCGACCGAGACGGCCTGGGGAGGCTCCTGAGGCGCGTCCTGCGAGGAGACCCCGTCGGGCGGCTGACGTACGTGATCGAGCAGCTACAGGTGAGTGGAACGCGTGCGAGCTTGCAGGTGCACGTCGACACTTCGGCAATGGGGCTGAGGCGCAACGCGTTCCGAACTGAATGGCGGGCGGAGATGGAGCGAATCGACGGTGTGTGGCTCTGCAGAGCAGCGTACCCCACGCGGATCAACAACAAGCGCGCCGCCGGACTTCGCACTATGCTTCTGATGAGGCGCCACTGAGGAAGCCCTGTTCGTCCGCGCCCGCACCGGAAACCGCCAGGGTCACACTGTCCCCCTTGTCGCAGCCCAGCAGGTCGGCGGCCGAGCCCCTGTTCACTGCCACTTCCAGGTAGCCGGTTCCTCCCACCAGCGCAATCAACTCGCCCGGTTCGGCTTCGTCGTAGGCGGAGGCGATGCCGTCTATCCGGCGCCGCTTCACGTTCACGCGGACCTCCGCCTGCTCGTCGCCGAAACTGCGGCCCAGCGTGGCCCGGTGGATGTTGGTGATGAGGTTGCCGAACTGGTCGATGTAGATTATCTCGCCGCGAAGGCTCCCGTCGGCTGTTCGCACCGGGTTGGGAAGCCGGAGTTTCTGCAGTTGACGCGTGGTCGAGCCCAGCTTCTCCACCTCCAGGCCGTCCGCAAGATGGGCGGCGACCGGCGCGAACACGTCGCGACCGTGGAAAGTCGTGCTTCGGTTCTTCAGGAAGTACTCCTCTGCGGTCACTTCGCGCAGGTCGGCCTTTCCGCATTCCTCCACTATCACGCTGAGCAGGCCGTTGTCGGGCGCCAGGAACACCTGGTCGTTGGCCTCCAGGCACAGGATCGCCCGTTCCGTTCCCACTCCTGGATCCACCACGCAGGTGAAGATGCTGCCCTCGGGGAAGTAGCGGTAGGAGGAGGATAGCACGAACGCGGCTTCGGCGACATCCTGCGGCATCACGTTGTGGCAGAGATCGATGATCTCCGTTCCGCGGCAGATGCTGCGGATCACGCCCTTCATAACGCCCACGTAGCTGTCCCGAAAACCGAAATCGGTGAGCAGCACCACGGGCGGTGTGCTTTTTCCCAGACCGAACCTTGCCATGGCTCCTGGAATGCCTCTATTCCGACAGATTCCCTTCCCCCGACCAGCCTGATTCTACCGTTGCCCGGGGGGCATTTCAAGCCGCCCTTACTCGCTGCGCGTTTGCCCACGCGGCCGGCTGGGTTAGAATGGCGGCCGAGCCTTTCGTCCCTTGCCTGGAGGTGGCGCGAGAAATGCCGGCCCTGGACATGAGCGTGCTCTCTCTGGCCCTGCTGGCCGCCGCCGCCGTTGCCTTCACCCGGCAGCGCAAGGCGGCGATGCTGGTCTGTGGGGGAGCCTTCGTGCCGACCGTCGTCGTGGCCACGGTCAGTGTGTTCTGGTCCTGGAGCGCCGCGTTCACGGTGGCCCTGCTGGCGGTGCTGCTCGGGCTGCCGCTGCTGACGCTCTTTCTGTTCTGGGTGGACATGGCCTTCGCGCCGTTTTGCATCCAGATGACTTATCCGGGCATGCTCTGCTGGGTGTTCTGGCCGGCCCTGCTTTGCGCGGACTTCCTCGGCCTGCTGGCCCGGTTCCTGGGCGTTCTGTAGGCCCGCGTGACTTGTTGGCCGGCCGGCTCTCTGATATAGTGTTGTCTTCGTTCTCCGGCGCTGTTCCCTCCGAGGAAATCATGGCTGACAGGACCTACCTGGGCGAGTTGGGCAAGGGCGTGTTCGAGCAGAACGCCGTGTTTGTTCTGGCGGTCGGGCTTTGTCCTACGCTGGCAGTGACTACGGCTTTACAGAACGCAGTGGCGATGGGCGCCGCGGTCATATTCGTGCTGGTTTGTTCGAACGTTCTGGTGTCGTTGCTGCGCAAGACCATCCCCGCCGAGGTGCGCATCCCCTGCTTCATCGTGATCATCGCTTCGTTCGTCACCATGGTGGAGATCGTCTTCAAAGCAAAACTGCCCACCGAGATCAACAACAGCCTGGGCATATTCATCCCCCTGATCGTGGTCAACTGCATCATTCTCTATCGCGCGGAGTCCTTCGGCTACCATCACGGCGTCTTCCGCTCGCTGCTGGACGCCATCGGCATCGGCATGGGCTTCACGCTTGCCATCTGCGTGGTCGCTTCCGTGCGCGAGATCATCGGCAACGGCACCATCTGGGGCTATCCCTGGCTGCCGACGTCGCTCCCGGTTCGTTACGTGCCGGCCGCCATCATGATCCAGGCGCCCGGAGCCTTCATAGCCCTCGGCCTGCTGCTGGGGCTTTTCAACTGGCTTAAGGCGCGGCCGGCGGCCGCCTGAGGTCCAGCATGAGCATAGGTCAGTTCTTCGCCATAGCATTCTCGGCCATCTTCGTATCCAACTTCGTCCTGGCCAAGTTCCTTGGGCTCTGTCCGTTCATCGGCGTAACGCAGAAAACCGAGAGCGCGCTGGGCATGGGCGCGGCGGTGACGTTCGTGATGTTCCTGGCCAGTTTCGTTACGTTCATCCTGTACCGCGGGTTCCTGATGCAGAAGGGCCTGGTGCTGGCGCTCAAGACGCCGATGTTCATCCTGGTGATCGCTTCGCTGGTCCAGTTGGTGGAGCTGTTCATGCGTTCGCGGCTTCCCGCGCTCTACGATGCGCTGGGCATCTACCTGGCTCTGATCACCACAAACTGCGCCGTGATGGGCGTGGCCCTGCTGAACACGACGGACGCCCCGGCCGAGTTCGCCAGGATGTCCTTTGCGGACGGGCTGTTCGCGGCCTCCTGGCGCGGCATCTGCGCGGGCCTGGGCTTCACGCTCGCCATGCTGCTGATGAGCGGCGTCCGTGAGCGCCTAGCCAGAGCGGACGTTCCCGCCCCCCTTAAGGGCGTGCCCATTGCCTTCATCTGCACGGGGTTCATGGCAATGGCTTTTCTCGGTTTCACGGGCATGGTCTAACCTTTTTTCGCGGTTCATTGCCTCCTGGACGGGTCTTGAAGATGTCTGCCATCGCCTTCCGCAAAACGCTCGTGGCAGCCGCCGTGGTCTGCGTCGCGGCCTGCGCGCAGGCCGCGCGTGCTGAGGTCATCGCGCGCGTGAACGGCGAGCCGATCACGCGGCGTGAGCTGGGTGTGGCGCTGGCTCGCAGCGTTGGACCCAACGGCATAGACGCCTACATCGACCGGATCCTCATCGAGCAGGAAGCCCATCGACTTGGCGTTGAAGTGTCCGACAGTGATCTGGCCGAGAGGCGCCGCCTGGAGGCGGACATGCGGCTCGCGGAGGCGGGCCGGGGGCTTCACTTGGGACCCGAGGAGTTCAAGGCAGCGGTTGAGCGGCAGGGCGCTACCATGGAGCAGGTTCGCGCCGACGCGGAGGCGAACATCCGTGACGGCGAACTGCGGACCCGGCTGCTGTCCGAACGCATTCTCGAGCCGCGGCTGGACCTTAGCTACGAGGCGCTCAGGGAGCATTTTCGCCGCACCCGAGGGCCGCGCTTCGTGGCCGCGCACATCATGCTGCGCACCCGCCGCGAGGCGGCGCAGACCATGTCCCTACTCAACGCCCAGCCCGACCTCTGGTCGGAGGCCGTCACCCAGGTGTCCGTGGACCGGGCGAGCATTCCGTACAACGGCCGTTTCGGCCCGGTGCCGGTCGACTCCGAATGGGGTCGCTTTCTGAGCGAGATGCAGCCCGGTGAGATCAGGTTGCGTGAGGTCGACGGCTTCTGGCACGTTGTCCGGCTCATCAAGTTCATTCCCGCCGAGAGCACCTTTGAGGAAGCCCGCGATGCCGTGCGAGCGGAACTGCTGGCCGAGCGGGCAGAGGGCCAGGTGGACGTACTGTTGAGCGAACTGAACGAGGGCTCCTGTGTGGTGCTGAACCTCTCCCCTGTGGCAAGCATCCGACGTGTTATGGGTGACGATGTCGCCGCCTACGTCAACGGTGAGCCCGTGCCCATGGAGCACCTGGCCGACGCGCTGGTGGAGGAGACGGGCGAGCGAATGCTGGACGTGTACCTGGACCGGGTGCTGATCATGCAGGAGGCACGCCGCCAGGGAGTGACGCTGCCGGAGTCCGAGGTCGACGCGCGCATGGACCTGATAAGCGAGAGGATATTCAGCACCGGCGCCGCCCGGCTGGGACGCTCCGCCGAGCAGCTTGAGGATCTGTTCCCCAGCGAGAAGGAGGCGCGCGCCGCCAAGCAGGAGCTGGTGCTCCAGGCCGTGGACCGCGACGATCTGAGGGCGGCGCTGCTCGCCGAGAAGCTCGTGGCGGACCAAGTGGAGGTAACTGAGGAAGAGATACGGGAGGCCTATCGCGAGCGGTACGGGCAGGATCTGGTGGTTCGGGCAGCCGTGTTCAGCACGCAGGGCGCCGCAGCCGCCCTGCGGCAGGAACTGGGGCGCGGACTGACCTTCGACGCCGTCGCAGCGAATCCCGATGCGCTGGCCGAACTGGGCGGGGCCTTGGTCGGCCCGGTCACCGTGGACTGGTCGGACGGCTACCACGCCGTCGCCCGTGGCCTGGAAGAAGGCCAGGTCAGCGACGCGGTGTCGCAGGCCGGCGCGTATCACGTCGTGCAGCTTCTGGAGAAGCGCGAGGCGGAGGACGCGCCGGCGCTGGAAAGCGTGCGCGAGGAGGTCGAGCGGCGCGTCTTCATAGGCAAAGCCAAGCTCCGCGTCCAGGCTCTGCTGCTGAAACTCAGGGCGGAGGCCGACGTGGAAGTGCTGCTGGGGGAGGGCGCGGATGGAGATTAGCTTTGCGAGCCGGGTGGGCAAACTGCCCGACTACATATTCGGCAGACTGAACGCCATCAAGATGCAGCGGCGCCGGTCCGGCGAGGACATCATCGACCTGGGCATGGGCAACCCGAACGACCCCACCCCCGAGCGCATCACCGACAAGCTGATCGAAGCGGTCCAGGATCCGCGCAACCATCGGTACAGCGTCAGCGCCGACGGTATCTTCAACCTGAAACGCGAGGTGGCCCGGTACTACCAGCGAGAGTACGGAGTGAGTGTCGACCCCGAGACCCAAGTGATGTGCACCATCGGGAGCAAGGAGGGGCTCTCGCATCTGGCGCTGGTGCTGGTGGAAAGCGGCGACACCGCCGTGGTTCCCACGCCCGCCTTCCCGCCGCACATCTACTCCATCGAGCTCGCCGGCGGCACAGTGGTGACGACACCCATCGGTGCCGACCAGGGGTTCTTCGACCGGCTGCACGAACTGGTGCCTTCCATCAACCCCCGGCCGAAGCTCCTGGTGCTGAACTTCCCCCACAACCCCACGACGCTGACCGTGGACCTGGACTTCTACCGCCGCGCCGTGGAGTTCGCGCGCGAGCACAATCTGCTCATCATTCATGATTTCGCCTACAGCAAGATCACTTTCGACGACTATCGGGCGCCGAGCTTCCTGCAGGCGGAAGGCGCCAAGGAAGTGGGCATCGAGTTCAGCTCCATGTCCAAGAGCTTCAACATGGCGGGCTGGCGCGTGGGCTTCTGTGTGGGCAACGCGCAGGTGGTTGCGGGGCTGGCGCGCCTTAAGGGATACTATGACTATGGCCTTTTCATGCCGCTGCAGATCGCCAGCATCATCGCGCTGCGGGAGTGCATGGACGAGGTGGAGCAGCAGGCCAGGATCTACCAGGAGCGTCGCGACGTTCTGTGCCACGGCCTGAACCGCGTGGGCTGGCCCGTGGATCCGCCCAAGGGCACCATGTTCGCCTGGGCGCCCATTCCCCGGCAATACCGTGAGATGGGCTCTGTGGAGTTTGCGCTGATGCTGCTGGAGAAGGCGAACGTGGCGGTCGCCCCCGGTGCTGCATTTGGCCCCGGCGGGGACGGCTTCGTCCGAATGGCCATTGTCGAGAACAAGCTGCGCCTGCGGCAGGCCGTCCGCCAGATCGGTCGAGCACTCAAGCTGCCGGCGCCGGCCTGACACTGCGTTTACCGGAGGAAGCATGTCTCCTCAATCCGAAACCAAGACGTTTGCCCGCGGCGGCGTGCATCCCGGCGACTTCAAGGACCGGACGTGCGACCTGCCGATCCAGGTCTCCGAGCCGCCCGCGGAGGTGGCCGTGCTGATGGCGCAGCACATCGGCGCGCCGGCGAAGCCCGTCGTCGAGCCGAAGGACCGCGTGCGCAAGGGCCAGCTCATCGGCGAGGCCCAGGGCTTCATCAGCGCCAACGTGCACTCTCCGGTGAGCGGCACCGTGAAGGCCGTTGAGCAGCGCATCTTCAGCGTTACCGGCGGCCGTGCGACCGCCGTCGTCATCGAGAACGACGGCAACGAGCGATGGGCGCGCAAGATGAACGAGCAGCAGGACGTGGCGTCCATGGACGTCGACGCCATGATCGAGGCGGTCAAGGAATGCGGCGTCGTCGGCCTCGGGGGCGCCACCTTCCCCAGCCACGTAAAACTCAGGCCGCCGGCCGAGACGCCCGTGACGGACGTGTTCGTCAACGGCGCCGAGTGCGAGCCCTACGTCACGGTCGACCACCGACTTATGCTCGAACAGACCGCCCAGCTTGTGGAAGGGCTGCGGATGGTCATGCACATCGTAGGCGCGCAAAACGGCTACATCGCCGTCGAGGAGAACAAGCCCGACGCGATAGCGGCATTGCAGGAGGCGGCGAGCGGCGAGTCGTCCATCAGCGTGGTTCCGCTCAAGGTCAACTACCCGCAGGGCTCCGAGCAGCAGATCATCACTGCCATATGCGGCCGTGAGGTGCCCAGCGGAGGCGGGCTGCCCAGCGACGTGGGCGCGCTGGTGCACAATGTCGCCACCGTGCTGGCCATTCGCGACGCCATCCGTTTCCGCATCCCCCTCATCGAGCGCGCCGTTACCGTCACCGGCGACGGCATCGAGAACCCCGGCAACTTTGTGGAGCGGATCGGCACCAGCGTGGCCGACATCCTCGAGCGGCAAGGTGTCCGCGAGGGCGCCAGCCAGCTGGTGCTCGGGGGGCCGATGATGGGCATCGCGCAGGGCGTCAGTGAAGTGCCCTTGATAAAGGGCAACAACTGCCTCCTTCTGCGCCGTGCGGACGTCATGCCGCCTCAGCGCGACTGCATCCGGTGCGGTCGCTGCGTTGCGCACTGCCCGCTGGGCCTGACCCCCGGCGAGATGAGCATCGCGATGGAACGCCACGATTGGGATGCCGCCGAAGAACTGAACGTGCTGGAGTGCAAGGAGTGCGGCTGCTGCGCCTACGTATGCCCCGCCAATCGCCGCATCGTGCAGATGGTCAAGCTCACCAAGACTCAGTTGCGCAAGAAACTCGCCCGCCAGAAGTCCGGCGGCTGAGACAGACACCGGCCCCCCAGGAACAGACATGTCAACAGATACGCAGCTGATCGTAGGCTCCTCCCCGCACCTGCGGGATCCGGACACCATAGACAAGATCATGTGGCGCGTGGTCGCGGCGCTGACGCCGGCCGCCCTGGTCAGCGTCTATTTCTTCGGTTCCCGGGCGCTGCTTGCTTACGTGGTCAGTGTAGCAACGGCCGAGGCGACAGAGTTGCTGTGCCTGCGCATGCGGGAGAAGGAACTCCATCATGCGGCGGACGGGAGCGCGTTCGTGACCGGCATGCTGCTGGCGATGGTGCTCCCTGCGGACGCCGCCCTCTACTGCCACGTCGTCGGCGCGGCGTTTGCCATCGCGGTCGCCAAGCACACCTTCGGCGGACTGGGCAACAACATCTGGAACCCCGCGCTGGCTTCTCGCGTCTTCCTGCAGTTCGCCTATCCGCAGCAGGTCAGCATGTCGCAGTGGGCGGTGCCGCGTCGGCTCTGGGGCGCCGCCGTGGACGCCACCAGCATGGCCTCGCCCCTGGCGAAGGAGGGCTCGGCGGGGTCCTGGAGCTACCTGGACCTGCTGTTCGGCAACGGCGTGCCCGGCTCGCTGGGCGAGACGTGCAAGATCGCGCTCCTTCTCGGCGCGGCTTTCCTCATCGCCTACAAGATCATCGACTGGCAGGTTCCCCTGGCGTACGTCGGCACGGTGTTCGTGCTCGTGCTCATCCTGCCGACGGGCGAGGGGACTCCGCAGTGGGCGCGCGATCCCCTCTATCACATCCTGTCCGGCGGACTCATTATCGGCGCGTTCTTCATGGCCACGGACATGGTCACCACGCCGTTCACGTTGAAGGGGAGGGTGATATTCGGCGTAGGCGCGGGGGTGCTGGTCGCCGTCATTCGCCGCTACGGCGGCTACCCGGAGGGCGTCGCCTACTCGATCATCCTGATGAACACGTTCACGCCGCTGATCGACCGATGGGTGCGCCCGCGCGTGTACGGTTCCACGACTGCGAACCCCAGAGCGAGCAACACATGAATCGCAAACCCGTTATGAACGCCGGAAAGGTGTCGATGGTCGGGATCCTGGTGCTTGCCGGGATCTGCCTAGCCAGCGGGGCGGGCGTGGGCCTGCTCTACTGGGCCATGCGCGACGACATCGAGGCTAAGTCGGCCGGTATCTTCCAGGATTCGCTGGCAGACGTGCTGGGATCCGCACGGGAATACGGCGTCGTCGGCGAATACTCCGACGAGACTGCCGCCGAGGACAAGGTCTACGTGAACGACGAGGTATCGCCGGTTCTCTTCGCCGGCATGGGCACCGCCCAGGGCTACCAGAGCGTGGTGCAGGTGCTGGTGTCGGTGGAGGCCGCCTCCGCCGGTGCGCCCGCCGGAGACAATCCACGCATCCACAGGCTGAAGGTGGTCGCCAGCCAGGAGACGCCCGGCCTCGGCGAGAACATCAAGGCCGTCGAGCAGGACGCCTCCATCTGGGCGAAGCTGTTCGGCGCAGACGGCGACGATTCCGACAGACAGCCCCACAACAGCAATCCCACCCGTTCGGCGGGCGACGGCGAGACCGGCACCACCCTGAAAGCGGCCAGCGAACCACCCGCCACCGAGAAACCGCGGCCCTGGTTCCAGGAGCAGTTCAGCGGAAAGACGTTGGAAGACCTGGTGGTCGACAAGGATCCGGACACCGACAAGATCGTGCCGTTGACCGGCGCCACCATCACCAGCCGCGCGACCACCGAAGCCGCTCGCGATGCCGTGCAGCGGATCATCGACCGCACCCGGGAAGTCTACGGACAGTGACTGCAGAACAGACCGAAAACAACCGCCCCGCAGGCGATCGCCCGGATCTGAAGGCCCTGGCGGAGGCGATTCTGTTCAGCGCCGACCATCCGCTCAGTGCAAGCAGGTTGGCGGAGTTGACGGACGCCGAAGACGGGCATGCCGTGCGCCGGGTGGTCGGCGAACTCAAGGACGAATACGACGCCCAGGGCAGGGCGTTCACCGTCGAGGAAGTGGGCGGCGGCTTCCAGATACTCACGCGTCCGGAGTTCGATTCCTGGATACGGAGGCTGCACAGCCGCCGGCAGCAGGACACGCTGAGCAAAGCGGCTCTGGAGACGCTTGCCATCGTCGCCTACCGGCAGCCCATCACACGTGCCGAGGTCGAGGACATACGCGGCGTGGGCGCGGGCCACATCCTTCGTTCGCTGGTCGACAAGCGGTTGCTGAAGATCGCCGGCAGAAGCGATGATCTGGGCAGGGCGCTGCTCTACGGGACCACGCGGCAATTCCTGGAGGTGTTCGGGCTGAAATCGCTGAGGGAACTGCCGAAACGTCGGGACTTCACGCCGCCGGAACCGGCTGAGGACGAAACTCCCGAGCAGGAAGAGCAGGGAGATGGGGATGAACGGCCGTAAGCTGCGGGACGCCGTTCACAAGGACGTGGAACTCTCTGCGGCCGAAGTCCGGCTCGTGGACACCCCCCAGATGCAGCGGCTGCGCGGCATACGTCAACTCGGCGCCGCCTACCTCGTCTATCCCAGCGCCAACCACACGCGCTTCGAGCACGGCCTGGGCACCGCCTGGATGGCCCGCCGCATCCTCGACCGCCTGGAGGAGAGCGACGCCGTCCCGCCCCTTCACCGCGAAGCCGTCTGCCTTGCCTCGCTTGTGCACGACGTGACCCACATCCCGTTCGGTCACACCTTCGAGGACGAGCGACGGTTGCTCAGCCGCCACGACCGCAGTCAAACCCGCTTCGAACTACTCCTAAGCGACACCGAGCTGGGGGAGGCGCTGCGCTCAACGGAGGCGGGTCGGCTGGCTCTCGGTATCCTGGATCCGGACGCCTCGATGGATCCGGATCGGCGGCACCTGCGCCAGATCGTGAGCGGGACCGTCTGCGCCGATCTGCTGGACTACCTCAAGCGCGACAACTACTTCTGCGGCCTCAGCTACGAGTTCGACGACCGCGTGTTCCACTACTTTCGCATCGTCGGCGGGGAACTGGCGCTGGACCTGATGCAGGGCGGCTTCTTTCGGCGCGACGCCCTGAGTGAGGTCACCAACCTTCTGCGTATCCGGTACGTGCTCAGCGAGCGTGTCTACTATCACCACGCGAAGATCGCCGCCGGAGTCATGATCTCCAAGGCGATAGAGCGGGCCATGGCCTGTGGGCTCGACGAAACCACTCTCTGTCGGCTGACGGACGGATCGCTGGTCTGGCACCTGCGCGAGCGCTACTCGGACGACGCGCCGCTGCTGGAGTTGCTGGACGCGTTCGAGAGGCGGCGGCTGTTCAAGCGGTGCTACATGCTCTCCCGCAAGGTGGGGGAGGAGGCCCAGAAGAGACTGGTGCAGGACTATCACTTGAACGTTGAGGGTGCGCGGGACCGCGTGGAGACGCGCATCGCCGACGCCCTCGGCGTGCCCGAACACCAGGTCGCCGTCTACTGCGCCCCGGCCGGCATGGCACTCAAGGAGGCGGACGTGGCCGTGACCGGCACGGACGGCCTGACCCGGCTCTCCGCCCTGAACAGCGACGAGATCCAGGTGCTGAAGCGACAGCACCGCGACCTGTGGAAGCTGTACGTATTCCTCAGTCCGGACGCGGGGGACCGCATCGGGTTGGCGGGGGAGGCCTGCGGGGAAGCGATCGGCTATCCGAACGAGCTGCCCGACGAACGCCGCGGGCGCGTGGTCTGAACGCCTCCACCCGCTTTCAGCGGGGCGTCTTCGTCTCGAAGCCGGACCTGGGCGGCACGTCGCCTCGCCGGTGCCAGACGTTGCCGCTGCGGGCCGTCGTGTAGACGACGGTTCCACGGTTCTCCAGCGCCGCCACCAGATCGGGGTGCGGCTGAATGGAGATGCCGCTGGCCGAAATGTATGCGATGGCGGGCTTGAAGAAGTCCAGGAGGTCGGGACTCAGGTTGTGCTTGTCGCCGTGGTTCGGCACCTTCAACAGGTGCAGGTCGGCCATCGGGGCCTTGTCGCCCACGGCGGCAAACGCTTCGCGGCCGGCATCGCCGGTGAACAGGTAGCCGTCGCCTTCGTAATCGAGGCGCAAAATCAGCGATGCCTGCCTGATGCTCTCCGGATCGTCGCCGGCCTGCTCGAGCGATTCGTCGGGGTCGCGCGGACGCATGCTGGACGCCTTGCGCCTCTTGAAGACCACGCCTTCCTCCACCATCGCCCTCAGCATGCGCACGTCGCCGTAGAACTCGACCGCCCGGGCGAAGAAGTCCTGCGTGGGCCCCAGCACGTCCAACGCGCCGATGCGGTTCTGCCCGTCGGCGAAGGCTTCGCGCACCGGGATGTTGCGTTCTTTGAGAACCTCGAGGAGCCGCTGCACCGACCGCACGGAGCCCGCCTGGTGCTCGGCGACCGTGCGCACCGAGGCGGACTGCGCTTCCTCGGTAAGCTGCGCGGCCAGCCGAACTGCGGCTTCGACGTTCACCCCGTGGTTCGTCATGTCGTGAACCCACGCCTGCCCGATTGCGCCCTCGGGCAGGTTCTCCACCACGTGAAGCAGGCCGGCGGCGTGATGGGCGTCCACGTGGGAGAGTATCAGGTGATCGATCTTGCCGCCGTAGTAGGTCCTGAGCTGCAGCAGGATGCGTTCTCCGTCCTCCCAGTTGCGCCCGCCGTCGATCAGGTAGACCTCGGGCCGTCCGTCAAGCTGAACCTCCATCAGCAGCGCGTCCGAGTCCCCCACGGGAAGCATGTCAATCTGCAGTCGGGACATTTCCATCCCCTTTCGCAAAACGGGTTCCATCTCACTCGCAACGTCCCCCGGCGCGGCCCGGACGACCCTGATGCCGATTCCGTACCCGCGCCCTCCGGAGCATCGTAGGGCAAGCGAGTCTGGCTGTCAACGCCTTCCAACGTCACCTTGGACTCCTTTCGTTTGCAATGGGCGAGGTCCGGGGTTACAAAGAACGGCCGCATGGCCGTTGTGGCTAATCCCCCTGGAGGCACCGCGCAAGGAGAGAGCATGAGTCCTGAGAAGGTTCGTTTGGGCATTATCGGCGTCGGCAGTATGGGAACCGGGCACGCCAAGACGTGCGGAGAGATTGAGGAGGTGGAACTGGCGGCTGTGGCGGACGTCAATCCGCAGCAGGCCAAACTGGTGGGCGAGCAGCACAGCGTGCCCTACTTCAGCGACGCCGAGGAACTGATCGATTCCGGTCTGGTGGACGCCGTAGTGATCGCGACCGTGCATTACTTCCATCCGCCCATCGCGGTGCGGGCATTCGAGGCCGGCCTCCACGTGCTCAGCGAGAAGCCCATCGCCGTGCGGATCGGCAAGGCCGAGGAGATGGCCGAGGCGGCGGAGAAGAGCGGCAAGGTCTTTGCCGTCATGTTCCAGATGCGCACGACGCCGGCGGTACGCAAGGCCCGCGGGCTGGTCGAGTCCGGTCAGATCGGCGAGCTTCGGCGCACACTGCTGGTGTCCCCTGAGTTCCGTTCGGAAGCCTACTACCGGTCCGGCACCTGGCGCGCAACCTGGGGCGGCGAAGGCGGCGGCGTGATGATGAACCAGGCGCCGCACATTATGGACGTCTTCACGCTGCTGGCGGGCCTGCCCGAGCGGGTGCACGGCCGCTGCGAGACCGTTCTGCACGACATCGAGGTGGAGGATCAGGCATCGGCGATGCTCGAATACGAGAACGGCGCCGTCGGCTACTTCTACTGCTCGACCTGCGAGCGCGGCGGGCGCACGTTGGAGATCGTCGGCGACAAAGGCAAGCTGCGCCTGGAGGACGCGAACCTGCGCTACTGGAAGTTCGAGCCCGGCGTCGCCGAGTTCAATCGCACGAACACCGAGATGTGGGGGTTCCCGAAGGTGGAGGAGGTGCCTCTGGAACTGGAGGAGTGCGAGACCGGTCACAAGGTCGTGCTGCGGAACTTCGTCCGGGCCATCCTGCACGGAGAGCCGCTTATCGCCCCTGGCGGGGAGGGCTGCCGGTCGCTGGAACTGGCCAACGCCATCACGCTCTCTTCCCACAAGGGGAGCCCGGTGGACCTGCCGATCGACCGCGGTGAGTTCGGGCGCCTGATCGACGATCTGCGTGCCGGTTCCAAGTTCAAGGACGAGTGGGACCAGACCGTACCCGAGACCGATCCGCAGTTCGGCAAGTAGGCCCGAGACGCAGACAATACCGAGGCGAAACGAGGCGCGTGCCGCCCCATCCGGTTGGGCACGCGCCTTCTTTTGACCATTTCCGGAATGTTAGTATAATGTTAAGGCGTCCTGCTGGCCTTCGGTTCCGAAGGTGTCCGGCTTCTCGTTCCCGCATCCGAAAGCTCACAGCATGCACCCGGAAAACGCTCTGGACATAGTGTTCTTGATCGTGGGCGGACTCGGTCTGTTCATGTTCGGAATGCGCGTTATGAGTGAGGGGCTGCGCCGGGTGGCCGGGAGCCGTATGCGAGCCATTCTGCGCGCTATGACCCGAAACGTAGTTGTCTCCGTTCTGGTCGGCGCAGGGGTAACGTGTCTCGTGCAGAGCTCCAGCGCCACTACGGTCATGGTGGTGGGCTTCGTGAACGCCGGCCTGATGCAGTTGACCCAGGCGATAGGCGTCATCATGGGGGCCAACATCGGCACCACGCTGACGGCCTGGCTGGTCTCCGGAATCGGTCTGCTCAAGATCACCAACTACGCGCTGCCCGCCATCGGCATCGGGTTCCTCCTCACGCTTCAGGGCAAGCGCTCCGGCAAGCACTGGGGCAGCGTGCTGCTCGGGTTCGGTCTGCTCTTCTTCGGGCTTTCCCTGATGAAGGACGCCTTCGGCCCGCTGGGGGAAAGCGACCAGGCGCGCCAGCTCATGGGTCGCCTGGCCACCAATCCGCTTCTGGGCCTGCTGATCGGGACGCTGATGACCATGCTGGTGCAGTCCTCCAGCGCCACCATCGCCATTGCCCAGATGCTGGCCCTCAGCGGCGCACTCCCCTTCGAGGCCGCGGTGCCCATCGTCTTCGGCGACAACGTGGGGACTACCATCACGGCCCAGATCGCGTCCATCGGCACCAACATTAACGCGAAACGGGCGGCCCGGGCGCACATGGTGTTCAACCTGCTGGGTGTGATCATTCTCATGCCGGTGGTGGCGACGGGCTACTACAGTCGGCTGATCGAGGCAATAGTGCCGGGGGATCTGGCGCAATCCACCGTGATGCTTCACATCGCCGTGAGCCACAGCGTGTTCAACATCCTCAATACGGCCATCTTCATGCCTCTGACCGGCATGCTGGCGGGCATCGTCAGGCGGCTGGTGCCCGGCGAGGCGGGCATCGTCGAGGTGGAGCCGAAGTACCTGGAGAGGCGTCTGCTGGAGAACCCGCCCATCGCTCTGGAGCAGGCCCGCCGGGAAGTCGTGCGCATGATTGAACTGGCCTCTTCGGCCACACACGACGCCGGCGAGGCGTTCTTCAACGGCGACCTGAAGGAACTCCAGCTTGCCCGGCAGAAAGAAGACGCCATTGACAATCTCCAGAACGAGATAACCCGCTACCTGATAGAGGTGAGCCAACGGGATATGGGTCCGGCCGCCTCCAACGAGCTACCCGTGCTGCTCCACAGCGTCAATGACATCGAGCGCATCGGCGACCATGCCGAGAATCTGGCCGAGGCGGCGCAGCGCAAGATAGAAGGCAGTCAAGTCTTCACGGAACCGGCGCTGTCCGAGTTGAGCATGATGCGCGCCGAGGTCGAGAGCATGTTCGATACCGTCATCCGCGCCCTGGCCGATTCGGACGACGGTGCGGCGCGTCAGGCGTTCGAGAACGAAGAGAAGCTCAACATGATGGAGCGGGAGTTCCGCGAGAACCATCTGCGACGCCTGCACGCGGGCGACTGCGAGTTCTACAGCGGGCTGACCTTCGTGGACTGCGTCTACAACTACGAGAAGATCGGCGATCACCTCATGAACACCGCGCAGGCCGTGCTCGGCGACTTCCAGTGGGGCGAGAAGGTCCGCGAGGTCGCCCGCGAGTCCGCGCCGCAGCCGACCCCCGCCGAGTAGGACGCTCCGTCACACCACCACAAGCGCGTTGTAGAGCGCGTGCGTCCAGACGGCCACCCCCAGCCCCCTGGTCACGTATATCATCCCCAGCATCAGCCCGCACACGGCGCGGAACACGAAGTTGTACGCCTGAACCGGCTCGCCCAGCGGGCCCAGATGATGCGCGGCGGAGAACAGAAGGCTGGAGATGACGAGCATCACACCCAGGCTCCACGGCCTGTTCCAGAGGAACACCTTGCGCAGCGCCCACGCCCCGCCTCCCACCAGCAGCAGCCGGAAAAGCAGTTCCTCGTAGACGCCGGCCCCAAGGGCCAGGCAGATCGGGGCCGCGGCTTCCAGGTTCAGGGCGAACACGACGTTCCGAGTGCTGTCGCAGATCAGGTTGGTGACCCGCTCCCCTCCTTTGAAGAGCGCGAGGGCGTAGAGCGCGCCCTCGGCCACCATCAGGAAGGCGATGGCGATGATGGGAGCGCGCGTACGCTCCGTCCTCAGCAGCACGGCCACCAGGGCCAGGATCAGGGCGACGTTCACGACGTGGGCGGCGTGCAGGCCCAGGATCCGTAGCGGGCCTTCCAGCCAGACTTCCGCCATATTGCGCACCGCGTAGCCGCTCTGCACGATGCCGCAGTGGTAGAGGATGACCAGGGGGATGATGCTGACGATGCTGAGGCTGAGCGTACGGGACTCCGCCAGGTAGGATGCGCCTTCCTCTCGGCTCGCCTCTTGTCGCTTCTTCTTGGCCATCGCCCTAACCCAGCACCCCCGCCAGCGCGATCAGCGCGCCGACCGGAAGACAGTATGCGGCGAACCAATGGAGCTTGCCCCTCTGCACCAGGCGAAGCAGCGCCAGCAGGCAGACGGTGCCCACCACTGCGCTGGCCAGCATGCCCAGTAGCAGCACTCCCGCCGGGGGCACGCGCCCGACATCGCCGCTCAGGAAGTGGCGTGCCTCCAGCGCCGTGGCCCCCACCATCGCGGGCACAGCCAGCAGGAACGAGAAACGTGCCGCCAGATCGCGTCTCAACCCGACGAAGTATCCGGCGACGATGGTGCTGCCCGAGCGGCTGATGCCCGGAAGCAGTGCCGCCGACTGCGCGACGCCGATGACGAGTCCCTTGAGCGGCGTGACCCGGCCTTTGTCTCCCTCGCGCGCATATCGCGAGAGCAGCAGCAGGATGCCAGTCACCATGATGAACGCGCCGCTCGCCGTGACGCTGTCGAAGACGCGTCCGAGCGGCTCTTCCAGGAGAATGCCGGCGATTCCGGTGGGAATACTGCCCGCGACGATGGCCAGCGCCATGGGAAAGTGGGGGTGCTCCTGGGCCGTGATGCCGAGGTCGCGCGTGCGGATGTAGACGATGGTCCCGTGCACGCTGTCGACGGCGAGCCGGACAAGTTGCGGCCAGAAGACTACGACGATGGCCAGGAGCGTGCCGAAGTGGAGGGCAACTTCCAGCACGACTCCCTGCGAATCGACGCCCAGCAGCCTCTGCGCCGCCACAAGATGGCCGGAGCTGCTCACCGGGAGGAACTCAGTTGCGCCTTGCAGCACCCCCAGCAGGACGGTCTTGATTGCATCCATGTGGACTCTGTGGCGCGGTACAGGGTATCTGCCGGCGTACGCGGGACGGCGATTGACCTAAGCAGTCGTACATAAGTATCCCACTGTTCGGCTTGCAGCAGCGCGGCCGAGACGGCCGCGCTACCCCTGCAATGGGTAGAGCGGGGCGTCTCGCCCCGCTACGTCGATGAAGCAGAACCGGCGAAGACTAATGTTCGCCCTCTTAGTTGCTGTCCATCGAAGCCAGCGCCTGCTGCAGGGCCGCCAGCCTCGCCTCCACCGCCTGGCGGCGTGCCTTCAGTTCCGTCAGATCGGTAAGGTCCTGGAGGAGCAGGCTCTCCTGGAGGAACTCGCGATCGAGGACTTCGCTCACCGTCGCGAGTCGGTCCAGCATATCCTGTCGCTCGGCGGCATTGGGATCCTCTTTCGCGATTTCCTCAAGCTGCGCTTCAACCTGGGCACTGCGCCGGCGGATCTCCTCCGCGGTCGGCAGTCCTTCCATCGGGGGAAGAGGCCGTTCCAGCTTCGCCCGGGCCGCGCGCAGTTGCTGCTCGACCTGGGCTGCCTGCGCCGCACTCTCGATCCGCTCGGGCACGTTTCCCAGCGTCCGCTCGATGTCCTCCAGGCCGGCGCCGGCCGCCTCTTCTCCGGCGGCTTCGAACTTCTTGGTGAGCTCCAGCACCTGGTCCTGGGCCTTCTTAGTCGCCGCCTGGATGTCTTCGCGCAGTTCCTGAACGGTTGTCCTGGCGCTGGCCAGCGCATCCTCATAGGTCTTGACGGCAGCGGCGGCCTCTTCCGGCGTGGGCTCTGTGCCTTTGAGGTGCGCTGCAAGCTGATTCTTCTTCTGGACAACGCTGCGCAGCACGTCCAGGCTCATCGCCCATCCTTCCAGGCGCGCCTGCGCCTCGGCCAAGGCCTTCTCCTTGTCGAGCCAGGCAAAGAAGGCGGGCTTCACGGCGTTCCACTGCTGCCGGCGCTCGGCGCGACGGGCCTGAAGCTCGCCTTCCACGGTGCGCGCCAACTCCTGCACCTGCTGGGTGTACTGGTTGAGTATGTCGGACTTGAGCGCTTCTTTCTTCTCGCGCGCGGCGCTTTCGCCCTCGCTGCCGGGCAGCCAGTCCTGCACCAGATACAGTTGCCCGGACGGGCGCGGCTCGGATCGGCCTTCCGGCCAGGGGTACGGGAGCGTGCCATCGCCGGGCTGTGCGAGCAGCCATTCCTGCCGCGTCGGAAGCCGCTTCATGTCCCAAGCCGCGTAGCGCTCCGCCTCCTCACGCGTCAGGCCCATCACCGGCCGGTCGGCTTCTTCCGACCGCGCCTGGATGCCCTGCCAGCGCTCGTCTATCGGTAGTCCCACAGCCCGCAGGAACGCGACGTACTCGCCCACAGTCACCGGGTTCTTCGTGATGAAAACGTCGGCGGCGCCTCTGATCGGCTCCATGCCGGTCGGCGCTTTGACCACGGCGGCCGGCTCCGGCCTGGGCTGGGGCGTGGGGGTGCGGTCGACCTCAGGTTCTTTCTTCTCGCAGCTGGCCAGGAAGGCCAGCAGGCAGACGGCTGTGATGGCGGATCGGCGGAACATGGGCGGCGTCTCCTTCCTTGTTCTCCCGGAAGATGCGGTCTTCCCACCGGGATCAGCTACATGATAAGTCAAACCGGAGAGCGAATTCCAGCATTGCAGCCGTCGGCCGTCAGCCCTGGTCCGGCAGCGCGGACTCGATCGCTTCCACCTGCTTCTCCAGTTGCCTCAGTCTCTTTGCCATCTCGGGGAGCCGTGCCTCGAAGGCGAAAATGCGCCTCTGGACCCCTATTGGCCGCGCGGGCGTCCCCAGCATGATGGCGCCGGCGGCCACGTCGTTCGGCACCCCGCAGGACGCCCCGAGAATGGCCCCCTCGCCCACGTGCACGTGGTCGTTCACGCCGGCGTTCTCCGCGACGATCACGCCCTTTTCCAGCACCACGCTTCCCGCCAGCTTCGAGTAGCCCGCCAGTATGCAGTCTTCGCCGACGTGGCAGTTGTGGGCGATGTGGCAGTGGTTGTCGATCTTGACGCCGTCCTCGATCACGGTCTCATCGATCAGGGCGCGATCGATCGTCGTGAGGGCGCCGATGTCCACCCGGTCGCCGACCCGGACCGTCCCCACCTGCGCGAGCTTTACGTGCTGCTTGCCCCGCTGCACGAACCCGAAGCCCTCGGAACCGATGACGGCGCTGTAGTGAACGATGCAGTCGCGGCCGATTTGCACCCCGTCGTGGATGCAGGCGTGGGGACCGATCACGGTTCGTTCGCCGATCCTGCAGTGAGCGCCGACGTAGGCATGCGGGTGCACGACCGCACCGTCGTCGAGTACGGCTCCCGGGCCGACGTACGCGAAATCGCCTACGGCCACGTCGGCGCCGAGCTCTGCGTCGGGACTGACGGAGGCGAGGTCGCTGATGCCCTCGGGTTGGGCGCTTCTTTCGGCGGCGAAAAGCGGAAGAATCTCGGCCATCGCTACGTCGGCGTCTTCGCAGACGACCAAAGTGCCGCCGTAGGCGTCGAGTTCGACCGAGGAGATGACGATCCCCGCAGAGGACGCCTCGGCCAGGTCCTTGTGGCCCTTGTCCCGAAGGAAGGCCAGGTCGTCAGGGCCCGCGCCTTCAAGGGTGGTGACGTTCGCTATCTGCACGTCCTCCGAACCCCGGACACGGCCGTCGATCATGCGGGCAAGTTCAGCGGCTGACAGTTTGGGCATCTTTCCCCCTCAGGTCACAACAGCACATCCGACGAACGCGCGGACCGGCGTCGCTGCTTGATTTTGCATCGGCAATGGAAACAATATGCTACACGGCGACGCTCCACACTGGCAAGCACAAGGCGGATACGGATGCCGGAGAATCGGACCGACGAGACCTTCATGCGGATGGCCCTGGACGAGGCGCGTGCCGCCGCGCAGAAGGCCGAGGTGCCCGTAGGGTGCGTGGTGGTTTTGGACGGAGAGGTGATCGGCCGTGGGCACAACCTGCGCGAGACCCGTCACGACCCGACCGCTCACGCCGAGATCATCGCACTTCAGGAGGCGGCCGGGCGCCTGGGCACCTGGCACCTGGACGGCGCCACCGTCTACTGCACCGTCGAGCCCTGCTGCATGTGCGCGGGCGCGCTGGTGAACGCGCGCGTGCGGCGTCTGGTTTTCGGCATAGCTGATCCCAAAAGCGGGGCTTGCGGTTCCGTGCTCAACGTCGCGGAGGAGCCGCAGCTCAACCACCGGCTGGAGGTGTGCGGAGGCGTGCTCGCCGACCAAGCGTTGGAACTGCTGAGGGAGTTCTTCCGTCCGAGGCGAGGGGTGCCGGAAGGAGGCCGGCAGTGACCGACGACGCAGCTCCGGTCCTGAGCGAAACCCGGCCGACGACCGTGGCGCGCCACCGCCCCTTGGTGCCGGTGCTGATCGGCTTCTCGGCCGGCATCGCGCTGGACGGGCTGGGCGCCGCTCCCATCGGAGTGTGGACCGTTGCCTGCGCTGCGTCCGTCATCCTTGTCGTTCTGGGGCTGCGCCGCGGTCTTCCGGATCGGGCCCGCTGGGCACTGGCCATGCTGATGCTGGTGCCGTTCGGTGGGTTCTGGCACGCCGCCCGGTTCCGTGCGACGCCCGCCAACCACCTCAAGAACCTGAATCTGCCCGCCGATTCGCTCTGGCACTTGCGCGCCCGCGTGCGTGAACGGCCTGCCATGCACTACCGGTGGGATCCCTTCGCCGAATCGGCCCAGGGCACCGCCGGGTACTGGATGCTGCGCGTGGAGGCGGAGGCGCTCAGCTCGGACGAGGAACAGTGGCACCCGACGGCGGGGGGACTCGCGGTGTTCGGCGACGGGCCGGCGCCGGCGGTCGAGGCGGGTGACCGCGTGCAGTTCCTCGGTCGGATCGGACCCAACCGGCGTCCCACGAATCCCGGCGAACGCGACAGGGCGTTGGGGTACGAGCGGTTCGGAAGCTATGGGACGGCTTCGGTCGCCTCGGCGGACAGCCTACGCATGCTTTCATCGCCATCGTGGTGGCGCGCGCTCACGGCCGCGCCGAGCCGCTTCAGCGGTCGGCTGTCGGCCGGCGTGGCGCGCATTCTGGAGCGGTCGGGAAGCGTGGACGCGGCCGGGCTTGTCCAGGCGGTGCTGTTCGGCCGGCCGGAAAAGCTCACGCCGGCAACCGCAGAGCTTTTCGCGGAGTCGGGCACACTGCACTTCCTGGCCGTCAGCGGGCTGCACGTGGGCCTGTTCTGCCTGCTGGCAGGCGGCCTTCTCACCATTATCGGCGTGCCCGTGAGGATGCGTTTGATCCTGACCATCGCTGCGGTGTGGGGCTACGTGGCGTTCACGGGTATTCACACCTCCGCAGCACGCGCCGGCTGGATGCTGACCTTTATGCTGGCCGCGCCGCTTTTCGGTCGGCGGGGCGATCCGCTTTCCGGTTTGGCGGCGGCCGCGCTGGCCATCCTGCTGCTGCAGCCACAGCGGCTCTTTTCGAGCGGGTTCCAGCTCACCTTTGTTGCCGTGTGGGCCATTCTCTGCATCTATCCTCAACTGGCCGGCATACTGTGGCCGTGGGAAGACCTGGTGGCCCGTCTGCGCCATCCCGAGGAGGCCGGCGTGCTGTCCGAGGTGGGGCTCTGGGCGCGCAGCTACCTTCTGATGTCGTTCACGGTCTGGGCGGCCACGGCGCCCTTGATCGCGTACCACTTCCACCTGTTCTCGCCACTCACGCCGCTGCTGAACCTGGTTATGTGGCCGCTGGTGCTGTCCCTGCTGGTCACGTGCCTTGCGCTGGCTCTGAGCGTGGCGCTGGGCGGCATCCTGGCGGGCGTACTGGCGGCGTTGGCGCTCTTCTGGGCGGAAGGTATGCGCAGTCTTCTCCAGGCGACGGAGGGCCTGCCTGGCTTTGGCCTTTACGTACCGTCGCCGCCGGCTTGGTGGGTGGCCCTGTTCTTTGGGGGATTGGCGCTGTGGGTGTTCCGCTGGCGCCCTTGGGCCGGCCGGCGATCGGCCGTTGCGGTGGCCGCGGTTCTCGGCGTTGCATTCGTCGCATTCGGGGCGGGTCCCGACCGTGCGGATGCATTCACGCTTACCATTGCCGACGTGGGCCACGGTCACGCCGTCCTCGCCGAAACCCGCGAGGGCCACGGCCTTCTGATCGACGCGGGGTCCACCTCGCCCAGCGCGCGGAACGCCCTGGCGGACCTCCTCTGGCACCGGGGCGTGCCGCGGGTGGACGCGGCCGTCCTGTCTCACTTCAACCGCGACCACTACTCGTTCCTCCCGTTCGTGCACCGGCGATTCACCATCGACCAGCTCATCCTTCCCGCGCGCGCCGACTTCTCGGGCGTAGCCGAACTGGTGAGCGGGCGACTGCGCAGGATGGTGGGCGCGCCGCGCTACTATCGCGAGGGCGACTCCATCGGCGGGGGCGACCTGCGTTGCGACGTCATCCACCCGAGCCTGGATTTCCTTGCCCGGCCGGACCTGTCCGAGAACGACCAGTCCCTCGTGCTGATGTGCAGCTACCGGGGACTACGCGTGCTGCTGCCCGGCGACTCTGAGGGGAGCGCCCTGAGGCGCTTGAACACCGACTTTGGAGGACGACTGCGGGCGCAGGTGCTGGTGCTGCCGCATCACGGCCACTACCACGCCGGGTTGGGCGAGTTCATCGCGAACGTCTCGCCGCGCGTCGCCGTGGCCAGCGGTGACGCTGATGAGTGCGAGCTCCAGACTCGCGCGCTGCTGGACGATCACGGCGTGGAACTATGGGTCACCGGGGAGGACGGCGCCGTGACCGTGAGATATGACGGGAAGTCCGTCCGCGTGAGCGGGCATGCCTCGAGCCGCAGCATAGAGTTCGCCCTGTCCGGCACGAGCGCGACACAGACTCCGTAGAGGTGCATCGATGAGGGCACAATGGAAGAATTGGGCGTCAAGCCCCCGCGCTCTGCTGACGATCACGGTCGTCGCGGCGGTCATGGCCTATCTGGGTCCCCTGATCAACTACGACCTCTGGTGGCATCTGAAGGCCGCCCAGGGGATAGTGCGCGATCTAGCGCTGCCGCATGCCGATTCGTTCTCGTTCACGGCGGCGGGGCGCCCCTGGACCTACCATTCCTGGCTGTCCGGGCTGGCGCTTCTCGGTGTGTGGAACCTGGGGGGAGTGGCGGGCCTGATCGTTTTCCGGGCGGCGATGATGGCAGCGGCCCTCACCATCGCCTGGTTCGCGGCGCGCGACCGGGGAGTGGGGCCCGGCCTGGCGTCGGTGTTGGTGCTGGCGGCATGCCTGCAACTCCACCTGCGGGCGCTGGCGCGGCCCTATCTCTTCTCGTTCGTCTTCTTCATGGTCTTCGTGCTCATCCTTCAGCGGGCACGCGGTCCGAGAGCCCAAGCCGAGGAGAGCGGCGCGCCGGGCGTGCGCGACTTCCTCTGGGGACACGCGGGACACCTCGTCCTGTTGCCGGTGCTGAACCTGGTCTGGGTGAACATGCACGCCGGGTTCATCAGCGGCTGGCTTGTGCTGGGCGCGTTCGGGGTCGGCGAGCTGGTCCGGATCGGCGCCGAGGCCGGAGGGAGGCGTTACTTCGAGCTTGTGCTCCGCGATGCGGAGGGAGCCCGGTTCAGGGCGATGCTTGCGGCCGGCGTCCTCTGCGTCCTGGCGTCGCTGGTCACGCCCTACGGCGCCGGCATCCTCCTGTACCCGTTCCGCCTTGCCTCGGAGGTCAAACTGGTCGCCGAGATACAGGAGTGGCAGCCGACGCCGCTGATGGGCCGATTCGCCGTCTTCTGGGGTGTGCTCGTCGTCGGTATGCTGGCGATGGCGCGCAGTTGCGTGCTTCTTGCGCTCCGGCGCAGGCTTCGTCCGGAGATCGGCGGGATGGTCGCGGACGTGCTGCTGTTCGTCGGCTTCGGGTTTCTGGCCGTGCACGCCGTCCGGCACATGGCGTGGTGCCTTCTGCTTGCTCCCGCCATCGTCGGCTACCATCTCAACATCGCTCGCCTTGCGGTCGGCGACAAGGTCGACGCCAGACCCCTCTACGCGTACGCCGCGCTGGTGCTCGCTTTCGTCGTCGGACCGTGGCGCATAATCGAGGACGGTCCGCCGCGATGGGAGGTGAGCGACTGGCACATCCCCGCGAAGGCGTGCGACTGGATGGGCGAGCGGGGCGTGCTCTATCGTCCGTGCAACTCCTACGAGTGGGGCGGCTACCTGATCTGGCGGTTCTGGCCCGAGCTGCGCGTGTTCATCGACGGGCGTTGCCTCGTCTATCAGGACGACATCATCGGCCAGACACTCCAGGTCGAGCGCGGGCGGGAGGGCTGGCGAGACGTGCTGGACAGGTGGGACATCGAGATGCTGGTGATCCGGTACCGCAGCCGCGAATGCTCGCAGCTTTTCCTGGACAGCGGCTACACCTGCGTCTACTGGGACGACATCGCCGTGGTGGCCCTTCGCGAAGACGTGTTGCGGTCCCGCCCCGACCTGGCCGACCTGAGCCTGTCCAACCCGGCGACGTTCAAGCTGGTCCTGGAAGAGCAGCCCGTAGAGCCGATCCTCCGGCAGGTGGAGGAGAAGATCGCGGTGGATCCGGCCTGCTGGACTGCCCGCATTCAGCGGGCACGCTGCCTGATGAAGCTGGCCGCCACAGATGGAGTGCCGCCTGAACGGCGCTCGCAACTCCTGGGCGATGCGTTCGGTTCAGCGAGGGAAGCCGTCGAGCTGCGCGAGAACGAGTACACCTGGCAGGCCGTGGCGGACGTTGCCGAGGCGATGGGCGAGGAGGACGCGGCCCGCAAGGCCGCGAAAAAGGCGGCTTCGTTCAAGTAGACGGCCGATCGCTTCGGTCGGCGAACCAGCCTTCGCGGATCTGGCCGGCCGTGTAGAACGACCCCGTGGCGCAGACGACGTCGGTCGGCTCGCTCTCCTCGAGCGTCCGCTGCAGCGCCGTCCAGGGATCGATTTCGATGTCCGGCTCGCACACGGGCTCGGGCAGCGTCAGTTCCCGGGCCGCGTCCAGGATCTCCGCCGCGGGCATGGCGCGCGAGAGCGTGGCCTGCGTCACGGTCAGCGACGCGCAGCGCGGCATCAGGAGTCGCAGCATGCTGCGGACGTCCTTGTCCCTTGAGCATCCGAACACCAGGCGGATCTGCCGCCCCGGGAAATGCCGTTCCATGGCTTCCAGCAGCGCCTCGACGGATTCGATGGTGTGGGCTACGTCCAGTATCACCGCCGGCCGGCGCTGGAGTATCTCCAGCCGGCCGGGCACGTGCAGTTCGCTCAGGGCCTCGGCGTACCTCTCCCGGTTCGGTTGCAGGTGTCCGTGCTCGGCCGCGAGCTCCAGGGTCCCCAGCGCCGTCGCCAGGTTATCCGCCTGGTGGGCGCCCAGAAGGGGAGTGGCCAGGTCGGCGTAGTCGGCCGTGGGCGTCGACACACTGAACCTCCAGCCGACCTCTGCTTCGGGGTCCTCGACCGGTGCGGCGAGGGGGCGGAGGTCGCGCACGCGGATGTCGCGACCGATCTCCCAACGCGGGCACCCGCGCCGGTCGGCCATCGCCCGGAGGACCTCCAGGGCATCCGGGTAGCGCTGGCGGCCGATCACGACCGGCACACCTTCCTTCAGGATGCCGGCCTTCTCCCCGGCAATGGCGTCCGGCGTGCTGCCCAGCTTTCGCGTGTGGTCCATGCCGATGGGCGTGATGGCGCAGCAGGCCGGGGAGACCACGTTCGTGGAGTCGAGCCGCCCGCCGAGTCCAACCTCGACGGCCGCCCAGTCCACTTCAACGTCGGCGAAGTACTTGAACGCCATCGCCGTGAGCATCTCGAAATAGGTCGGCGCGCGGGTGAGACCCTCGTCCTGCCGACGGCGCTGCTGCTCGACGTAGGGCTGCATCTCCCGGACGATGCGCAGGAAGTCGTCCTCGGGGATCATCCGACCGTCCACCACCGTGCGCTCGCGCGGGGTGACCAGGTGTGGGCTCGTCAACAATCCCGTGCGGAGCCCGGCGTGCGTGAGGCAGGCGGCGATGGCGGTGGCGGTGCTTCCCTTGCCCTTGGTGCCGGCGACGTGGATGACGCGGTACTTCCTATGGGGCGTGCCAAGCATCTCCAGCAGGGCGTGCATTCGGCTGAGGTCCAGGACCTGCTTGGAGTACTTCCAGCCGAACGTCTTCTCCAGGTTCAGCCCCTGTTCGACGAAATCGACGGCTTCCGGGTATGCGGACACGGTCTGCGGGCGTTGGGTCATGCTGTACGGCGACCTTTCGTTGAAAGGTGGGGGAACGGAACGTGGAGAACACGGAGTCTCTTCTAAGCGGTCTTACATAAGTACTCCACGGTTCGGCCTGCCGCAACGCGGCCGAGACGGCCGCGCTATCCCTGCAGTGGGTAGAGCGGGGCGTCTCGCCCCGCTGCGTCGATGAAGCAGAACCCGCGAAGACTAATGTTCGCCCTCCTAGATTCTCCGTCGCCCCAGCTGGGAAGTCAAGAGAGGCGAACTCCTCACGCGGCTCTCTTGCCTTCGCGGTCCGGCGGGAGCTTTGCCGTTCGCCCTTTCCTCGAGCCGCTGCCGCTCCGGGAGGCGACCTCGTATATCCGGACCGCCAATCCGACGAAAAGTGCGGTTATCATCGCGTAGACCATCAGGATAAACGCCACGCCGGACGCGCTGATGACGAAGTCGCGGATGCCGGCGAACCATCCCGGTGTGGCGGCCACCACGCCCGCCCTGCGCACGCTGATGGACGAGAAGAGCGCCAGTGCCACGGCCACCAGAGCCGCGCCGAGGATCGCCTCTTTGACGCGTTCCATGGGAGCGCTTGCCCCCAGCCCGAGGCTGAAGATCAGCGCGAAAAGCACGTAGAGCCGCCCGTCGTGCCAGTCCGCCCGCAGCCCCTGCTGCACGCCGCTGGACAACATCGACCAAGTGCCCAGCACGAACCCGCGCATGCCGCCGCTGTCCAGCGATGACAGTGCCGGCGGCGAGTAGTCCAGGCTGAGAGGGCGCCCGAAGCTCGCGTTCAGGGCCCCCAGGGCGACCGCGCAGCCGAACAGCGGCGCCAGCGGCGCCAGCACCTTGGCGATGCTGGCAATGCCGTCGGCCTGAAAACCGATGTCCTCGGTCCCGGCGTCGTAGACGCAGACGCGCGTGACGGTGGCCCCGCAGCAGAGGGCGACGACCGTCATGGTGAACTTGCGGATGAACAGGCCAGGCGCCGCGAGCAGCCGCACCAGTCGGTGGGTGAGCGCGCCGGCCATCAGGTAGTTGATGAGCCCCCCGAGCATCAGACAGAGCGTCAGCCAGATGAACAGCGCCGTGTACTCCACGGTCGTGTCCTCCGCTCAGAACCGAAGACCGCGCCGGACACGCGTCTGGCGCGGGCGGCGTACATACCTTCACCGCAGTGCAACTATTGTGGAAAAACGGGTGGGGGCAAAGCAATAGCCGGTGCTCTGGACGCCACATATCGTAGTCTGGGGCCGTTTCGAAGCCTATCGCGCAAGCCGTAATGGCCCATCGGAGTGCCGTTCTCCCGCCTCAGGGGGACCGTGCCCGCCTTTTGACAGACCCGTGGCGCTGTTCTATAGTGTTCTTCCTGAGCAGTGGCGGCTCCGGCGGGGCGGCCGGAGACCGTGCAGAACCGGATCGGCGCGCGACGGCGCACTGGGGCCGCCCTTTTCCCGATTGCCGAAAGAACGTCGTCCATGAAAGAGACCCTCATTACCAAGACGATCATCGAAGCGTACACCGAGAAGCTTCTGAGCGTCCTCGAGAGCGACGTAGCCGTCGTGGGCGCCGGGCCGGCGGGCCTGGCGGCTGCCTACTACACGGCGAAGTCCGGCCTGAAAACCGTGGTCCTGGAGAAACGGCTCTCCACCGGCGGCGGCATCTGGGGAGGAGGAGTCGGCTTCAACGTGGTCGTCGTCGAGGACGGGGAGGTGCTGGACGACCTGGGGGTGCGCATGGAGAAGCGTGGGGACGTATACGCCGTCAGCTCCGTCGAGATGGCGGCCGGACTCGCCTTTCGCGCGGAGCAGGCGGGCGCGCACATCATGAACCTGGCCCAGGTCGAGGACGTGGTCGTTAAGGACGACGTCGTGCGGGGCACCGTGGTGAACGCGACGCCGATCATGATGGCCGGCCTGCACGTGGATCCGGTCTGCCTCTCCGCGCGCAAGGTCGTGGACGCCACCGGCCACGCGGCCGAGGTGCTCCAGATGGTGCGCAAGCGAGATAAGGCCTGCCTTCCGGATGGCGTGGGCGAGGGTTTCATGGACGTGGAGCCCGCGGAGGTGGGCGTGGTCGAGCGCGCCGGTGAGGTGTATCCCGGGCTGTACCTGGCGGGCATGTCCGTCTGCGCCGCTTACGGCCTGCCGCGCATGGGGCCCGTTTTCGGCGGCATGCTGAAATCGGGGCGCAAGGTGGCGGGCATGATCGTGGATGAGTTGTCGGGCAACTGAGGAGGACCTGATATGAGGTGGTTTCTGCGTTCCAAGATCCACGGCGCCACCATCACCGGGGCGTCTGTCGACTACACCGGCAGCATCGCGCTGGATCCGGTGCTGATAGAGAAGGCCGGGCTGATGGTGGGGGAGAAGGTGCTGGTGGCGGACATCGACAACGGCGCCCGGCTGGAGACCTACGTGATATCCGGCCGGCTCGGTTCCAGGGAGGTCTGTATGAACGGTGCGGCGGCGCGCCTGATCGACAAGGGCGACCGCGTCATTGTGATGGGTTTCGAGCTGTCCGACACGCCCATCGACGCCACGGTGGTGATCGTCGACGAGGAGAACAACGTCGTGGGCCTCACCTGAGGAGGAGACTATGGCTGCGCGCAGCCCCGGAGATTGCTACCTGGAGATCCGCGATTCGCTGCCGCCCGAGGTGACGTTGGTCGCCGCCGTGAAGGGGCGGGAGGCGTCGGAGATCGCGGAGGTGATAGAGGCCGGCGCCACCGACGTCGGCGAGAATTACGTGCAGGAAGCGGCCGCCCACCATCGGGCGCTGGGCGGAGCGGCCGACCGGGTTTGCTGGCATCTGATAGGCCACCTGCAGCGCAACAAGGTCAACGCCGCGCTGCCGATCTTCCGCTGCATCCAGAGTGTCGACAGTCTGAGGCTCGCGAAGGCGATAGACAAGCGCGCGGACGAGCCCGTGCGCGTGCTGGTGGAGGTCAATATCGCCGGCGAGGAGAGCAAGTTCGGCGTGCAGCCGGACGCCGTGCCCGCCCTGGTCCGCCACGTGGCGAACATGGAGGACCTGCGCCTGGAGGGCCTCATGACGATGGAGCCTTACTTCGACGATCCGGAGGACGCGCGGCCCTACTTCGAGCGCATGCGGGCGCTGTTCGAGGAGATACGGGGTTTCGATCCCGCCGGGTCGGCGATGAAGACTCTGAGCATGGGTATGACGAACTCGTACCGAGTGGCCGTCGAGGAGGGGGCGAACATGGTGCGCATCGGCACGGCGATCTTCGGACCACGCCGGGGTTGACGAGGGGGCTGGAACCTATTCCTCCCCGTCCGCCAGCAGCAGCATCCGGCCGCAACTGTGGCAGTAGACGATCTCCGAGCCCCGCATCAGCAGGTTCTCGGTCTGCTTGGTGATCTGGGTGAAACACCCCTGGCAGACGCGACTCTTCACTGGCACCAGCGGGCGTTCGAAGTTGCTGGCGAGAAGGCGTGTGTAAGCCGAGAACACCTCGGGGTTGATCCCTTCGCGCGCCCTTTCCATCTCGGCCTCCACCTGCGCCAGCTCCTGCTCGAACTCGGCCGTGTGCTGGGCCACCTCGCTCCTGATCTGCTCCAGCCTCTGCTCCGCGTCTTCGACCGCCTCGGTCGCTTCTTTCTCCTGGGTGCCCAGGTCGTCGGCGCTCTGCAGGGCCGTGAGGGCTTCGTCCTCCCATTTGCCGATGTCGGCCACCCGGCTCAGGATAGCCTTCTGTATGGCGTCGTATTCCTTCTGGTGCTTCGTGACGTTCAGTTGCTTCTTATACTGCGCGATTTGGGCTTCCGCCTCCTCGACTTGAAGCTGGAGCGAGTCGGCCTTCTTGGTCAGCTCCAGTCGGCGCTCGTGCGCCTGCTGGGCCTTCTTCTTGAGCTGTTCGACAATGCGCGCCTGATTGTCGATGTCGATGGAGAGCCGGTCGATATCACGCCGGATCTGCTGGGCCCGCTGCCTTAGGTCCTGGAACTCGATGATCTGCGCCAGCGTCTCTTTCATGGCTCTCGTCCCGATTCGGGAAACCTGGTGTCCGTACAAAGGAAAAGGCCCGAGCCGTATTGGGCTCGGGCCGGGGAGTCGCCCTCCACGCCGTCGCAGCGGCACAGTCCGGCCGCCTTCAGCGGTATTGCCGTTCGCTGTGCGCCTGAGCAGAATCTCTTCATTGCGCCGCTCCGTTGTCCCTGGCGTGAAAAAGGAAGCGTAGTTTACGTGTTGCCGGGCAGGCTGTCAATGAAGCCCTCCAGCTTGCGGCTGCGCACGGGGTGCTGCAGTTTGCGCACGGCCTTGGCCTCGATCTGGCGGACGCGTTCGCGGGTGACGTTGAAGATGCGACCCACCTCCTCCAGCGTGTAGGTGTAGCCGTCGCCCAGCCCGTAGCGCAGCTTGATGATCTCGCGCTCGCGGTAGGTAAGGGTGCTGAGCACGTTCTCGATCTTGTCCTTGAGCATCTCCTGGGCAGCCATGGAGATCGGGTTGGCCGCGGTCTCGTCCTCGATGAAGTCGCCGAAGAAGCTGTCCTCGCTGTCGCCGATGGGGCGGTCCAGGCTAATGGGGCGCTTGGATATGCGCAGCACGCGGCGCGTCTCGGCGATGCTCAGCTCCGCCTCCTGGCTTATCTCCTCCAGGGTGGGCTCGCGGCCCTTCTCCTGCACCAGCTTCTTCACCACGTTGCGGATGTGGCTCATGGTCTCGATCATGTGCACCGGGATACGGATGGTGCGGGCCTGGTCCGCGATGGCGCGGGTGATGGCCTGCCGGATCCACCAGGTGGCGTAGGTGCTGAACTTGTAGCCTCGACGATATTCGTACTTGTCCACTGCCCGCATCAGCCCGGTGTTGCCTTCCTGTATCAGGTCCAGGAAGCTCAGGCCACGGTTGCGGTATTTCTTGGCGATGCTGACCACCAGGCGCAGGTTGCCGCCGGAGAGCTCCTGTTTCGCCAGTTCGTATTCCTCGTGCACCAGCCGCGTGGCAATCACGCGCGTCTGGAACAGGCGGAACGGCGAAGCGATGCGGTCCTCCAGGTGCCGCAGCTCGGCCTCCATGCCACGCTTCTTGGCGCGGTTGCCGTTCGTCTTCTGCAGCCGCAGCAACTCGGAATGGATACCGTTCATCCGATCGTAGAGGGCGTTGATCAGGTCCATCAGGGGCTGCACCTTCTTTATGCGCAGGTACATCTCCTCGATCAGGACCATCGCCTTGCGCCGCCGTCCACGGATCTTGCGCAGGATCTGGATCTTCCTCTTCTCGCTGGTGTCGGATTTCCGGTATTTCTTCCAGTCGCCCCGGTTGCGCTCTTCCAGCTTGCGGATGGTGTCGATGTTCTGCGGCAGCCGCTGCACCAGCGCTTCTTTCTGCATGTCGGCCAGCGCGCTCACGTTCAGCGTGCGGTCGAACGGCAGATTGCCGTCGTGGACGTCCTGCAGGATCTCCAGGCAGCTTTCGATGCAGGGCTGGAACTGCATGATCTTGCGTCGGAAGCACTTGCGTCCGATCTCGATGCGCTTGGCCAGCGCGATCTCCTCGTCGCGGGTCAGCAGCGGTATCTGGCCCATCTGGGTCAGATAGATGCGCACGGGGTCGTCGATGCGCTCGGTGCTGGCGGCGATGGTTTCCTCTTCCTCGTCAGAATCTTCCTCTTCGTCCGTCTCCTCGTCTTTCAGAAGCAGACCGCCCCCGTCCTCATCTTCGTCGAGTTCGCGCTCGTCGATGAGTTCGATGCCTTTCTCGTCCAGCATCAGGAGGATTTCGTCGATGTACTCCGGGCTCACCACGTCCTCGGGCAGCGAGTCGTTGAGTTCCTCGTACGTGAGGAACCCTTTCTGCCTGCCCTGTTCGACGAGGCCCTTGAGGTCCTGCTCTACCTCGGCCCGATCTACGGTCTTGTTCTGCGCCATCTGTTGTGCAGCTCCTGTCTTACTTCGAATGAGCTGATTTTCTATCCTTCTCCCTGAGCCTGCGCTCCAGGGCCTTCAGTTCCGCATCGCTCTTCCCCCGGGCGGCCGTGCGGGCCGGCCCGGAGGCGTCCATCTTCTTGAGCTCCAGGTAACGGAGGTAGCCTTCCAGTCGCTGCCTCGCGGTCGTCTGCGTTATTCGTTCCTCGCGCGCACGCTCCTGGGCCAGCGCGGCCGAGGCCGCGGACGCCTCCTCGGCGTCCGTCAGGGACGCCATGAAGCTCTTCACTCCCGAGTCGTCGCCTTCGAAGTCGCCGCCGAGCCAAGCGCCTATCAGACGCGTCTGCACGGAGGGCTTCATCACGTCTACGTCCACGCGCTCCGCCGCTTCCGTCATGAACATCGGGTGCGCCAGCAGGAAGCCCAGCAGCTCGCCCGGCAGCGACTGATCGGCGGTCAGAACGCCCGCGTCTTCCGCCTTCGCTTGGCCTTCTCGCCGCCTCGCGGGGCGCTTGAGCTGCCGGTCCATGTACGCCCACGCGTCGCTCTCGCGCACGCCCAATTCCTGCGCCATCCGTCGGACTATCAGGTCGCGGCGCGCCTCGTCCCGCACGGCCAGCGCCATCTGCGCCAGATCGTGGAACGCGGCCGTCGCGCCGTCGATCGTCGACGTATCGTATTGTTTGCGCGCGGCTTCCAGCCGAAACTCGTAGAAGCCGTCGCTCTCCTCTATTCGCCTGCGAAACGCGTCGCCGCCCTCTTCCAGTATCAGCTCGCAGGGGTCCTTCCCCTCGGGCAGCGCGGCGGCACGTATCTCCACGTCCTCGTTCAGCAGCACCTCTATGCTTCGCATCGCCGACTTCAGCCCGGCTTCGTCACCGTCAAAGACCAGCACCACCGTGTCGCAGATGCGGCTCAGCCTCCGCGCGTGATCCGAGGTCAGAGCCGTTCCCAGCACGGCCACCGCCTCGCGGATGCCGTGCTGGTGGGCCATGATCACGTCGGTGTAGCCTTCCAGTATCACGGCCTGCCTGCCGCCGCGTATCTCGTCCCGGGCCTGCGCCATGCCGAAAAAGCAACTGCCCTTGCTGAACAGCGGCGTCTCCGGGCTGTTCAGGTACTTCGGTTCGTCTTCCGGATCGATAACGCGCGCGCCGAACCCGATGGTGCGTCCCACGCCGTCCGCAATCGGGAACATCAACCGGTTGCGGAAGCGGTCATAGTGACCGGGCGTGTTCTGCCTTGGCAGCACCAGTCCGGCCTTCTCCACCATCTCGGGCTTGTATTCGCGCCCGAGGGCACACTTGAGAAAATGATCCCATCCGTCGGGCGCATAGCCCAGTCGCCAGCGCTCCACGGATTCGTCGTTGATGCTCCGTCCCGCCAGGTACCGGCGCGCCTCTTCGGCGCCGCGCGCCTTCTCCAGGCATTTCTCGTAGAAGACGGTTGCCAGCTCGTTTATCTCCCTCAGCCGGCTCAGCTCGCCTTTGGCCGGCCCGCTACGGAGCTCGTACTGGCTCAGGTCTATGCCGGCCTCCGCCGCCAGCGCGCGCACGGCCTCCGGGAAGCTCAAGCCTTCCATCTTCTCGAGGAAGGTGAAGACGTTGCCCCCCTCTTTGCAGCCGAAGCAGTAGTAGAGGCCGTTGTCCGGGTCCACCGAGAACGAGCCCGTTTTCTCCTTATGGAACGGGCAAAGCCCCCAGAATCGGCCGCCTCTTCTCTCGAGGTCGCAGTATCGTCCCACGATGCGCACGAAGTCCGCGCTTCGGGCGACCTGTTGAATGATGTGTTCCGGAAACGAGCCCGCCACCAACAACCTCGAGGCGCTTACCGGCTGGAGCAATGGCATAGAGATGGCACACCCTTACCATTTTAGTGTAGTATAACCGGGTTTCGGTTCAACGGCAAGCCGCTTTCCCCGAGAAGTTCCAGGCCGGTCCGATCAGCTCCTCTAAGGGGGCTTCCACTTGCCGCGCAGAGCGGCTCTGCGGTAACCTTGAAGGTCCGCGCATTTCCTTTCCGCGATGGGGAACCGGTATGGCCACAGCAGAAGAGCGGGCGGGTGCCGACCTGGATGTCCGGCAGGGCCCGGGGATTATGTCGCCCGTGAGGATTGCGATGCGATACCTGCTGCGCAAGAAGCTCTGCTACCTGGCCATCTTCGGCATCGTCCTCAGCGTTGCCACGATGATCACCGTCACCAGCATCTTCACGGGATTCCACCTCCGGCTGACGAGCGCTATCCGCGGCTATCTGAGCGATCTGCGCATCACGCCGATCCGCGGCAGGCTCTACGGGCTGGACGACTGGCCGAGCTGGGTCGAGCAGGTGCGCTCCGTCGAGCATGTGGAGGGCGTGGCGCCCTACATCGAGAGCTTCGGCCTGGCGCAACTGCCCGGCACCACGCAGATGAGCCACGTGTTCATACGCGGCATACACCCGGAACTGGAGACGACCGTATCCGACCTTGCCGACTACATGAAGGTCGGCAGCCTGGACGGCCTCGACAAGACGTATCCGAACCCGGAAGACCCGAACGCCGGTCGACTCAGCGCCTGCATCGTCGGCGCCCAGTTCCCGGGGTTCAGCCCGGATTGGGCTTTGTACAATCCTGAGACGCTGGACGAACGTCCGGGCCGGCTGATTCTGATGACGGCGACCGCCGAGCTCGAGCGGAGCCTGCGGATGTTGGCGGTCAACGGCCTGTTCGAGAGCACCTACTTCGACTACGACAGCCAGTTCGCCATCATGGCCCTGGACACCGCCACGAGCCTGATGCAGTCGGGCGGGGCCGTGACCGGCCTGAGCGTGCGGCTGGACGATTACGACAACGCCGAGGCGGTTCGCGAGAAACTCCAGAAGGTCCTCTCGCCCGGCGCGCGACTGCGGAGCATCGGCACGGGCAAAGGCGTGCGCACGCTGGCCCTGAGCGGCGACGGCTCGCGTTGCGCCGTGCTGACCGAGTCCGGGCGCGTGATCGTGTACGGAGCAGACGGCGCGGAAGTCACGTCGTGGGAGTCGGGACTCGGCGATGGAGCAGCCGTCCTGACCGTGAACGAGGAGGGCGACGCGGTTTTCGTGGGTGCCCGTAGCGGCGCCGGCATGATGCGCGACCTTGACGGCGGATCCGAGCCGGTCGAGCTGGGGGGGGCGGCTCCCGTGACGGCCGCCGCGATCTCGCCGGACGGCTGGACCGTGGCCGTCGGCTATGAAGACGGCTCGTTGCGCCTCTGGGAAACCGATCTGCCCGAAGAACCCATCGTGCTGGACGGGCACTCGGGCGCTGTGTCCGACATCGGTTTCGACGCGATGGGCGAGAAGGTGCTGACCGGCTCGGCGGACGGCTCGGCGCGGCTCTGGCTCGCCGAAAGCGGGCGGCTGCTCGGCAACTTCGGCAACCCGTTTGCCGCACCGGTGGAGTCGGCGGCCGTGAGCCGCGACGGCGAGCGCGTGGCTATCGGCGACGCAGGGGGCCGGATCGTCCTGTGGTCGGCCGAGGACGGCGCCGTGATGTCCCGCTGGTTGGCGCACGAATCCCCGGTCCGCGCCCTGTCGTTCGGTGGCGCGCCGGACGAACTCGTTAGCGTGGGTGACTCCTACATGCGGTGCTGGATGCTCCACGAGGACGCCGGGCGTTACTACCCGACGATATTCCACATGTCCGACGTGCCGGACGCGCCGCTGGTCGCCGCCGACTTTGGCGGAAGCGGCACGCGCATGCTGGCCGCCGGGACCGGCGGGGCGCCGGAGTTGATCTACAGCGGCCCGCCCTTCGGCATTCGCACCTGGGAGGAGCAGCAGCAGACGTTCCTGGAAGCGGTCGCCATGGAGCGCTTCCTGGAGGTGCTCATCATGAGCATGATCCTGGTGGTGGCCGAGTTCTTCATCTTCGCCATCCTCACCACCATGGTCAACGAGCGGCGGCGGGACATCGGCATCCTCAAGGCGGTCGGCTTCACGTCGGGACAGGTCTGCCTCGTGTTCGTCATCATCGGGCTGGCAATCGGCCTGGCGGGCGGGGTGCTCGGCGTCGGCGCGGGCATACTCGTCACGGACAACGTCAACGGGATCCGGTTCGCGCTGAAGGAGACGATCGGCTTCGACCCGTTCCCCCCGGACATCTACTACTTCAAGGACATCCCCACCCACATGGGGGTGATGATGCCGCTGCTGACGGCGGGGGGCGCGGTGGTCTGCAGCCTTTTGTTCAGCATCTGGCCCGCGCTCCGCGCCGCGCGCATGGACCCCGTGCGCACGCTGCACTACGAATGAGCCTCACCGGCCGCCGGTCATTTCCAGCACGTGGTCGAAGAATGCTTTCTTGATCGGCGTGTTGATGCCCCAGTTCACGGGCGGCGTCTGATATCCGCTGAGGGCCTCGTATTCGTCCTCGCGCGGCTTCGCCTTCCAGTCGCTGCGGTCCCTGTAGTTCGAGCCGTATCCCTGGCAGTAAAAGCCCCAGGAGCACCCCTCGGCGACGGCGGCTTCCAGGTTCTCGACGAACACCGAATCCTCGTTGATGCAGATGGGATGCGGCGATTCGCGGTACTCGTCGGCCTGCTTCAGACGCCGCAGTTTGGCCTCGAGCTGCGCGGGACTGCAGCCGTTGCCGTGCGGCATGGAGAAGTCCTCCGCAGCCAGCCAGCGCCCGTGGGGCAGCTCTTCTCCGCCGCCGGAACTGGAGCCGACCAGCAGCCGGCGGCCGTCCAGCGTGATTTCCTGCACGCGCTCGATGAAGGTGTGGATGTTGTCCGGCTCCATCGCCGGACGCTTCCACCAGCCGGCCGACTCGTTGGCGACGTCCACCAGGATGTTGCGGTGCCCGGTGCGCAGCAGCCAGTCGGTCACGCGTTCGGTGATGTCGTAGAGCGTGTCGTCGTCCGGGATGCGGGCGACCTGCTTCCAGTAGAAGTAGTTGACGATGACGACCATGCCGGCCTCGTCCGCCGCGTCGAGCACGCGAGCGAGACGGTCGAAGTAGGGCCGGCGGAAGGTGCCGTCCGGCTCGTAGGCGGAGCATTCGAAGTTGTCGTACACCTCCGGGCGGAACACGGCGCCTCCGCCCTGGAGGCCGACGGTGACGGCGAGCAGGCCGTGGCGGCGATAGAGTGGCAGGGCGCGACAGAACTCGTCGGTGTTGCGGTCCGGATCCCAGACGCCGGTGTCCGGGTAGGCCCAGAGGTCGCGGGTATCGGCGCACTCGTCGTCGAAGATCGCCTGGATCATCCGGCTGTTGAGCAGCAGGCCCTCCATGAGTTGGTCCCGGTGCGTGACGCCCATGTATGTCGGGCGGCCGTTGATCAGGAATCGTGTTCCGTCGATCGTCACTTCGGTGCTCATGTTCTGCCTCCGACGGCTGTTGTGGGGCTCGCCTATTCCGCCTTCTCAACGTGGATGCGGAGTTCGGCGTCGCCGATGGTCACGGCCTTCGCATCCTCGGCTTTTTTTCCTGCTACCATGCTCACCGAGAGGGTCTCGGCCATGATGTGGTCGCGCCACGTCTCGATAGCGGCGCCCAGATCGCCGGAGTCGGTGGCGTACCGCAGATGGATGCGGTCCTCGATGTTGAGATCGACGTCCTTGCGAAGCTGCTGCACGTGCCGCACGGTGTCCCGCGCCCAGCCTTCGGCGCGAAGCTCGTCGTCGATCTCCGTGTCCAGGATCAGGGTCACGCCCTCCGCCTCGGCGACGGCCAGATGCTCGGGCATCTCGCGCCGCACCTCCACCTCGTCCGGGCCGACCGTGCACTCCTGCCCGTCCACCGTCAGGATGATCTCGCGGCCCTCCTGGACGGCGTCGGCCACTTCCCGCGGGTCCAGAGCCTTGAGCGCGCCGACCACCTTTCCGGCCAGCGACTTGTAGCGCGGGCCCAGCGCCGACATGTCGGGTATCACCTCGATGGTGCCCAGCCCGGCCGCGTCCGTGCGGACCGTGAGGGCCTTGACGTTCAGCTCTTCCAGGACCTGGTGCTCGAAGCGGCGCAGGGCCTCGGTCCTGGTCGAATCGGCGGAGACCGCCGTCAGCTCGGCCAGTGGCTGGCGCACGCGGATCTGCTCCATCATGCGCACGCCCAGCACGGCGGAAACGGCCGCCGTGACCACGGACATGTCACGGCTCAGTTCCTCGTCGACCAGTTCCGTTTTCGGCTCTGGATAGTCGCACAGGTGCACGCTGTCCGGGGCCGCCTCGTCCCGGTCAGCGACCAGGTTCCGGTACATCACCTCCGTTACGAACGGCACCACCGGCGCCATCACCTTGCAGAACGTCACCAGCGCCTCGTGCAACGTCTGGTAGGCGGCGAGCTTATCGCGGTCGTCCTGGCCCTTCGCGCGCCAGAACCGGCGCCGGTTGCGGCGCACGTACCAGTTGGAGAGGTCGTCGACGAACTTCTCCGCGTGGCGCACCAGCGCGCTCACGTCGAAGTCGTCCATCCGCTCCCTTGCCTCGCGCACCAGCAACTGCAGATCGCTCAGCAGCCAGCGATCGATGTCGGCGCGCTCGCCGTACGGCACGGGCTCGGAATCGAGGTCGAAGCCGTCCAGCCGCGCGTAGTTGCAGAAGAACGCGTAGACGTTCCACAGCGTGCTGAAGACCTTCCGACGGACCTGGTCGCCGGCGCCGTAACCAAAGTTCAGGTTGTTGTTCGGGCTCTGGCGGCAGAACACCCATCGCATCACGTCGCAGCCCATCTTCTCCGCCGCCTCGTCGAACACGATGGCGTTGCCCCACGACTTGTGCATCTCGCGGCCGGTCTCGTCGCGCACCAGCGCGTGGCCCAGCAGCGCCTTGAACGGCGGTATGCCCTCCATCATGGCGCTCATGGCCAGCAGCGCGTAGAACCAGTTGCGGAACTGCCCGGGGAAGCACTCGGTCACCAGGTCGGCGGGGATCCACTTCTCCCAGTACTCGCGGTCGTGGCGGTAATCGAGGGTGGAGTAGGGCACGATGCCGGCGTCCAGCCAGGGATTGCCGACGTCCGTGATGCGGCTCACGGTCTCGCCGCACTTCTCGCAGCGGATCTTCACCGCGTCGATCCACGGCCGGTGGGGGCTGTGCCCCTCGAACTCGTCCCAGCCCTCGACGGCGCGGTCCTTCAGTTCATCCTCGCTGCCCACCACGTCGAACCACCCGCAGTCGCAGAGGTAGATCGGCAGCGCCAGGCCCCAGTAGCGCTTCTTGCTGATCATCCAGTCCCGCATGTTGGCCAGCCAGTCCAGTTCCCGGTCCAGGCCCCATTCGGGGATCCAGCGGATCTGCCGGGCCACGTCCATGATCTCGTCCCGCCATGACATGTCGATATACCACTCGTGCACATTGCGGAACAGCAGCGGCGTCTTGCAGCGCCAGCAGTGGGGATAGCTGTGGACGTAGGGCTCCTTCTTGTAGTAGTAGCCCTTCTCGCGCAGGTTCCGGAACACGGTCTCGGCCACCGCGGAGGCGGCCATACCCGCCAGCGGGCCGAATCCATCGAGGAAGAAGCCGGATTCGTCGATGGGTGCGATCACCGGCAGGCCCAGCTCGCGGCCCAGGTCGAAGTCCTCCTTGCCGCATCCGGGGGCGACGTGCACAATGCCGGTGCCCTCCTCGCCGCTGACCATGTCCCAGGCGACCACCCGGTGGGCCTTCGCGGCATCGGCCGCGGCGGGCAGCTCGTCGAACGGGCCGTCGTAGGTCCAGCCCTCCATCTCGGCGCCTTGCAGCGTGCCGGTCACCTCGTACGCGCCGCGCGTCTTCAGCTCGTCCAGCCGGGATTCCGCGATGTAGTAGACGGCGCCGTCCTGCTCGGCGCGGGCGTAGGTCAGGTCCGGGTTCACGGCGCAGGCGACGTTCGAGGAGAGCGTCCACGGCGTGGTCGTCCAGACCAGCAGGTACTCGCCCTCGGCGTGCCGCAGCGGCATCCGCACGATCACGGAGTCGTCGGTGACCTCCTTGTAGCCCTCGTGCATCTCGTGCTGGCTGATGCCCGTCCCGCAGCGCGGGCACCACGGCATGCTGTCGCGCCCACGGTAGATGAGCCCCCGCTCGTGGCACTTTTTCAGGAAGCCCCAGATCGTGTAGTTGTTCTCGTCGGACATCGTGTAGTAGGAGTCGTCCCAGTCCATCCAGTAGCCCAGCCGGATGGACTGCTGCGTCTGCAGTCCGGCGTACTTGCGCACCCGCTTCTTGCACGCCTCGACGAACCGCTCCAGGCCGTATGCCTCGATGTCGCGCTTGGTCTGGAAACCCAGTTCCTTCTCTACCTCCACCTCGACCCACAGGCCCTGGCAGTCGAAGCCGTTCTGGTAGCGCAGCTCGTGGCCCGTCATGGCGTGGTAGCGCAGGAAACAGTCCTTCAGCGTGCGGCCCCAGGCGTGGTGGACGCCCATGGGGTTATTGGCCGTAATCGGCCCGTCCAGGAACGACCAGCGCGGCTTGCCCTCGTTCTTGCGGCGCAGGGCGTCGAAGGTGCGGTTCCTCTCCCAGAACTCCAGGACCTCATGCTCCAGGTCCACGAACGATACGGTGGTGGGGACTTTCTCGAACACGTTTGGAATCTCTCGTCGGTCAAAGTGGCATGTCGGTGCGCGTTATCTTCGCAGATTGGCGGACGCATTTCGCAGGGAAACGCCTCGGTGCGGGCCATGCCCGGGGGCGAGGCAGGGACGCGGGGCCGCGTCGGGCGGCCGGAGGTCAGCCTATGATGGCCTCGAGCGCGTCGGGGGTGACGCGCTCGATGAGGACCTCCTTCAGTCGGGCGGTGTGGCCGGAGACGACCTGGACCTGGGACTTGCTGATGCCCATCGCGGACGCGAGGAACTCGCAGACGGCTTTGTTGGCCTTGCCCTTCTCGGGCGCGGCGGTGACGGCGATCTTCAGGCGGCCGTCATGCTCGCCGTAGATGCGGTTGCGGCTGGCGCCGGGCACCACCTGCACGGGCACCAACACGCCCTTGGCCGTTATCTGCATGTCCACCATCGTCCGGATCGCACCCAAGAAAGGAACATCATCCCCGCGCGGACGAACCCGTTAACGGGACGCGGCATACCGCACCCACGCGCCGCCTCCGCGCAGTTCCTTCATTCTATTGGCGCGCGCCGGGCGGGTCAAGCCTGCGGCCGATCGCTGCGCAGGCCCGGCGGGCGTGAGCCGCCCCGGCCGACGGCGCGTTCGTCGGCGTAGACGGCCTTGAGTTGGTCCCAGAGGGCCGGCTCGGCCTCGGGCGTGAGGGTGTCCCACCAGTCGCCGTTGTACCCCCGCGCACTGACGCATCCGTCCCACGCCTGCCTTGAGAACTGCCCGTCGCCCATGGTTCCTCCACAGCCAGTGGGTTGGGTCTACATTGGTGGTGAGTCTGGGAGTCTCCCGCCACGCTTATCGTCGAGTTCAGCGCGCATCTCCGCTGTCTCTTGCTCTGTCAGTTCCGCGGCCTCTGCGATTTCGTCCTCCGTTCTGTAGTCTCCCGGCATGTAGCCAATAACCGGGAGGACTGGAATGTGCAAGTACAGCGTCCTGAGTTCGCCGTACCCGTACTCAGCGAAATGGCTGATATCCTCCATCCGCGCGGCCGGAGGGCGGCCAAAGGCCATCACGTACCCGAAAGGGGGGAAAGCCAACTCGGAGAATGTGCTGCTGCGTCCTGAGCCGGAAGTATCCAGCAATCCCACGACGCCCGAATGTCGCGCGCATTTTCCGATGCAGTAGAACGTGTAAACCCTCAGATCGCTGGGCAGAGAGCGGCGCTCCTTGTCGCGTATGAAGCGCTCCAGATAGGGTTGCGCCTCTCGGAACTCGGGCCCATTCACGCTGAAGAACATACAGACTACCTGCTTGAGGACTGCCAACGGTCTTACATGGAAAGGAAGGTGGAGTGTCGAGGCCACGCGTGCCGAGGGCAGCAGATTCAGGCCCTCGTAGACCCATTCCACGTAGCTTCGCCCATACCATCCCCCTGTTGTGTTGTTGCACCGTTCGCACAGAGTGTACGCACCAGCACCCCGCTGACACACATTCCCCTTTGCAGCAGCGCCGTGCTTGAGCACCTCGTCAATGGCCTGAGCTACGAGCGGCCGCTTGTTGAACGCTGCGCGGGGCGGTACATGCTCAAAAGACAGTCTGCCTTCCGCTCCGCACAAATGGCAACGCCCGGTTCTGCCGCGTCTCGCCAATTTCTTCCTCTCAGGTTGGGGCCCTAGAATGACAGATTGGTGGTAGTCCGTGACACGCGGCGACCACTCCGGCCAGCCAGGGCCACGGTCCGCCCCGGTAGTCGACTCGGCCGTCTGGTGTGCTGTCGCCCGTGGATTCCCCGTTTGGTGCAGATTGCGGCTCAACTCCCATCATACGGCCTGACCGTCTTCTCGCGGGGCGTCCTTGCTGGCTTCTTGCACCCCGGGCTCAAGGTCCCTTAATTTCGCGAGCCAGTCTGCCGTCCACTCCCGATGCTCCGCTGTCGTTATGGGATTCTCCATCACCCGCAGGAGCAGCGCCTCAAGCAGACCGGCAGCGGCGTCCGCCTCCTTATCGCTGAAAACAAGCGGGGCGGAGGAGCCCACTGCAAGATCCCAGAGCGCAGTTACCAACGCCACCTGAACCGCCTCGAGAACAGTTACGAACTCGGGGGGAGTGGAGTCGTCCGGCAGGAGGGCGAGCAGATCCTCTGGTAGTGGTGTAGTCTCACTTCCGCTGCATTCCGCCGATTGCGCAAGGAAGTAAGCGGCTCTTTGCAGCTTCTGGCTGCCACTCTCCAGTCGTCGCACAACCACCTCGGCCGCAACCAGCGCTTGGTGCCTTTCCTGCTCGGAGCGTGCCTCATCGGCACTGACGCGCGCCAATGCCGGCACTATTGGTACCGCCCTCGGCGCCGCCCATGCCCATGCCTCTTCCAGGTACTCCTCCGGGACGTCCGATCGGCATCCAACGCGCACCAGGAACTCCGCCCAGCAGTCCGTCCGGTTCATTGGGTCGATCCGACCGACGGCCGCAAGCACCACCGACCACGGAATGCGTCTGGGGACGTCCCCGCGCTGCGGCGGCCAGTCGGTTGGAGCAGGCTGGTCTTCCAGGCCACACTCGATAAGTGCGGGCACAGTCTCCAGGCCCATAGTTTCGGGCAATGTGGCGAGAAACCGCGACTCGGGCGACGAGGGGAGGAGGCCCCGGGTCCCTGGTTCGGCCGTGACGGCCTCGCAGTAGGTGAACCAGACCTCCGGCACGCCGACCTGCACCGGATGGTCGGCCGCAGATTGGTGTCGTTCGGCCAGTCCGTCGAGGCGAGCCAGATTGGCGGCCCATAGGGTCATCAAGATTCCCAGGCCGACATAAAGAGCGATACGTTGGGAACGTAACACGCTCGAGTCCCTCCCCGCTTCGTCATACCGCCAGTATAGGGTACCCTGGCCGTTGGCTGTAACGTGGAGGCGCCGTCAGCCGAAGGCGCCCAATGCATAGGACAGCACGACCACCAGAATCAGAATGCCGAAGATGCCGAAGAAAAGCACATCGCGCCAGTCCCGTCTCCCGAACAGCCTGCGTCGATCCTCTCGCGCATCCGCCTCGGTCACATCCCAGCCCCGCCGGACTACCGGCGAAAGCCGCGTCGCCACCAAGAGAGCTGTCGCTCCGAGCAAGACCCTTACCAGCGCGGCCATGTGAGCGCCCTGCACGAGCGCGATGCCGGCGCCAGCCGCGGATACCCCGAAGACGCCCAGAGCCCACGCGTATACCAATCCACCTACCAGGCCGGCCCGAACTCTTCTCACCAGGGCGAGCGCCAATCCACAAAGGCACAAGCCGGCAAGGAGGACCACGATTCCCGCCGACGGCCACGCCCGAGCGCGAGACGGTTCCAGGCTCATCCACGCCGCAATCAGCGAGATCGCGGCCACCTGCCACCCGGCCGTCAGCAGTCGGTGCCACATGGGATTGAGCCGGCGCAAAGCTGGGCCTCCTGAACTGGAGGAACGCCACGAGCAAGGTCCCTTACCGGGTTGCCTCCTAGCCGAATGTCTGCCGCCACGTGTAGCCGACTCGCTCTCCTCGCATCAGGTCACTGCGGACCGATGCCACCTACTGCCAGTCCGGCAGCCTGCGGTAGCGGACACCCACGAAGTAGTCCTCCGGCATGTCACCGATGTAGGTGGGCGGAGAGGAACCGATACGGTTCACGTTCGCGTCCCAGGCGTTGACGCTCGCGAAGAGCATCCAACGCTTGCCCCCCTCCACCCCTGTGACGGTACGGACCGGTTCATCACCTTCGGTGGGAATGTCCGAGGCGTCCCATCCCGGTCGAACGACCTGCCACCCCTCGTCAGCCACATAGATTGCGAGCCCCGGACGCAGGTCCTCCGGCCGAAGCTGTATCTCGTGGTCGCTCGAAGGATGCACCAGCACAAGGTTGGATCCATAGATCTGGAAGTGTATATCCCATCGCTCATCAGGTGGCCAACCGGCTTCTCCGTCCCCAGAAGGCCACAGGAACAGCCGGAACACATACGTCTCGGCCTTATCGGTCTTGTCCGTTCTCAGGACAATACCATTCTTTGTAACCGTCCCGCCTACCTCCAGCTGCACGCCGCTATCCACGGGCTCGCCGTCATGCCAGGGGCGCAACTCAGTGGTGGTGGAACTGGGGACAAGGTCGGTGTGGCGCTGTCCCAGAACCACTGCCCCGGACTCGTTCAGGACGTTGCCGTCCGGGTCGTAGGCGACAGCCCTGCACGACACGCCGAGGTCGAGTCCGTCTGGCACCATCATCCTCACCAAGTCGTTCGCAGCTTTATGGAGGCCCGAGTAGAGGCCGTCAACCAGCAACATATCGAAGCTTCTCCAGTTCACGCGTGCCTCTATGTCGTCGGTATCCAGCGTGCAGAAGAGGCGACCCGGGTCCGGCATCTTGAGCCCTGCCCAATCGAGCCGGCCTTCCGGCCCGACCGAGGAATAGAACTCGTAGCGGTAGCGCGAAGCTCCCTCGCAGGGGTCCACGCGAAGATCGATCCAGTCCCTGTACGCGTCTGTCTGCAGGCTGAGAGCCGGGCTCAGCCTGATTACGGGAGCAACGAACGGGTCAGCCGGAACATGGTCCACGTCCATAGGGATGATCCAAGGCCCTGAACCGTCGACGAGAGAGGAGACGTGCCACAGGTGCTCGTACGTGCTCGGATCGGTCTTCCCCGTGGGGGCGGCCACGCAATCCTCGAAGTGGTAGACTCCGGGGCAGAGATATGCGCGGTGGACGCCGGCTTTCTGGTCATACTTCACCCCGATGAAGGGCCAGTCTCTCTTCCATGGCGTCTTCATATAAGTCCTGAGAACCAGGATCATACATAGCTGCACATCCTCGGGCTGCACGCCCGGGGGGCACTCAAGAGGGAAGTCAACAGGTCGACTCCATGCCCATGGCTCCGTCTCCCGGCAATGACGGAGCGCCTCCTGCGCAGAGACCACGCCCCAGCCGATCAGCACCACGACGAGGAGTAGACCCAACCAGCGATTTCTCTTCATGAGCATCATACCGCACCTCTTCTCTTTGGTAGTCCGAACAACTCAGCCGGTTTCTCCATCTGCGGCCGGCATAAATGAGGCAGCAACCGCTACTCTGCGGATGCCGATGCCGGCTCGGCAGTATCTTCCGAAGGCACCTCGGGGCGCGGGGGCAACTCGAAAAGATCCCGGGCGGCATTCAGTCTGAGACGCAGAAGCTCACGGTAGAACTGCTGGCGGTCGGGGTCCTGGAATGGGATCCCATTGTCCCACGTCGTCCAGTCGTACAATGTGCTGTGAAGGGCCCTCCAAAGCTCCCACCTTTGGCCGTGGTCGCCGCGCGGCTTCAGGATGGCCTCCAGGGCCGTTGTCGCCAGCACTTCGTCCTGCTTCACGAGCCAGGCAAACAGGTCGTCGTCCATGTAAACCACCCTCTCTTGCAGCGTGGGCGCTCCGCCGCCAGTCTGTATCAACGCGGCCCAGAAAACCAGTTGAGACTCGACCGCCCATTCGTGCGCACGTCCCTGCCGATGAACTACGGGCTCCACGGCTCTGCTGAGGGGGGTGTCCTGCGTCTCACTGTGCAAGGGGCTGTCGAAACCCACGAAGTATACGGCCCCTCGCTTCTTGCCACAGACGTAGCAGTACTCCCATTTATAGACCGACAGGAACCCCAGCAGCACGACGGTGCCTGCTATGAGCCACAGTACCAAGCGCACTCTATTCCCCCGAGACTTTGCCATCAGATTCACCTTGCTCCAATGTCACGCCGCCCTCGCGGCCCGGACGCCCAAACTACCTCTGTCGCTCCTTCTGGCTGGTCGCCCGGTCAGCCCAATGCGTCTTGTTATAGAACCGGAAAGGCAGCACGATGTCGTCGCCTTGGCCCAACTCGTCGACTTCGTTCCGGCCGCTGGAATACATGTAGATATCCGTCTCGTACAGCCTGTCGCCAATTGCGATGAAGCCGTCCCCGTCGGCGTCCAGGTACAGATTGAACGGGTTACCCCAAGGATCCTCAAGGTCAAGGTGCTGTGGGCGCCCCACCGACATCCGCACGGCCTCCAAGTCCTGCTTTTCTGTCCTGCTCGCGAGAGGGAGGCCGGAGTACTCTCTCTTGTAGAGCGCAATCCATACGTCCCAATCGAACATGCTTTTCATAGCATAATGCCGTAGGCCATTCCCCGTTGGCACCGTTGGTCGGCGCCTGCCGGCAAGCCAGCGCATGCCCAGGAATACGCCGGCAGCCAGAAGCGCAGAGATGCACAGCCAGAGCATGAACTCTCTGCATGTGGGACGGTGCCCCGGCATTTTGCGCTCCAGATCAGGTGTTAAGAACCCGTCCATCCCGGCCGGCAAGAGCCAGGATGCCGGTCAGCGCTCCAGATAGCTGCGAAGCATCCGCTCGATTTCATCTGCTTTCACCTCAATCGCCACATCCAGCGGCGTTTGGCCCGAATCGTCTCGGAGGCCAGGATCTGCGCCAGCGGCGAGGAGTACCTCACAGGTTCTGACGTGGCCCCAGCTCGCAGCAATGTGCAGGGGCGTACGTCCTTCCGCGTCTCTGCTATCCGCAAAGGCCCCTGCTTCCAGCAGAGCTACAGCGACTTCCGGGCTGCCGCGCAGAGCCGCCAGATGCAGAGGAGTCATCCGGACCTCGTCCGTCCCGGCGATGTCTGTCTCGGCCCCGGCGGCCAGAAGCAGCTCCGCTGATGCAGCAGAGGCCGCGAGTGCTGCGAAGTGCAAGGGCGACAGACCTTCCCCATCAAGGCTGTTTGCTCGAGCTCCGCCAGCCAGGAGGGTCTCTACGGCGGCTGGTGATGATCCGGCGGCGGCCCAGTGCAGAGGCGTCCATCCGTTCCCGCCCTCGGCATTCACGTCCGCGCCTGCTTCCAGCAGGTCTTCCATGGCCGCGAGCTTGCCGCCTATCGTGGCCAGATGCAGCGGTGTGTAACCCCCGTAGTTTGCGCCATCCACGTTCAGGCCCTGACTCAGGAGCAGGGCAAGCTCTTCCCGGGAGCCGTCCAGCGCGGCATAGTGTAGCGCAGTCCAGCCAAGTCCGTCGCGCGCTTCTGGTTCGAGTCCGGGGTCGCGAGCAGGTCTGACGGTCTGGTACCTTCCGCCCTTGGTCTGAAGGTATGCAGCAACTCCTGGACTCTGACGCCACACGGGCCGCACGAAGTAGCGCTCGACGTCCCCGTCGGCAGGCATCAAGGGGCCGTTCACGGAGACCGCTTCTACCATTTCAAGGTAAAGGGGAGACGAGCCCGCTCCATAGACATCCTTGGGCATATCCTCAAGTATCGCCCGCGCGATCGATGGTCTAATGTCAGCCCACGCTGCTACCCCGAGGTAGCGGGATCTCCACCGATCGGCGATGCCGCCCCGCTCTACGTCTGAGGTCGTGCTTGGGAGTGGCACCCAGCATGGTGGTACGGGTGGAACCACCTCCGCGAGTGATAGCAGGACGGAACGGTAAGGTTCCGGAGTCCTCTGACCTTGCCACCCCACGCGCAGGCCGCGCAGGATGTGCCGCAAGTCTCCCGTATCAATCCGCAGCTCGGTCACCCGCACGGTTCCTCTCCCCAGCATATACCAGGTGCCGCAGACGGCGACCAAGCAGACGATCATGGCCAGTAGCGTCCAGCGCGCAATACTACCATCCCTTATCATGACACGTGGCCTCATACTTGGCACGTCATGACGTCGTGGCGGTACACGTTATCGGTACAGCCGCGCTCGCTGATATCATGCACCTCGCGAGTACCTGCGATCATTCACGCCTCCTGCCGCCGAGTTGGGGGGGGCTGCCCAGAGCCACCCTATTAGACGCGAAAACGGGCCGGTTTCTTGGCGGAAAACTGTCGGGAATCGATAGACATTGGGGCCTCTGCCAGAAGAAGACGCGGAATGCACGCCAACACATACAAAGAGCGCCAGTAAGTAGCGATGCCGGCCACCGCGGCACGCCGCAAGCACGAGTCAATGGGATTCAGCGGCTTTCTGAAGATCGGAATCCATTTCCGCCAGGAACAGGTGACGCGTTTCCACTCGATCTGGATAGGCGACCACGTACACCAGATGAAGTCCGCCGTCGTCGGCAACAACACCCCGAAGCTCGGGCATTCCCACCGCCCTGTCCATATCCGGAGCAAGATCCGTCATGGTGCATAGTCGCATCTTCTGGAGCGTTCCGGACTTGAGGTCAGCTCGAATGCTAACCAACGGCGCACCGGGTCTGGTGGCAGTCTCGTATCCCGAACGAGTCCGCTCCAGCCCCAGCCAGCCGTCCGGGCCTATGATGCTTGCCTCGCCACCCGGAAGAGGCGCTATTCGTGCGACGGAGTAGCTCAGCGGAACGTGTGTCGTCTCAGTCTCCCCATCGCGGACCGTCGATAGCATGAGGCCCCGTGGCGGATCGCCGGAGACCTTTTCCCACAGAACATATGCTCCCGTCTCCGGAACCACAACCGCGTCCAAGACCATCCCCGTTTGTGGCGGACAGTACTGCTCTTTGCGTTCTGAACCATCCACGCATGCTACACACCACCCAAGCCCGCCGCCTTCAGGATTCGGCCGAACGTAGACAAGTCGCTGACTTGGGGCACCGACCGGTGCAGACGTCCATGTCTGGAGGCCCTTGCCGATGAGCTTCCACCGGTCCGTCGCGCTATCGGGTACCACTTCGTACAGTCCGCATTCAGCGTCATCATTTAGCCCACCGGGAGTCCTCACGAAGCAGACTATGTGGGGCGGACCGTCCTCTACAGGTCGAAGACTCGGCCAGTAGACCTCGCCTCGACTGACAGGGCAGAACTCGGCTGATCTCATCCATGAAGTGCCCTTGCCCCTTAGGATGATGATTCCGCGGCGATCTTCCGAAGAGGCGGCCGCGAAGACCTCGCTTCCCGCGACGCACAGGGACAGGTCGTTGTGCTGACGCCCCAGCGAGTAGGTCCAGAGAGTCTCATCGCCCTTGACCAAACAAAGTTCCGTACCGCTGTCCGTTGGGTGGGCAACAACCACCGTGCCATCTTGTCCCCGTGCAGCCGCCAGACCCAACTCCAAGTTGGACGCTTCGTCGACTGACAAACTCTCGCCCGTCAGCGTCACGCTGCCGAGCAGTTGTGATGCCGCCGCTTCATCCTCGCCCCAACACACAGAGCCCATCAAGGCCATCAGGCAGACGGAGCAAAGCCGCAAGGCACGGAGGGCCGCAGCTCCATGGCCGTCTGATCGCAGACCCGTGCGCGGTCGCTTGAACCAAGATCGCAAGGCGATGCAGACCGCCAGTCTTCTCGCGATGCTGCGTAGATATGCCGGAAAGCCTCGGGTCCTCGCGTTTAGTGTCCCATGTTCCCTGAGACGAGTCATGTCTTTTTCCTCGCTGCTTCACGAAATGGAGGATCCCCCACATCGCTACCCTATTAGACGTAAGAACGGGCGTGTTTCTTGGCCGAAAAATGCCGAGAATCGCGAAAAAACCCGGAAATCCATTCCAACAGGGGGCGGAAGCACTCGCCGGTGGCACTGGCCGCGTCTTTCACCATCGATTCCCCATCGTCTGACCCCTGAGCAAGACCGTGTGAGCAAGCGGTCCATCCGCGCGCGACGGTCCGGCGGTGGCCGCACCGACGTACTCCCGAGTCCGACGGGCGTCCGGTGGCGGTCACGTTTCCTGCAGTTTCCGGCCGGGACGTGTCCGGCGCCGTCCACCGGGCGTCCGCGCCATGACCGGCGCCTGGGCGTCGGCTGTCCCCATTATGCCCGGCTGTCGCCGGCATGCGCCAGCGACAGCTTGGCAGAACGCCCGAACGGGGACCTTCTGCAGGCGTCCCCGACCTGCGCCAGCGACAGCTTGGCAGAACGCCCGGACGGGGGCCTTCTGCAGGCGTCTCCGACCTGCGCCAGCGACAGCTTGGCAGAACGCCCGAACGGGGACCTTCTGCAGGCGTCCC
>CAZZNQ010000013.1:0-514 GCA_964655775.1 uncultured candidatus Brocadiaceae bacterium | reverse complement strand
CTTCTGCAGGCGTCTCCGACCTGCGCCAGCGACAGCTTGGCAGAACGCCCGAACGCGGGCCTTCTGCAGGCGTGTTCTCAGCCGAGCTCCAGGAAGCCTGATTCGCCCCTCCGGGGCTCCTGTTGTCTGGTGGTGCCTGTTCCCCGGGGCTTGGCCTCTCGACCTGTGGCGAGAGCCCATCGCCCTCGGCGAGTGCAGAATCGTCCGCCTTTGGCGGACTCCGGATCGCCGTTGCCTTCCAGTTGTTGTTGTCGTCCATATCTGCGTTAATCGGCGTTCATCTGCGGTTCCGCCGCCGTTTTCTGACCGCCCATTGGCGCCCACAGGCGGACACGAGCGCGGCCCCGCGTGACGGGGCTTGGGAGTAGTCCCAGACGACCGGGCCTACTCCACGGTCGCGGGCGCAAGAACCTGAGCACCCACCAGGGCCCACGAGCGGACACGGGCACCCATAACGGACACACGTTCCGGAATAACGAGTATGCTGAGGAGCGCGCATAGAGCCGTGCAGTGC
>CAZZNQ010000012.1:0-65088 GCA_964655775.1 uncultured candidatus Brocadiaceae bacterium | reverse complement strand
GTCGCGGAAGCTTCGCCCTCACCCAGGGGTCAGCATCAACCCAGGACATCCCTTTTTCCGTCCGTATCGGGCTTGACAGAATTGGGGGGCGTTCAGTACAATAAGAATTGGCAGGGGCGTACGCGACGTATGGGCGCCCCCGTTAGCCGGAACCAACAGTGTACGTAAGCACAGGGTGCTACGATTACGGGCTTCGGGTGTGCTGCCCCTTGGCTCACGGGTTGCTTTGTATTCTTGCGTTGCGCAGCCCGGAAGTGGGTGGAACATCTTTTTTCTTTGTAGGGCTGGAAACATGCAGGGAAAAGAAATACTGCGACTGGTAGACAGCCTGCACCGCAACAAAGAGATCGACCAGGAGATCATCTTCCAGGCCATCGAGAGCGCCCTGCAGTCCGCCGCCCGAAAACACTTCGGTTCCACAGAAGACATCACCGTAGAGATCGACCGCGAGACCGGCGACATGGCCGCCATTCGCGACGGCGAGCGCATCCAGCCGGAGATGCTCGGGCGCATCGCCGCCCAGAGCGCCAAGCAGATCATCATCCAGAAGATCCGCGAAGCGGAGAGCGAGATCATACACCAGGAGTATGCCGGGCGCGTGGACACCCTGGTCACCGGCAGCGTGCAGCGCTTCGAGGGCGGCTCGATCATCGTCAACGTCGAGCGAACCGAAGCCATACTGCCCCGTTCCGAGCAGATACCCGGCGAGCACTACCAGGCCGGCGACCGAATCCGGGCCGTCATCCTGGATGTCCGCAAGGACAACAGCCTGGTCAAGGTCTTCCTGTCCCGCACCAGCAAGGAGTTCATCAAGCGGCTGTTCGAACTGGAGGTACCGGAAGTAGCCGAAGGCATCGTCCAGATACGCCGCATCGCCCGCGAACCCGGCCTGCGCACAAAGGTGGCCGTGGAGAGCCTGGACGCCCGTGTCGACTGCATCGGCGCCTGCGTGGGCGTGCGCGGCACGCGCATCAAGAGTATCATCGACGAGGTCAAGGGCGAGAAGATCGACATCATCCCCTGGAGCGAAGCGCCGGAAACGCTGATCGCGGACAGCCTGCGCCCGGCGGAGATCATCCAGATCACGCTGGAAGAAGGCGAGACGACCAAGCGCGCCATCGTCACGGTGCCCGAAGACCAACTGTCGCTGGCCATAGGCTGGAAGGGGCAGAACGTGCGCCTCGCCGTGAAGATGACGGGCTGGGACATCGACATTGTCCCACCACAGTCCGTCATAGACGCCGCGGAGGAAGAGGCGGCCGAAGCCGAGGCGGAGGAAGAAGCCCCGATCCTCGCGGACGAGGAAGAAACAGGCGAGGAATCCGGGACGGAACTGGCCGAGGAGGTCGAGGCCGCGCCGGAGATCGAGACGGATCGTGTCGTGGAAGCGGGTGCAGAGGGTGAGGAAGCCCTGGCAGACCCCGAGGTGGAGGAGGCGGACGCCGGCGAGGCCACCTGACTGCGGCCTCGGCGGATGAACGCAGCCCGCATCCCCTGTCTCTGACGTATTACCGAACACCCTCATTTTGCTCGGAAGTGCAATAAGTGTCAGACAGCGTAAGGATTCACGAGATCGCGAAGTCAATCGGCATTTCCAGCGCCGACCTGATAGAAGTGTGCCACCGCGGGGGCCGTGCCGACATCAAGCATCACTCGCAGGCCGTTCCACCGGACGAGGCGGAAGAGATCCGCAAGATGGTCATCCGCCTCTACCGCCCGAAGGAGAAGCCCAAGCTCAAGACTCAGAAGGAGAAGACGCCGGCTCCCCAGGAGCAGAAGCCCTCTCCCCCGCCCGAACGCCCGGCGGCCAAGAAGGCGTCCAAGATACCCTCCACGCGGGACGTCAAGCCCGTGCCCCCGCCCAAGCCGAGGGCGGCGCGGATGCGCGAGGAGGAAGCCGAAGAGCAGGATAGGCGCTCCCGGAAGACCTCTCGCAAGCGGAAGTCCGAATCCGAGAAACCTAAGCGAGAGCGTATCAAGAAGCGCACAATCGTTTTCAAGCAGCCCAAGCGCGTCATCGAGAAGAAGCGCGAAGAGAAGATCGAGATGATGCGTCCGGTCACCGTCCGGGAACTCTCGGAACGGATGGGCATACCGGCGAACCAGATCATCCGCGAACTGATGTTCGAGCATGGCCTGCGCGCGAACATCAACCAGACAATCGAGGACGAGTACGTCCAGCTTATCGGCATGGCCCACGATGTGGAGATCACCCTCCAGGAACCCAAATCGGCCGAAGACGAACTCCTGGAGTCCATGGAGGAAGACAAGCCGGAGGACCTGGTGCCCCGACCGCCCGTGATTGCCATGCTGGGGCACGTCGACCACGGCAAGACGACCATCCTGGACCGGATACGCAACACGAGCGTCGCCGAAAGTGAAGCCGGCGGCATCACGCAGGATATCGGTGCCTGGCAGATCGAGGCGGACGGCCAGCTCCTGACCTTCATCGATACGCCCGGGCACGAGGCGTTCACCGCCATGCGCGCCCGAGGGGCGAAGATCACGGACCTAGTGGTGCTGGTGGTGGCGGCCGACGATGGCCTGATGCCCCAGACCATCGAAGCGATCAGCCACGCGCGCGCGGCGGAAGTCCCCATCGTCGTCGCGCTGAACAAAATCGACCGGCCTGAGGCGAACGCTATGCGCGTGATGCAGCAGCTTGCCGGCCAGGATTTGAACCCGGAAGAATGGGGGGGCGAGACGGGCTGTGTGCCCGTGAGCGGCCTGACGGGAGAGGGTATCCAGGAGTTGATCGACCGCATCGTCCTGGAGGCCGAGCTGCTCGAGGTGACCGCCAACCCGGACAGGTCCGCGGTCGGCGCAGTGCTCGAGGCCCGCATGGAACCGGGGCTGGGCGCCGTGACGGACATCATCGTGCAGAATGGAACGCTCCGCCGCGGCGACATCGTCGTATGCGGCAACGCCTACGGAACCGTTCGCTCCATGTTCGACGATCGCGGCGAGGAGATCGACGAGGCGCTGCCTGCCCAGCCGGTCTCGCTCAGCGGGCTGAACCAGGTTCCGGAGGCAGGTGATGCTCTGTTGGCCGTCGAAAGCATCGACACCGCACGAAGCGTCGCCGAGGAGCGCGACGAGCACCTGCAGCGAAGGCGCCTGCAGCCGCGCAGGCATGTTACGCTCGAGAACCTCTACGAGAGCATCCAGCGCGGCGAGCGCAAGCACCTGAACGTCATCGTCAAGGCAGACGTGCAGGGCTCGCTGGATCCTCTGGTGAAGAGCCTGAGCGACCTGGGCAACGAGGAGGTCTCGGTCAAGCTCATCCACAGCGGCATAGGCCCGGTGAACCGCAGCGACGTTCTGCTGGCCGACGCGTCGGACGCCATCATCCTTGCCTTCCGCGTGAGCGTGGAAGACAGGATGCGAGACGTCGCCGAGGAACTCGGCGTTGAGATCCTGGAGTATTCGGTCATTTACGAGGTGGCCACTCAGATACGCAGCGGACTGGAAGGTCTGCTGGAGCCCGAGCTGAAGGAAGAGCATCTCGGCACTGCGGAAGTCCGCCAGGTCTTCCGCATCAGCCGGTTCGGCGTGATCGCCGGCTGCTACGTCGCCGACGGCGTGATCCGGCGAAACTCGCGCATTCGCGTGCACCGCGACGGCGAGGTTATACATGAGGGCGCCATCGCGTCCCTCCGGCAGGAAAAGAACGACGTGCGTGAAGTGGGGACCTCCCGCGAGTGCGGGATAAACCTGGAAGGCTTCAACAACATACAGCCCGGGGACCGCCTGGAGAGCTTCGTGGTCCAAAAGGTGCGACGCACCCTGTCCAAGAAGGCCAGACAGACCGCCGCGGCCGGCGGCGAACGAGAATAGCGCATCCGCCAGATGATAGTGGGCACTCTTCAGATAAAGCTGCTCCTGAGCGATGCGCGCACGCTGAAAGACAAGCGTAGCGTGCTTGCGAGCCTGAAATCCCAGGTGCGCAATCGCTTCAACGTCAGCATCGCCGAGGTGGACCATCAGGACATGGTCCAGAGTGCCACCCTCGGAGTGGCCCAGGTTTCCAACGACACTCGCTACGTCAACGGAGCACTCGACAAGCTGGTGGACTTCATCCGAGCCTTCCCCGCCGCCAGCCTGGTGGACTACCGGATGGAGTTCGTCTGAGCCATACAACGATCCTGGGAACGATCCGTGAATCCGCGCAAGAAAAAACGTATAGAAGAGACGTTGCGCCGCGAGCTCAGCAGCATCATCCTGTACGAGCTTAAGGACCCTCGCACGGGTCCTGTGTCCGTGACGGGCGTCGACCTGAGTGAAGACTACCGCAGTGCAGAGGTGCGACTTATAGTGCGCGGTGAACCGGCCCAGAAAGCCGCATCACTGGAGGGGCTGGAGCACGCGCGGGGTTACATACAATCGCTTATTGGCAAACGCCTGGACCTGCGTTTCACACCGGTGCTGAAGTTCGTCGAGGACAAGGAGCTTCAGCGCATCATGCGCGTCGAGCGGCTCATTGAGCAGGCGCGCGCAGAAGACCGGAAATCGTAGTCCGGGCCCGGCCGAGGGATACGAGCATAGTGGCTTCTCGCAGAGTACTCCCCCAGAAGGAGCGCAGGAAGCAGGCCGAACGGCTTACCGAATGTGCGATAGACAAATACGGCGAAATGCGCAACCGCAAGCCGCGGCCGCCGCTTAATCAACTCATACTCAGCACGCTCTACCATCTCACGAGCGTCCGGCGCGCCACTAAGGCCCTGCGCGATCTGAAGAGGGAGTTCGTGGACTGGAACGAGGTGCGCATCAGCCACACGGTCGAGGTCTCCTCGGTCATATCGTCTGCGGGGTGGTCCCAGGAAGCCGCCGAGCGCATCGTCTGGATGCTGCGGGAAGTGTACCAGCTCCACAACCGCATGGACCTGGACCACCTAGGGGAGTTGACTCCCACACAAGCTCGCAGTTGCCTGACCAGCCTGCCGATGGTATCCCGGCGGCTGGCCGACGAAGTGCTGCTTCTCAGCCTCATGGCGCCGGTGCTGCCCGGTTCCGAGGCGTCCATCCGCATGTGCCATCGGCTGGAGCTGCTGGACAACGAGCGCATCACGCTGAAAAACCAGCGCGCACTCGCGAAACTGTTCGAAGAGGATTACTATCCGCCGCTGCACTTCTTCTTCTGTGACGTAGCCGAGAGCATCTGCCTGGCGGAGGAGCCGGCATGTGATCGCTGCCCCATGAGCGAGCACTGCCCGATCCCCTGAGAACCCGAACCTGTCGCCCCACCTTCGCCCCTACGTTCAGCCCGCCTGAGCAGGAGACCCTCAATGGCCAGCAAGGACAACGTCGAACAGGTCGTCTTCGGCATCCCCAAGGGAAGCCTCCAGAAGAGCACCGTCCAGATGCTCATGAAGGCCGGATACCGCGTGGAAATCAGTTCCCGCTCCTACTACCCCGCCATCGACGACGACCAGATCGATGCCCGCCTGATCCGCCCGCAGGACATGTCGCGCTTCGTCGAGAAAGGCACGATCGACGCCGGCCTAACGGGCGCGGACTGGGTCGCAGAGAACGAGAGCGATGTGGTGACGGTCTGCGAACTGGTCTACGCCAAGCAGCAACTCGTGCCCGTGCGCTGGGTGGTTGCGGTGCATGACGCGTCCGACATCGGCGGAGTTGCCGACCTTCAGGGCAAGCGGATCAGCACCGAACTGGTCAACGTGACGCGACGGTACCTGCGCGAGAACGGAGTGGGGGCAGAGGTCGAGTTCAGCCACGGCGCAACCGAAACCAAAGTGCCGGACCTGGTCGACGCCATTGTCGACCTGACCGAGACGGGCGCCAGCCTGAGAGCGAACGGCCTTCGTATCGTGGACACCGTCATGGAAAGCAAGACCGTGCTGATCGCCTCCCATGGGGCGTGGGCCGATCGCTGGAAGCGAACGAAGATCGAGAACCTGGGGATGCTACTGCAGGGCGCCGTGCTCGGTCAAAGCAAGGTTGGGCTCAAGATGAACGTGCCCAACGACTGCGTGCAGAAGGTGCTTTCGCTGCTGCCCGCCCTGCGCAACCCCACCGTGAGCCATCTGTCGGACGAGTCCGGCTGTGCGGTGGAAACGGTGCTCAACGAGACAGTCGCGCGGGACCTGATCCCCAAGCTCAAGCGGGCCGGCGCCGAGGGCATCATCGAATACCCCCTCAACAAGGTCATCCTCTGAGCGCGGCTCATTCGCCTATCTGGTCCGGCGCCTCAAGCAGTTCCTTGATCGTCCTGAAGAACTCCGCCGCTTCCAGCCCGTTCACCACCCGGTGATCGGCGCTGATCGATATCTGCATGACCGACTCGATGCGGATCCCTCCGTCCGCGACGATGGCGTCCTCCTTGATGCGGCCGACGCCGATGATGCATGCCTCCGGCGGATTGATGATCGGGATGAAGGCGTCCACGCCGAACATGCCCAGGTTGCTTACTGTGATGGACCCGCCCTCGTACTGCTCCGGGATCAGCTTTCCGGCTCGAGCCGTCTCGGCAAGGTCCCGCAGTTCCACGGCTATCTGCGGCAGCGATTTGCTGTCTGCATGCTTGACTACTGGAACAAACAGTCCGTCGTCCACCGCCACCGCAACGCCCACGTTGCATCGGGAGTTCAGCACCGCCGCGTCGCCGTCGAAGCGGGCGTTGATGCGCGGATGCCGCTGCAGGCCCAGAGCCACGGCCTTGATGAGCATCGCCGTCACCGTCACGCGCTGGCCGCTGCTTTCCGCCACCGTCTTGGCGTGCTTCTGCGCGTCACGCATGAGAATCTCGCCGGTCAGGTAGAAGTGCGGCACCTGCTGCTTGGATGTCGTCATCCGGTGCGCGATGGTGTTGCGCATGGCCGTAAACGGGATGCGCTGCCCTTCGCCGGCGGGCCGCGTGCCGGCGCCCGACCGGACCGCTTCCTCCACGTCCTCGACCGTCGCCCTGCGCCCGGGTATCGCAGCCGCCACGGCCACCAGGTCCACGCCCTCCTGGCATGCCAGCTCGTGCGCCGCCGGAGTCACGGACACCTCGTCCAGCTTCTCGGCATACGCCAGAACGTCGCGCTCGATAACGCGCCCTTCCGGGCCGGAGCCCTGCAGAACGGCGACCGGAACCTTCAGCTCTTCCGCCACCTTCCGCGCCCGGGGGGACGCGAGCTGCTGTGCCGGTGTGGCTGCATGCTCGACCGGAGCCACTGTCGGTTCGGTCTCTTCCTTCGGTGCCGCAACGTCCGTCGCCGGCGCGCTTGGCGCTGCTTCGTCGGCCTCGGCAAGGAACTCCTCGGTCAGCTCTTCCTCCTCGCCGCCGATCACGCCGACCAGCGTATTCACGGGCGCCGTTTCTCCTTCCGGCACCAGCACCATCTTCAGCACCCCGTCGGCGACGGCCTCCACTTCCAGCGTGGCCTTGTCGGTGGTAAGCTCGAAAAGCACGTCGCCTTTCTCGACTCGCTCGCCCTCCTGCTTGTGCCACTTCTCGATGGTGCCCTCTTCCATGGTCTGGCCAAGCTGGGGCAGAAACACACGGGTCAGCATCGGTATTCTCCAATGGTAGGTATTGGCAAGGAAAGACGTTGCGAACTCCTCTCTCATTCTACGTGCAGGGGGGCCTCGTTTCAAAGGGCGCAGATCAGCGCATGGTGCACGGAGTTGTGTGTAGATGATCTGTGGGGAAAGCGGCATTTGTGCAGTGAGCCCGGAGGGCCAGCGAAGCCAATGCCGCCATGCGGCGCGTCTTGCTCACTCATGGGACGGTACCGCCGGTTTGGGTAGACTTCTGGCGAAATCTCACATCAATCCCGACGGCCCACCCCTCTTCTAAGTTCACGGCGACGGGGCGGCAACCGCCTGCGCGGCTGCCGTCCCCATTCACCCCAGGACCCCTTGCACCAACCACTTCGGAGCACCGTCTGGTAACTCGCCACTCCCCTCCCGATCCGGCCGGCGGTTGCCAGCGGCACGGCTTTGCGGTACTTTCTACCGCTGGGAATCGAGACCCGCGAGCCACTGCAGGAGATGCCGATATGGACGCCGACCTGAAAGACATGCTGAAGATATCCAACTCCGTCGGCGAGGACCCGCGCCTGGTCCAGGGCGGAGGCGGCAACACGAGCGTCAAGACCGACGGCGGCGACAAGATGTACGTGAAGGCCAGCGGTACCGGTCTGGGCGACATGGTCGAGGGCAAGGGATACCGGCTGGTGGACGTCGAGAAGTGCCGCGCGATGGTGGACGACGAGCAACTGCGCGCGATGGAGCCGGCGGCACGGGAGTCGGCGGTGCTCTCGAAGCTCATGGACTGCTGCCTGGACGACCTGGAGGGCCGGCCGTCCGTCGAGACCAGCCTGCATGCCATGCTCGGCCGCTGCGTGGTGCACACCCATCCGTCGGTCGTGAACGGGCTGCTGTGCGCCGAGGGCGGCAAGGAGAAACTGCAGGAGCTTCTTGCCGACCTGGACCCTCCCCTGCTCTACATCGAGTACTGCGGGGCCGGGTTCGTGCTGGCGGTGACCATGCAGGAGGCGCTGGAGGAGTATGCGGCCGAGCACGGCCGGGAGCCCGAGGCGGTGTTCCTGGAGAACCACGGCCTGTTCGTGCACTGCGACGATGCCGACCGCGCGCTGCAGATTACGCACGACATATTCAATGCCATCGAGGACGCGGCCGAGAAGGCAATCGACGCCGCCGACCTGCCCGAGTTCGAGCCCCACGACGAGGTCCAGCAGCGGGAACTGGTGGGCGAGGTGAGCGCGTCGGCAAGGCGCTTCTACAGCAAGGTGTTCGGCGCGCCGGCCCTGGTCACGTTCGCGGATGACGCGACGGTGCGCCGCTTCCTGACCAGCCCGAACGCCCGGGCGATGGCGTCGGTGAAACCCATGACGCCGGACCAGGTCGTCTACTGCAAGGATAGCCCGGTCTGGGTCGACCTGCCGGAGGACGCAGAAGGCGTTCAGGAAGCCGTGACGGCGGCGCTTGAGGCCGCAAGAAACGGCGAGTACACGCCGGTGTGCGTTTTGGTGGACGGGCTGGGCCTGTTCTGCGCGGCACCCACGCCGAAGCTGCTGAACGCCGTCGCCGCGTGCATGGTGGCGACGCTGGAGACGCTGCTCATTGCGGACCAGTTCGGCGGCGCCCGGGGGCTGACCGAGGACTCGATCGAGTTCATTCGGAACTGGGAGATCGAGGGATTCCGTCAGCGCGTGGCACGGGGCAAGGGCTCGCAGGACGAACTCGCCGGCAAGGTGGCCCTCGTCACCGGCGCCGGGAGCGGGCTGGGACGTGGCATATCGCTCGTGCTGGCGTCGAAGGGCGCGCACGTGATCCTCGCCGACATCGACGAAAACGGCGCCCGTGAGACGGAGGAGCGCATCGCGGACCAGGACTCGACTGGCGTGGGCTGCCCGGTCTGGGTGGACGTGACGTCCGAGGACGCCGTCGCCGAGATGGTCGACAAGGCCGTGCGCCATCTGGGCGGCGTGGACATCCTGGTGAACTGCGCCGGCATCGCGCCGGTATACCCGCTCTGGGAGTTTCCCCTGGGCGCGTGGCGGAAGACACTGGAGGTCAACCTGACCGGCTACATGCTGGTCGCCCGCGAAGTCGCCCGGCGCTTCATCGCGCAGAAAACCGGTGGCAGCATCGTGAACATATCGTCCAAGAGCGGGCTGCAGGCGTCCAAGAACCACAGCGCCTATAACGCCACGAAGGCCGGCGAGATCCACCTGGCCCGCGGCTGGGCGCTGGAACTGGCCGAGTTCGGCGTCCGCGTGAACGTGGTCTGCCCGGGGAACGTCTTCCACGAATCGAAGATATGGAACGAGGACTACATCGAGGCCTTGGCGGAGAAACGTGGACTCAAGCCGGAAGAGGTCATCCCGTATTACATCAACCTGACGGCACTGAAGCAGGACGTCAAATGGAAGGACATCGGCGAGGCCGTCGCTTTCCTTTCCAGCACCCGCTCCGCCAAGGTCACGGGCCAGGTGCTGGTCGTCGACGCCGGACAGGTCTTCGTTCGCTGATTAGTCTCGGCAGACTGCGTCTGCGCACAAGGAGGACAACATGCTGCACGATCTAACAGGTATCTGGGCGTTCCGGCGCGCTTCCGATGAGGTATCCGCCGTGTCCGGCGGCGAGACTAACTGGACGCCGGCGACGGTCCCGGGCTGCGTGCACCTGGACCTGATGCAGGCCGGCGAGATCCCGGACCCGTTCTACGGGACGAACGATCTGGAGGTGCAGTGCGTGAGCGAAGCGGACTGGGAGTACCGCCACGTCTTCGACTGCCCGCCCGAGCTGTTGGCGCTCCGCCGGGTTGAGCTGGTCTGCGAAGGTCTGGACACATTCGCGGAAGTGAAGCTGAACGGCGAAACGGTCGGCCAGGCGGACAATATGTTCCGCGAATGGCGCTGGGACGTAACCGGACTGCTGAGAAAGGAGAACAACGAGCTGACCGTCTCCTTCGAGTCACCCGAAGCCAGAGCGCGGGCCCTATGGGAGGCCGACAAGGGCATCAGCCGGACGAGCTACAACCCCGGTCGGTCATACGCCCGCAAGGCCCAGTATGCGTACGGCTGGGACTGGGGGCCGCAACTGAACACCTGCGGCGTCTGGCGGCCCATCTACCTGCAGGGGTTCGACGAGGGGCGCATCAGCGACGTCGCCACCCGGGTCTCGTGGAGTGAAGACGGGAAAGCAACGGTCCACGTAGCGGTCGAGTTGGAGATGCTGGAGGGCGCGGACCTGGACGTGGTTGCCGAGCTGACCGACGAGGACGGCGTGCGCACCGCCGAACGCCACGAGCAAGCCCCTGCCGGCCCGGCCACTGTGGATCTCGCCTTACCGGTTGAGAGCCCACAGCTCTGGTGGCCCGCCGGCATGGGCGAGCAGAACCTCTACGGTCTCTCGGTTACGGCGAGGGCCGGTGAGCGCGTTCTCGGCAGCCGTTCGCTCAGCATCGGCCTGCGTCGGATCGAGCTCCGACGCGAGAAGGACGAACAAGGAGAGTCGTTCGTCTTCGTTGTCAACGACGTCCCCGTGTTCTGCAAGGGCGCCAACTGGATACCGGCCGACAGCTTCCTGCCGCGGGTGACGCCCGACGATTACGACCGCCTGATCACGGCCGCCCGCGACGCGAACATGAACATGCTGCGCGTCTGGGGCGGCGGAATCTACGAGGACGACGTATTCTTCGACACCTGCGACCGACTGGGCATACTCGTCTGGGCCGATTTCATGTTCGCCTGCGCCGCCTATCCCGACTATCTGGACTGGTTTTGCGACAGCGTGCGGGCCGAGGCGGAGTACAACGTCCGCCGCCTGCGCAACCATCCCAGCCTGGCGCTCTGGTGCGGCAACAACGAAAACCAGTGGCTGCGCCCCGGCGAGCCCGGCGACATTCTCTACGACGAGGTCCTGCCGGAAGTCTGCGCCCGACTCGATCCGGCCACGCCCTATTGGCCGGGCAGCCCCTACGGGGGTGAGAAGCCGAACGATCACAACGTAGGCGATCAGCACTTCTGGGACACCTGGGCCATGTGGCGCGCGCCGGAGGAGATGCTCGCCTGCAACGGCCGGTTTATCAGCGAGTTCGGCTTCGAGGCCCCGCCGGCGCTGGAAACCATCAGGAAGTACGTCCCTTCCTCCGAGCACCACATCCAGAGCCGCGGAATGGAGCACCACAACCGCAACCCGCGCGGCACCGAACGACTCTACTGCTACCTGTCCCGTTTCTTCCGGATCCCGGGCGAGTTCGACGACCAGGTCTACCTCATGCAACTGATGCAGGGCGAGGCGATCAAGATGGGCGTCGAGCACTGGCGCTCGCGGAAGTTCGACACGGCGGGGACGCTGTTCTGGCAGCACAACGACTGCTGGCCCGTGGTGAGCTGGAGCTGCATCGACTACGCCGGTCGCCCGAAGGCCCTCTACCACTACACGCGGCGTTTCTACGCGCCAGTGCTGCCGGTCATCAAGAAGCGAGACGGATGCTACGCGATCACTGTTGTGAACGACCTGCTGGATCCGTTCACCGGCGAACTTGTCTGCGGCTATGGCCTGCTCAGCGGCGACCAGGACTGGGTACACAAGGAGGAGATCACAGTTGCGGCCAACTCCGTGGCGGAAGTGCTGACGAAGCCGGTCTCCGAGCTGCCGCAAGGCCGTCTCGAACAGCGCTACTTCTGGTGCCGCCTGCTGAAAAACCATCAAGAGGTGGCGCGCAACGCCGCGATGCCGCTGCCCTTCAAGCATGTGCAGTTCGGGATGCCGGACTGGTCGGTGTCCGTCGAGGAGGCCGGGCCGGAGGAGCTTGCGCTTGAGCTCACGTCCAACACCTTCGCAAAGGGCGTGTGGCTGAGCGTCGAAGGTGAGGAGGCGACCTTTTCCGACAACTTCTTCGACGTCCTGGCCGAAGTGGAAACCCACGTGACCGTACGGACGGCCGCGCCGCTCACTCCGGACGAACTGAAGCGCCGGCTGCGGATCCGCTGCGTGGCGGACACGCGCTAGCGTGGGACGCGCCGCTTGCCGCTTAGGCGGCTGGAAGCATATACTTGCCTTGTGCGTTGCGGAATGACAGCCCACACGTATCGGTGAGGGAAAGATGGAGCCCGTTCTTCAAGTAGCCCTGGATTTCGTGAATCTGAACCGTGCCCTGCAGGTAGCCCGAGAAGCGGCCGCCGGCGGGGCAACCTGGCTGGAGGCGGGAACGCCGCTGATCAAGAGCGAGGGCATGGAGGCAGTGCGCGCGCTGCGGCGCGAGTTCCCGTCCGCCACGATCGTCGCGGACATGAAAGTCATGGACGCCGGACGGACGGAGACGGAGACGGCCGCAAAGGCCGGCGCGGACGTTGTGCACTGCCTGGGAGCGGCGTCCGACTCGACCGTTCAGGAATGCGTGGAAGCCGCCAGGCACTACGATGCGAAGATCGCCGTGGACCTGCTCGGCCTGGGCAGCCGGGAGGCGATGATCCGGCGAGCGAAGGAAGTCTCCGAGCTCGGAGCGGCGTACGTCTGCGTTCATACGCCCATCGACATGCAGATGCGGGGGGAACTCCCATTTGAAGATTTGCGGGCGATCGGCTCCGAGATCGATGTGCCCATAGAGGTTGCCGGCGGCATCAACTCCGAAAACGCGGCCGATGCAGTGGCCGCCGGCGCCACCGTCGTGATCGTGGGCGGCGCGGTGACTAAGTCCCCGGATGCGCGACAGGCCGCCGAGAACTTGGTACGAGCCATCAGCACCGGCGAATCCATCGCCACCGAGTGGTTCAAGCGCTCGAACATCGAGGGCGTGCGGGAAGTACTTTCCAGGGCCTCGGCCGCCGACGTCACCGGCGCTCTGCACAACAGTGGCGCCATCCAGGGAATCTCCGCGATCGTTCAGGGCGCCCGCATGGTCGGCCCGGCCCTTACGGTCTGGACCTACCCGGGCGACTGGGCCAAGCCCGTGGAAGCCATCGACCATGCCGAGGAAGGGCAGGTTCTGGTGATTGACGCGGGAAACGAGCCACCCGCCGTATGGGGCGAGATGGCCACCAAGAGCTGCATACAGCGCAAGCTCGCAGGCGTCGTCATCCGCGGCGGCATCCGCGACGTGGCCAACATAAGGGAGATGGGCTTCCCCGCCTTCGCCTCGATCGTCACGCCCGTTGCCGGCGAACCGAAGGGGCAGGGCATGATTGGAGTGCCCATCCGGATCGGCGGGCAGTCGGTGCGCACCGGGGATTGGGTTGTGGGGGACGACGATGGCGTGGTCGTCATACCGCGAGAACGCCTCGTCGAGGTGGCCAACCGAGCGCAGGCCCTGGTGGAGCAGGAAGAAAGGCAGATGGCGGAGATCGACCGCGGCAGCACGCTGGGCAAGGTGGCGGAGGTGGAACGCTGGGAGCAACTGAGGAGAACCGACCGTGGCACCGAACAGTCCTGAGCGAGATCTCCTCAGCATCGTCCGCACGCGCCTGGAAGGCATACGGATGCTGCTGGACGACATGGACGAAGCCGCAGCCGAGCGCCTGATCCAGTTGCTGTTGGAATCCGAGCGCATCTTCGTAACGGGCAAGGGACGATCGGGTTACGTAGCTGATGCGTTCGCGATGCGGCTCATGCAAATGGGCTATACGGTCCACGTGCCCGGGGAGGCGACCTGCCCTCGCATCAAAGCGGACGATCTGCTTGTGGCCATCTCCTGCTCGGGGAGCACGACCACCACGGTCCAGCTCGCCAGGATATCGCATGAGGCGCAGGCTACGGTAGCGGCCATCACGGCCGTGCCCGATTCGCCGTTGGTCCAGTTCGCCGACCACCTGGTGCTGCTGCCCGTGACGGAGGCCGGCGTCAAACATCGCTACCGCTACGTCCTCGGGCCCCACAACAACACGCTGTTCGAGGAGGCGCTGCTGCTCTACTTCGACGCCATGGTCTATTCTATGCTCGAACGCCAGGGCATCCCCAAGGACCGGCTGAGCGAACTGCACACCAATCTTGAATGAGCGCGGGAACCGTTCACCATGGAACCGGACTTCGCCATCGTCGGAGCGGGCCGCGTGGGGACAGCTCTCGCCGTGCTGCTTGCCCGAGCGGGCTACGGGTTCGTGGGCGCCGCCAGCCGTTCACATGGCTCAGCACAGGCAGCGTGCGAAGCCGTCGGCCGTGGGGAGGCAACCACCGAGCCGGGAGAGATTGTCGGCCTTGCGGACCTCCTGTTCATCACGACCCCCGACGACGCGATCCGCAGCACCTGCCGGGCGCTTGCCGAGATCGGCGCACTGAGACGGGGCTGCGTCGTCGCCCACACGAGTGGGGCATACTCGGCGGAGTTGCTCGCTCCCCTGCGCTCGCACCGCGCGGCGGTGGGCAGTCTCCACCCCCTGCAGACCTTCCCGACCGTGGACCGGGCGGTCGAGGCCCTGCCCGGCTCCTGGTGCTGTATTGACGGAGACCCCGCGGCTGTGGAAGTTCTCGAGCATGCCGCGACAGCACTCGACTGCCGCGTGATGGTGATCGCCTCCGAGGGTAAGGCGCTCTACCACGCCGCCGCGGCGGTCGCCTCCAACTACCTCGTCACCCTCGAACACGCTGCGCTGAAGTTGGACACGGCGGCCGGAGTGGAGCCCCGAGCTGCCATCGAATCGCTCCTGCCCCTCATCAAGGCCACGGTCGCCAACATCGAGTCGGTCGGGATACCGCAGGCCCTGACCGGCCCGATTGCGCGGGGGGACGTGGAGACGGTCCGCAGGCACATCGAGGCCATCGAGCGGAAGGCGCCCGATTTGCTCGGTCTCTACAGGCTATTGGGTAGGGAGACGGTGGAGGTGGCCCGTGAGAAGGGGACGCTCTGCCCCGAGCGCGCGGAGGAGTTGCTGCGCCTGCTCGACTGACCCCTTCATCCGGAATGGCAAGGCAGAACGGCCCGCCGGGAGATGCCGTGCAACTCCTTGGCGGGCCGCCGTTTGCATTGGGGTGACCAGAGGAATTCGAATCCTCAACCCCCAGAGCCACAGTCTGGTGCTCTAACCAGTTGAGCTATGGTCACCATAGACTTCTGGTATGCTACCAGAAGGCCCCCGCTGACGCAAGCTAACGGCCGATCGCACAGGCACAGCCTCGCCCAGTGTGGTAACATGTTGTGGGTTCAATCATTCGTTCCGATTCCGGAGCAACTCCTATGAGCAAGACTTTGACAATGTTGTCGGCACTGTGCGTCGCGACGATGCTCGCCGTGTCCGCAGGCTGCGGATGCGAAGATGACGCAAGCACTGCGGTAGACACTTCCCCGCTAAACGATTCGGAGGGTGTAATGACGGAAGCGAAGATGGTCACGTCCAAGGGCACGATGGTGCTGGAGCTTTTCGAGGACAAGGCGCCCAACACGGTTACGAACTTTGTCCACCTGGCCAGCAAGGGCTTCTACGACGGTCTGAAGTTCCACCGGGTCATCGAGGACTTCATGATCCAGGGCGGCTGCCCCCGCGGCGACGGCACGGGGGGACCCGGCTACCGCTTTGCCGACGAGATCAGCCGCGACCTGCGGCACACCAGCGCCGGCATTCTATCGATGGCCAACGCTGGTCCTAACACGAACGGCTCGCAGTTCTTCATTACCCTGGCCGCCACGCCCTGGCTGGACGGCAAGCACACGGTCTTCGGCAAACTCACGGAAGGCGAGGATGTGCTGGAGGCCATCGGCGACGTGGAGACGGACGGCAGCGACGCGCCGATCGAGCCGATTACGATCGAGTCGGTGACGATACTGCGCGACGGAGTCGAGGTGACCGGCGAGCAGCCGGAGCCGAAGAAGCTGCCTTGACGCGGTCCGATGTCGCAACAGGGCGAACCAACGCCGAATGCCTCTCCCGAACGTCGAGACCCGGGGAAAGACTGCCAGATGCGTGACTTCGACATAGTGGTGGTCGGCGCCGGCCACGCCGGCTGCGAAGCAGCCCTGGCCGCCGCGCGCATGGGTGCCCGCACCGCCCTGCTCACCATCAGCCTGGACAGCGTCGCCCGCATGAGCTGCAACCCCGCCATCGGCGGGCTGGCGAAGGGGCAGCTTGTGCGCGAGATCGACGCCCTGGGCGGCGAGATGGCGCGCGTTATCGACGCCACCGGCATCCAGTTCCGCATGCTCAACACGTCCAAGGGCCCGGCCATGCATTCGCCGCGCGCCCAGGCAGACAAACATGCCTACCACCTGGAGATGAAGCACCGCCTGGAGCAGCAGGAGAACCTGCTGCTGCGGCAGGAAATGGCGACGGAGTTGATCGTCGAGAACGGGGCCGTGGCCGGCGTCCGCACGCAGAGCGGCGCCACGTATCGGACGAAGGCCGCTGTGCTCACCACCGGCACGTTCCTCAACGGCGTTCTGCACCTGGGCCCCAGCATCACCAACGGGGGCCGCATGGGCGAACCCCCGGCCATGGGGCTGTCCGCGAGCCTGCGGGATCACGGTCTCGAAGTCGGCAGGCTCAAGACCGACACGCCCCCGCGCATCAATGGACGCACCGTGGACTACAGCCGCCTGGAAGCCCAATACGGCGACGCGAACCCACGTCCGTTCAGCTTCTCGACCGATGCCATCGAGCAGGATCAGCTCTGCTGCCACGTCGCCTACACGAACGCGCGCGCCCACGCGGCGATACGCCGAGGGCTGGATCGGGCACCGCTCTACGACGGCCAGATCAAAGCCGGTATGGGGCCGCGCTACTGCCCCTCCATCGAGATCAAGGTCGTCCGCTTCCCCGAGAAGGACCGGCATCTGCTGTTCCTCGAGCCCGAAGGCCGCGACACCCTGGAGGTCTACTGCAACGGGCTGTTCACCAGCTTGCCTCGCGACGTTCAGGACGAGATGGTGCACAGTATAGAGGGACTGGAGCAGGCCCAGATCATGCGATACGGCTACGCGGTCGAATACGACTGGGTGCCGCCGACGCAGCTCCGCCCGAGCCTGGAGACCAAGGCCGTCGAGGGACTTTTCCACGCGGGACAGCTCAACGGTACCAGCGGATACGAGGAGGCCGCGTGCCAGGGACTGATGGCCGGCATCAACGCGGCCCGCAAGCTGCAGGGCAGAGAGCCGCTTGTCCTCGGAAGGGACGAAGCCTACATCGGCGTGCTCATCGACGACCTGGTCACGAAGGGCACGGAGGAACCATACCGGATGTTCACGTCGCTGGCGGAGTACCGCTTGGTCCTGCGCCAGGATAACGCCGACCGGCGCCTGATGAAGTACGCTCGCGAGAGCGGCCTTGTCGGCGACAGGCAGTGGCGGCGCCTGCAGGAGAAGGAAGCCGCCATATCGCGCCTCTGGGAGCATCTTGAGGGCACCTTCCACGAAGGCCGCAGCCTGAAGGAGGTCCTCCGGCGACCGGACATCACCGTGCGCGACTTGGTCGAGATCGATCCGGAGGTCGGAGAGATGGCTGCCGACCCCGCCGTTTGCGAGCAAGTCGAGATCGAAGCCAAGTACGAAGGCTATCTCGAACGCCAGCGTCAGCAGATCGCCAAGTTCCGCCGCAACGAGGACCGCAGGATTCCCGACTGGCTGGACTACATGGCCGTTCCCGAACTGCGCACCGAGGCGAAGGAGAAACTGGACGCCGTGCGGCCCGAGACCCTCGGCCAGGCGCTCCGGATCAGCGGGATATCGCCGGCGGACGTATCGGTTCTCCTGATTTACCTGGAGGGTCGGAGGCGACTGCACGCGTCGTAGGACGACAGACGCCGTAACGATTGGAGTGCGCACGTCATGTTCCTGAAGCCGGGCAAACTGGAACCCGAGCTGCTCGCCCGGTTCCTCAGCTCGAACGTCATCAACGACGACCGGGTCGTCATCCGACCGGGCATCGGACGCGACGTCTGTGCCATCCGCATGGGCGACACCTACCTGGTCGCCAAGACCGATCCCGTCACCTTCACCGCCGACCGAATCGGCTGGTACGCCGTGCACGTCAACGCCAACGACGTGGCGACCGTCGGCGCCCGGCCGAAGTGGTTTCTCGCCACCGTGCTCCTACCCGAGAACCGGACGGATGAGGCTCTGGTGCAGTCCGTCTGGGACGACCTTACGTCCGCGCTGCGCGGCATCGGCTGCGCGCTGTGCGGCGGCCATACGGAGATCACGGTCGGCCTCGACCGCCCTATCGTCGTCGGACAGATGCTGGGAGAGGTGGCAGTCGATGGCCTGGTGGACAAGGGGAGCACGCGTCCCGGTGATCGCGTTCTGCTGACCAAGGGCGTGCCGGTCGAAGGCACCGCTATACTGGCGCGCGAGCGCAAGGATGACATCACACGGGAGTTCGGCGGGGAAACCGTAAGAGAAGCGGCGGGGTTCCTCGACTCGCCGGGGATCAGCGTGCTCGCCGAGGCGCTCGCCGCCTGCGAAGCCGGGGCCGTCCACGCCATGCACGACCCCACCGAGGGCGGAGTGGCAACGGGGCTGTGGGAGCTGGCCAGGGCCGCCGCGTGTGGCATCCTTATCGATGCCGACAGGATACCGCTGCTGGAGCCGGGACGCTCGTTCTGCCGGCACTTCGGCATCGATCCCCTGGGCACGATCTCCAGCGGGACGCTGCTTCTGTGCGTGCCACCGGAGGACGCCGATGGCGTTGCGGAGGCAATTCGGGGACTGGACATTGCCTGCACCGACATCGGCGAGGTGCGGGACGAGTCCGAGGGCGCCGTGATGGTCCGTGACGGACGCCGAATGGAGATTCCGGTCTACGCCCAGGACGAGATCATGCGCGCGCTGGGGTAGGCGCGGCCGTTGCGCGATGACCCACTTCCCCACTATCATGTTGGCATCCAGGCAACACCCCAACAGGAAGCCCCCAAGATGCGCAGTCTCAAGCTCACCGTGCTGACCGCCCTCGCTCTGCTCCTGCCACCACTCATCGGCTGCCCCTCCGGGGAGTCCGACGCCTCCGAGGCGAGCGCGCCACCCCCGCCTCCGCCGATGGAGCTCCCGGGACCACAGGCGGAAGATGCGGACTGGAAGGGACGGTACATGGACCTGGTGAACCGCCAGGAAGAGCTCCACGTCAAGTTCGTCGCCATGCAGCGCGAGAACGAGGAACTGAAGCAGGAAGTCAAAGAGCTGCGCGGACAGATCAAAGGCCGAACGCCGCCGACACCAACTCAGGCTCCGCCACCGCCCGTGCCCACACCGCCCTCAGCCGTCTCGGGCGCGGGGCCTTCAACCGACACAGGGTTGCTGCTGCAGGAGACCGTGACGAAGCTGGAAGAGCTCGGCGCCGACCTCTTCGCGGTCGGCGAGATGGAGATCGCCGCCGCGGTGTTTGGCATCGCAGACGACGCGGGGGAGGTCTCTGCTGAAACGCTCTACATGCGGGGCGTCTGCGCCGACGCTCAGGGCGACCGCGAGGAGACGCGCAAGTTCTACGAAATGTGCCTGGACGCCATGGCCGGGGAGGAAGAGAAGAATATCGGCCTGATCGCCGACTGCCTTCACAACTACGCCGCGACACTTGCGGCGCTGGGCGAGAAGGACAAGGCCGTCAGAGCATACGAGGACGTCATCGAGCTCGCGCCGGACCATGCGGCGTCCTACTTCAACCTCGGCCTCATGTACGCCGGATTGGAGGGGCGCAAGGACGACGCGGTGGAAGCGTTCCGGCAGCACATCGCCCGGGCCGGCCGGCGCCTTGCCTCGGCCCGCCGGTTGATCGAGAAGCTGCAGAGCGAAGGGGCGCTTACGGAGTGACCCGGGGCGGCATTCCGACGTGAACACAGGCGCCCGGCCTGCTCCGGCGACCGCACTTGCGGGCGGGTTTTCGCACTTGTCAGACCGAGCGCAATCGGCTATAATCCAGATAAGCGTAAAGGCGGAACGATCTGCGTAGGCAGGTCAGCGGGAGCTTGTCGTGTAGCGGCCCGAGATCGTATCGTGTCTGTCGTTAGAGGAAAGGCCCGCGTGGGGGCGAGTCAAGCTCTTCAGTGGTCTTTAACCGACATGGTTTTGCGTCGGCTCTGGGGGTTCCCTCTCCCTTGGTGCTATGACCGCAGGCAACCGTGTACTCTGAGCCTCGATCGATTGTGCAGGCCCACACACGACCCTCTCCCCGTTTCAGCATACGCTCCGTAAGCCGCCGGGCTTTTCGACGCGTGAGTACGCGTCAGCCCGCGGTCGCACACTGTCTTAAAGAGGTTCTTACAAATGGCTAGAGGCACGGTTAAGTGGTTCAACGACACCAAGGGTTTCGGTTTCATTACTCCCGACGAAGGTGGCCAGGATGTCTTTGTGCATCACAGCGCCATCCAGGGCGTGGGCTTCAAGAGCCTGTCCGAGAACGATGTCGTTGAGTTCGATATCGAACAGGGCCCGAAGGGCCCCCGCGCTGCCAACGTCACGAAGGTGTAAGCACCTTCCACTGACTGTCTGGTAGCATCGGTTCGCCGGCCGATGGTTCGGCGAGCCGCAAAGCAGTAAAAGACGAAGCGCCGTCGCGTAGAGGGAAGCGACGGCGCTTCTTTTGTTTGCGCTTGGGGGGAGGTCGGGAGCTACGGCCGTCACTCCTCCTTGGTCAGCGGATAGCTGATGTTGTACACCTCGCCGTCGAACTCGGTACTCACCGGATAGCCGCTGTTGTGGAAGATGGCCAGCATCGGCCGGTTCGTCGGCAGCACCGTGGCATAGAACCTGCGCACGCCCCGCTGCTTGGCTATCTCGGTGATGTAGTCCAGAAGAAACGTGCCCATCCCCTTCTGCTGCCACTCGTCCTGGACAATGAAGGCCACCTCCGCCGCTTCCTTGCTGGGGTCCAGGAAGTACTGCGCGATCGCTACGATCTCCTCGCCGGATGCCGACGGCACCACGCCCACAATCGCCAGGTCGTCCACGTAGTCGATGTTCGTCATCCGCTGAACGTCCTTGTGGGGGAATATGACGGTGTGGGTGAAGTAGCGGGAGCGTACGGACTGCCGGCTAAGCGAGTAGAGCATCTCGGTCAGGGCCGGCTCGTCCGTGGGTTTCGTGGGCCGGAAGAATATCTCCGTGCCGTCGCGGAGAGTGGCGTAGCGTTCCAGTTCCCTCGGGTACTGCACCTGCTCCCAGGCCAGCTCTATCTGGTCTTCCGGGATGTAGTTCTGGGCTTTCGCGGCCTTCAGCAGATCGTTCCGGAACTTGGGGTGCGCCACGTTCACGAGGGCCAGCACCCGCTCCCGTATGCTGCGGCCGTGCAGGTAAGCGATGCCGTATTCGGTCACCACATACTGCACGTCGCCGCGTGTCGTCACGACCCCCGCCCCTTCGGCCAGGTGCGGCACGATGCGCGAGACCTCGCCGTCGCGCGCCGTGGACGGCAGGGCGATGATGGCTTTGCCGCCTCGGCTTCGGGCCGCCCCGCGAATGAAGTCCACCTGGCCTCCTATGCCGCTGTATATGCGGTAGCCGAGGGAGTCCGCGCAGACCTGGCCTGTCAGGTCCACCTCCAGCCCCACGTTGATGCCCACCATCCTGTCGTGCTGGCTGATGACGTACGGGTCGTTCACGTACTCGGTCGGGTGGAACTCGAAGAAGGGGTTGTTGTCGATGTAGTCGTAGAGGCGGCGCGAGCCCATGCAGAAGCTGGCCACCACTTTGCCCCGGTTGATGGTCTTCTTGCTGCAGGTTATGGCTCCGCACTCGATCAGGGAGATGATCCAGTCGCCGAACATCTCCGTGTGCACGCCCAGTTCCTTCTTGTCCTGAAGGGTGATGGCGAGGGCCTGCGGGATTCGGCCGATGCCGCACTCGATGGTGCTGCCGTCCTCGATCAGGCGCGCCAGGTTCTCGCCGATGCTCATCAGCGTGTCGTCGAGTTCCGGCTCCGGCACCTCGATCACTTCCTCGTCGTGCGGCACCAGCATGTCGATATTGTTGATGTGGACGAAGCTGTCGCCCAGCGTGCGCGGCATGCGCGTGTTGATCTGCGCGACGACGTACTTGGCGTTGGCGACGGCCGCCTTGACGATGTCCACCGAGACGCCCAGGCTGCACAAACCATTCACGTCCGGGGGCGTGACACTGATAAGCGCCACGTCGATGGGTATGCGGCCCGATTCGAACTGGTCGGGGATGTCGGACAGGAAGATGGGCGTGTAGTCGGCGACGCCGGTGTCGAATACATGCCGTACGTTTTCCGCGACGAAGAAGCTGTTCATCTTGAACTTCTCGCGGAACTTCTCGTCGGCGTACGGCGCCGATCCCATCGTCAACAGGTGGATTATGTGGGCGTCATAGATGTGGCCCGAGTGCGAGACCAGCCCGTTGACCAGGTGCTGAGGCTGTGCGCAGCCAGTGCCTATGAATACGCGATTGCCCGGGCGTATCAGCTTCATCGCCGAGGCGACGTTGCCTATGCGGTCCCCGTACTTCTCTCGCCAGTTGAACTGCCCAGGTTCGGTTGCCATCTCATTCCTCTTCCACGCGAATTCGTGCGTCCACGGCTATGGGCGTTGTGCCCTCGGGGCCGACCACGTAAGGATTGATCTCCATCTCCTCGATGTCCGGGAACTCCGTGACCAACTGCGACAGGCGCTGAAGCCCCTCCGCGACAAGGTCGATGTCGACCCCCTCTCCGCCGCGCGCGCCGCTCAGGAGCTGGTACGTTCGCGTTCCCTGAAGCATCTCCTTCGCTTCGTCGGCCGTGAGCGGCGCCGGGTAGAACGCCACCTCTCGCATCACCTCGACCATGATGCCGCCCATGCCGAACATCATCAGCGGACCGAAGCGGGGATCGCGGCTCATACCCAGAATCACCTCCTGCCCGGACGTCACCATCTCCTCGACCAGCACGCCGAGTATGTCGGCATCCGGCACCTTGCGCGGGATCCGGTACATCATCAGGTCGAAAGCATCGATGACTTCCTGCTCGTTGTTGAGATTGGCCCGGACGCCTCCGAGCTCGGTCTTGTGCAGGATGTCGGGCGACCATATCTTCAGCACGACCGGGTAACCGATCTGCTCCGCCATGTTGGCGGCCTGCTCGGCGGAGGTGGCTACGGTCCCGCGAGGCGTCACGAAGCCGTAAGCCTCCAGGATCTCCTTTGACTCCATTTCACCGACGTCGGGGGTGCCCCTCTGCTTGTGCCGCCGGATGATCTGCTCCACCTTTCGCCGGTTCACGGGGAAAAGCTTCACCACGCGCTTCGGGCGGGAGCGCCAGTGTCCGTATTCGGCCATCACTTTCACCGTTGCCACTGCGCTTTCGGGTGCGTCGTAGCAGGGCACGCCCCCCTTGCGCAGGATGCGGGTGCCTTCCTCCACCCGAGTGCCGCCCAGGAAGCAGGCCAGCACCGGCTTCTGCGGATTGCGCTCGATCACGCGCAGGACGGCCCGGGCGGTGTCGCCGATCTCGGTGACGCCGTGAGGGGTGAGGAGCACAAGCACGCTGTGGATCTCCGGATCCTCCAGGATGATCTCCAGCGCCTTTTTGTAGCGGTCGGCCGGTGCGTCACCCAGCAGATCGAACGGATTGTTCACGCTGGCGTGCATCGGCAGGGCCGCGGTAAGGCGTTCCCGGGTGGCTTGCGACGGTTCAGCGAGCGCCAGCCCCTGGCGCTCGATCTCGTCCACCGTCATGATGCCCGGGCCGCCGCCGTTCGCTATCACGGCCACGTTCGGCCCGTCCGGAAGCGGCTGCGTCGCCAGCGCACGGGCGAAGTCGAACTGCTGCTTCGTGGATGCGCACCGTATCACGCCCGCCCGCTCGAATACGCATTCGTAGGCAGCCTGCCCGGTTGTCAGGCTGCCCGTGTGCAGCGAGGCGGCGCGCAGCCCTGCTCCCGTGATGCCCGCCTTCATCAGGAGAATGGGCTTCTCATGCGATATGCGTTCGGACTCGCGCACAAAGGCGTCGCCGTCGGCTATCGTCTCCAGGTAGCCGGCTATCACCTTCGTCTCGGGGTCCTCCCCCAGTGCGCGAATCATGTCTATCTCGTCGATATCCGCCTTATTGCCGATGCTGACAAGTTTGCTGAACCCGATGTCCTGCGCCGTCGCCATGTCCAGGATGGCCGCCAGGATCGAGCCGGACTGAGACATATAGGCGATGCTGCCGGGCTCAGGAAGATCGCCTCCAAAGGAAGCATTCAACTTGCGTGACGGCACCATCAGCCCCAGGCAGTTGGGTCCCAGCACACGGATGTTCGCGCGCCGGGCGATCTGCATGATGCTCCGCTCCAGGGCCATGCCCTCCTCGCCCACTTCGCGGAAGCCGCTCGTTATGATGACGGCCGCCTTCACACGAACGTCTGCGCACTGGCTCATGGCCCCCTTCACCGCCTTTGCGGGGACCACAATGACGGCTAGGTCCGGCGCTTTCCCGATGGATTTCAGATCGGGGTAGCACTTGAGCCCCTCTATCTCATCCGCCTTCGGGTTGACTGGGAACACCTCGCCCGGAAAGCCGCCGCGCAGCAGGGAACTGACGATCTCGTGCCCGACCTTGCCCTCAGAGCGGGAGGCACCGATCACGGCGACGGATTCCGGTTTGAAAAGGGCGTCAAGCGCCATACGTGTCAGTCCTCTGTGGGTAGGCCGCGCGCCGCTTCGGAGCGGCGCGCAGCCATTCAGATTCCGTGTATGGGGAATACCAGGTCCCGAACCGTACGGATGGAGGCGTCAACAGCGGGGTTCACGCTCTCCACCTGTTTCTGCTCGGGCACCAGCGTCCTGTCGCGCAGCCCCCCCTGCCAGTCAGTCGTCTCCAGCATCACGCCTCCAAGGGCCAGTTCCAGCTCGCTGGTGCCCTCCTTGCCGCACAGCACGTTCCATACAAGCGCCCAGCCCCGGGCGGCGTTGCGCGGATTGTAACCGCCGCCGCCCAGAAGAAGCAGCGGCAGACCGGGCCGGGCCACCTCGGAAACAGCATCCGCATAGGCGTTATTGGTCAGACTCAGGTGCGCAAGCGGATCGCCGGAGAGCCCGTCCATGCCGATCTCCAGGACTACTACGTCCGGCCCGAACGCGCTCAGCAGCGGAACGGCTACTTCGCGCACGGCCCGCAGGTACGGAGCGTCATACGTGCCGCGGGGCAGGCCAACGTTGACGTTGTAGCCGCGCCCCTCCCCCTCGCCGATCTCGTCGGGAAATCCGCCACCGGGGAACAACGTCTTCCCACTCTCGTGGAAGGACACCGTCATCACGTCGCAACGGTCATAGAAGGCGTTCTGAACGCCGTCGCCGTGGTGCACGTCCAGGTCCAGGCAGAACACCCTCTTGCCACGTCCGGCCAGCATTTTGCAGACAATGACAACATCATTGATGTAGCAGAATCCGGCCGCTCTCTCGGGCTCGGCATGGTGGAAGCCCCCGGAGGGATTGAACGCCAGGCCCGCTTTGTCGTCCAAAAGCAGCCGCGCGCCGGTCAACGAGGCCCCGGCGGCAAGCGCGGCATACTCATACATGCCGCTGAAGACGGGGCAGTCCTCGGTGCCCAGCCCCATGAACAGGGCTTCCGGCTCAAGACGGCCCGCCTGCGCCTCCTTCAGCGTTTCCAGGTAGCGGCGGGTATGGAAGCTCTCCAGTTCCTCCCGCGTGGCCGTGGCCGGCGGATGGATGAAATGCGAAGGGCCGGACAAAAGGCCCATCGGGCGCAGTATGTCGCGCGTCATCGCCGCGCGCTGCGTCTTGAAAGGACACTCCGGAGGGTAGCTGTACTGCTCCACTTCCTCAGAATGCAGGAAAGCGGCCCTCGAGTAGATCATGATACCTCTGCGCTGCGAAAGGGAGCATTCAGCGGGTCTGGGCTTGCGCACCGGGAAAGGCCATACCTCGCCGCTTCCACGGCCCTGCCGTCCGTTCAACAGCCGGCTGCCGTGCCCGTCTCACCTTATAACACCGCACGGCCGTGCGTGTCAACGCGGAGCGGCGCCCCCGAAGCGGGCACCGGCTCCGTTCGCTCGGCTGGACCTGCCACTGGTGACCGCCAGCCACCGGGGCTGCGCCGTTGCCCTCCGCCTCAGCATCCGGCTATAATCGTCGCCCGTCCCCGCGAGCACGATATCCCAAGCACGGCCCGCCGGTCCATGCAGAGAGACAACCACCGACGCGCGTTCACCATCGAGCGACTGCACCTGACCACGTCTTTTCTGCCCACCGCCGCCGACCCTCTGCGCTTTGTGCACCTGAGCGATCTGCACCTGAAGAAATGGCGGACCCGTCACGGGGAGTTGGCGCGTGCGGTGAATGAAGAGGATGCGGATTTCGTGGCGATCACCGGCGATCTAAAGGCGCGGGGCCGCCGGACGTGGGACGCGGTCGGCAGGTTCTTATCGGCCATACGGGCCCGCCACGGCGTGTACGTGACGCGCGGCAACTGGGAAGCGGACGCCTACAAGAGGGTGGCCGAACTGCGCAAACTGTGCGCCGAAGCGGGGGCCGTGCTCCTCAACAACGAGTCGCGTCTGCTGCAGACGGCGCCGGGGCCCGTGCGCCTGTGTGGGCTGGACGACGCCGCCCGCGGCTGGCCGAGCTTCGCTGAAGCGGTACCACCCGATGCCGACGCCACATTCACTGTGCTGCTGTCGCACGCCTCGCTTACGGCTCGCTTCATCCGGCCGGAAACCGGCGTGAACCTGGTTCTGAGCGGCCACACGCATGGGGGCCAGATCCGCATCCCGCTGCTCTGGAGGGCGGCACTGCCGACCTGCACCGGGGACTTCGCGATGGGCCTGTATCGGCGAGAATGGGGACACGTTTACGTCAGTCGCGGCTATGGTTCGGGCGGCTGGATAACGTGGAGATTCCGATGCCCGCCGGAGATGGCCGCATTCGAAGTGCGCGGTCAGGGCTGAACGCCAAGCACGCGCTCAACGCTGCGGGCGACGGCCGCCATGTCGCTGGCCGTGCTCAGGTAGCTGTCAGCCCCCTGCCGACGGAGCCGTCTCTGCCTGGCCTTGGACTTGGTGCCGTTGTAGATGACGATGCGGATGCCGGGCGAGGCATCCTTCAGTTCATCAATGAGCTGCTCTTCCTTCATGTCTGTAGCCTTCGCGTTGACCACGGCCACGTCCATGCGCCTCTCCCCGAGTATCGTCATTGCGGTGCTCAGGTCGAGCGCCACCTCGCACTCGCAGCCCAAATCGGCGAAAGCCGTGCGCAATGCGTCGATGCTGTGACGGTCGTCTTCCACGAGGACCAACCGCCGCCTGACCGCTTCGGGTTCCAGCATGCTCATCTCGCACCTCTTCTCAGCTCACCACAGGTCACGCCATGCCCCGAATGTCGCTCCTTCGCACGCCCTAACCGGCGTGAGCGGATCTTTCGTCGGACCGGCCGAACTCGCGACGAAGCAACCTGGCAAGTCCGGCGCGGGTCGGCTCGAACTGCAAGTCGCCCGCAATATTGTAAGCCTCTTCCGGGTCACTCTCCAGGTCATACAGCTCCTCTCCGCTGAGAACGGAAGTTCCCCCGCGATAGGTGCATATGTATTTCCAGCGTGTGGTCCGCAGTCCCAGGTAGCTCTCAGAGTCAGCGCCTCCGCGGCAGTGCAGCGGCACAACGTCGCCGTCCGCCGATCCACTGTCCGTCCATGCGGCGGGCGCGGACAGGCCCAGCGCCTTGACCAGCGCAGGCGCTATCGTGGCCTGCCGTGACGGCAGCAACGCGACTCCCCCCGGCAGGCGACCTACAAGAGGCACGCGGACGCATTCATCGTAGAGCCGGGCGTGTTGCAGCGGAGCATGCCCCATGCTCATGCCCTGCTCCCCCACTATAAGCACCGCTGCGTCGTCCCGGACCCCGTCCACCAGTTCTCGCAGTGCAGAGTCCAGTTGGCCGGCACACCGCGCGTACAGGTCGGCGACCCGGACGCGATGGCGGCGCGCGACCGGCCCCCGGCTTGAGGCCGCGCGGCGACACGCCGTCAACGCGGCACGACTCCTGAGGAAGCCTCCCACGCCCACCTCGCGGAATCCCGGCTCCAGCGGCTCCGCCGTATCGGTTAGATGCAGCCAGAGGAATCTTGGACGATCCATGCCCTCATATCGCTCCAACGCCAGCCGACACACATTCGCCGCCCGAACCAGCGGCAGAAGCCAAAACCGACGCCACACGTCGGCAACTCCGCCCTCCCGTGCTCCGGGACCCACAGCAGAAGCGCACCGGAAGTCCGCGAACTCGACACCCCACTTCTCCAGGCCCGGCCCTTCGCCCAAAACGGCACAGGTCCAATAACCGTTGGCGGCGAGCATCGCGGGCAGCGTCGGCCGTTGCACTCGGGACGGCCGGGAGTCGGACGGAGAAAGCCCGGTCAAGAGGGTGCGCACGCCGGCCCCGCGGCGCGGGGCCTGGCAGATCGCGTGCGCCCTGAACCAGGGGCTGCCCATGCCGCTCAGGAACGGCATGTGGGCCAGGGCATCCAGGCGCCAGGCGCCGATCGTCACCAGTATAAGATCGGGCGCCTTGTCTTCGGCTCGCATGGCAGACAACCACCTGGCGACACAGTTCCTCACGACTTCAAATCGGATCGGCACCGTAAAGGTAGCAGGAATCGTCAGGGAGAGTCAAAGATTCCGGCGGAACCGACGGAGGCCGGCCGCAACGGGCCCGGCCCCCCGAACGATGCTACTTGAGCCATTCGAAGAGCCGATGCTCATCATCCGCCATGCCCATGCTGCGATAGGTCTGCTGAGCCACCTCGTTGCCCACGGCCACATACAGCCTCAGACCCATCAGCGCTTCGCTGGACTCCACCCGACCGCGAAGGTGATCGAACATCATGCGGAATACCCCCTGTCGGCGGAACGCGGGCTTGACGTAGAGGGAGTGTATCCACAGCACGGTGCCGTTGCGCCAGTCGGACCATTCCGGTATCACCAGAAGGCTGCCGACTACCTCGCCCTCGTGCTCCGCGACAAGATAGGCGCCCTTGGTCGGATCGGCGAACACGGCCCTTATGCCTGCCCGGACCGTCCCGGGCTCCAGATCCAGGTCCTCCGTCTCCTTAGCCATCACCATCTGGAATCCGGCGATCGTTTCGGCATCTTCCAGACGACCGTCTCTTAGCAGCATGCGGCGACTCCCACTCCCAGAAAGTGCCCCTGGCTGCCCCTGGAGCGATGGTAGCGCAAAGCACCCACGCCCACAAGCTGAACCGCCTGCCTGGGCCGCATAGCGACCTCGAAATGTTTGGACAGAAGCCACACCGACGGTATAATCACCGCCGGACGGTGGTCACTCGAAGGCAGGGATGCGCGCCCCGCCCCGGAAACAGCCGGGACGGCGGCCGCGCTCCGAATCACCGGCAAGGGGAGGAGGACAATGTCCAGGCGCATGTCGCAGGAGGAACATGAACGTCTCGTACGGGTTGCCGCGGGCTCGCTTCTTGAGCGAGCTTACCGCGACATCCAGGCCGACGTCGCGGCGTTTCCCAGGCCCGAGAAGATCACGTGGCCCCATTCGTCCCGCGGACACGTTCCGGACATCGTCGCGTTCGACGACCGGATGAACCTGTTCGAAGTCGAAACCGAGGACAGCGTGCGCGACGAACACACCGAGGACCAGTGGCGGCTGTTCTCGGACTTCGCGCGTGACAATCGTGCGGTGTTCTGGGTGGTGGTGCCCGTGGGGGTGCGCGATGCGGCCCGGGAGCGGATGACGAAGCTCGGGGTGAAAGGGAGCGTCTGGGAGGTCTGAGTCCGAACCGGCTCAGATGTTGTCGAAATCGAGCCGGAGTTGGAGGCCGTGCAGGTATCGCTTGAGCTGGGTGACCGTGGGACGTTCGTGTTCTCGGGCGGAGATGCACTTGATCACGATCTCCGAGAGCTCCTCGGGCACGTCGGGGTTGATCCGATGCAGGGACGAGATCCGTATCTGCTGGTCCGGCACAAAACCGCGCGTCTCTGATTGCCCCGGCATAATCGAAGGAACGTTCTCACCGGTAAGCACGCGGTAAAGCGCCGCGCCCAGGTTGAACACGTCCGTCTTCTCGGTCAGGCGCCCGCCCGCCTGCTCGGGGGCAAGGTAGCCGAAAGTGCCCTTGAAGTTCTTGAGCTGCTGGCCGATCTTCGCAGCGAAACCGAAGTCGATCAGCTTCACGTTCAGGTCGCCGTCCACCAGAATGTTCTGTGGTTTCAGGTCGGCGTGCACGTAACCTACCTTATGCATGTGTTCCAGACCCAGGCAGGTCTGGCGGAAGATGGTGAGCACGTCCGGAATGCTGTATTCGCCGTAGTCAAACAACGAGCGTCCCTGCGCGCGTTCCATCACCAGGTAGGCGCCGCGCACCTTGAAGAAACGCTTAACCTTCTTGAACTCGATCGGCTTGACGATCACCGAGCTGCCGTCCCCGGGCGTCGAGTGGATGTCCTTTAGGACGCGGTACTCGTTCTCCAGATGGCCGATGACGCGCAGGTCGTCCTCGGACTCGCCAGCCACGAACTTGACGGCAAGCGTCCTGCCGTCTTCCTTGCTCTTGACTTCGAAGACAACGCTTCGGGCACCGGTGCCGAGCTGCGGACCTATCCAGTAGTCCTTCAGCACGTTCTGAAGCTGGAGCTTTTCGCCGTTCGCCATGAATCCATCCCCTCACGCGATGCACCGGTCGGCCGCAAACACAGGCCGTTATCTTAGCCCGTCAGGCACTCTCCCTTCAACAGGCGGGTGCCCGCTGCCGCCAGGCGCGCCGAGTCCTTGCGCCCAAAGCGCCTCTGCGCTAAACTCTGTGCGCTCCATGGGCGGACGCCAAGGAGCAGCGCAATACTCAGGTCGACCACTTCCCGTTCGAAGCCTGCAGGAGGCAGCACGATGCGCGGAATCTCGGAGAAACGGGCAAAAGAGCAGTACCGCATTCTGGGCGAGCGGCTCGATGAACTGGGCATCGACATCGACGGTGTCAAGGACAAGGTGAAGGCCTTTGAGGTGGAGGTGCCCTCATGGGTGTTCGGCGAGTTCGGCGGAGGGCGCTTCGGCGACTACATGCCCCCCGGCCCGGCGCGCGACTTCCGATCCAAGCTTCGGGACGCGGCCATGGTCCACAAGCTGACCGGCGCCGCCCCTCGCGTGGCCATCCACACCGGATGGGATAAGCCGGAGGACGTTGACTTCGCCGACATCAAAACCGAGCACTTCGCCGAATCGCGCGCGTTCGCCAGGGAGCAGGGAATCGATTTTGGTGCCGTCAACCCCACCCTTTTTCTGAAGGGAACGCACTACGGCAGCCTCACCTCGACCCTGTCTGATGTGCGCCGGTTGCTCATAGACCATTGCATCGTCTCGTCTGAGATCGCCGCACAGCATGCCGATAACCTGGTGACCTACTGGTTGCCGGACGGCACCAACTACCCCGGGCAACGCGACCTCTGGAAGCAGGAAAAACTGGCCTACGACGCGCTGCACGAGATCCACGATGCCGGCCCGGATAGCGTGATGCACCTGATCGAGTACAAGGTTTTCGAGCCGGGCACCTACTCCACCGTCATCAGCGACTACGGCGTAGCGATGGCCATGGCGGACAGCCTCGGCGAGAGGGCCGGAGTGCTGGTGGACATGGGCCACCACTCCCACGGGGTGAACGTCGCCCAGATTGTGGCGCGCCTGATCGGCTCCGGCCGTCACGGCGGATTCCATTTCAACACGCGCTACGCCGCCGACGACGACCATGCCGTGGAACCGAACCTGCAGATGTACGCCATCTTCTGGGAGCTGGTCAAAGGCGAGGTCGTCTGCGCGGACGATCCCTCGAAGAACTGGGCCTACATGATCGACCAGTGCTCGTCGCTGGAGAATCGCATCCACGCCGTCCTGCACAGCATCGACAGCCTGCAGGTCTCGCTGGCACGGGCGCTGATCGTCGACCGGGAGGATCTGGCCCAGCTCCAGGCGCAGCAGGACATTATACCGGCGAATCGGACTTTCCTGGACGCCTTCCTGACGGACGTGCGGCCCATACTCTACATGGCCCGGTTGGAGAAGGACCTGCCGCTGGATCCGGTGGAAGCATACCGGGAAAGCGGCTATCAGGAGAAGATCGAGCGGGAGCGTGACTGACAGGCTGCATCCCCGGTGGGAGGTGCCTTCCGGCCTAAACCCACAGCGGCCGGGTCGGAGAATCGCTTCTGCGTCTGAACCGAAGCCGGCGGAAGGAAGCATGCCGCCGGCGCGGAAGCACAACGGCTGTCCGGCGATGGTCTGCCGGCCTTGAGGGGACTGCGCATGCCGAGCATTGACGTCAAGAAGCGGAAGATCGACTCGAAAGTGGTGTACTGTGGACCGGGCAGGTCGGGCAAGACGGCCAACCTGAAGTACGTCTACGACCACCTGGACGCGGATCACCGTGGCCGCTTCGCCTCCATGCCCACAAAGGGCGACCCCGATCTGCACATCGACGTGCTGCCCGTGCGCTTCGGCAAGATCTTCGGTTTCCACACAACTTATCACCTGTGCAGCGGCCCGGGGCAGGCCATGGCGCTGAATACGCGCCGGCTGCTCTTGCGAGACACCGACGGCATCGTCTTCGTCGCGGACAGCCGTCCGAACCGCATGGACGCCAACGTGGACTCGATGCTCGAGCTGCGCGAATGCCTGGACGGCTACGAGGTGGATCTGGCCAACATCCCGCACGTGGTGCAGTACAACAAGGCGGACCTCGTCGACCAGGTGGACATAGGCGCCCTGCGCGCCTCCCTTAACCGACACGGCATGCCTGACTTCCTTGCCAGCACCAAGACCGGCGAAGGCATAATGGAGACGCTGAGGGCCGTGGTTCGAGCAGTCGCCGACGACCTGCAAAAGCGTCTCTGACTCCACGCAGTTGCCATCGCGTCCTGGCGCCACTAATATGCGGAGTAGGCCGAAGGGGGACCTGTACCGCAATCACCTTGCAGCAAAGGAACAGACCAAGATGCTAACCAGAGTGGCAGCAGAAGCCGAGCCCTCCGCGACGATGGCCCTGACCAGCAAGGCCAAGCAACTCATGCGCGAGGGGGTGGACGTGGCGGTCTTCACCGTCGGCGAACCGGACATGAACACCCCGTCGAACGTCAACCAGGCAGCGCACAAAGCCATAGACGGCGGCTTCACCAAGTACACCGACGCCGCCGGAACGCCGGAGCTGCGACAAGCCATCGTGCGCAAGCTCAGCGCCGACAACGGCCTGGATTACAGGCCCGAGCAGATTCTGGTGTCCAACGGGGCAAAGCACGTGCTCTACCAGCTTATGCTCTGCCTGCTTGAAGAGGGCGACGAGATGCTGCTTCCCGCTCCCTACTGGGTAAGCTACGCCGAGCAGGCCCGCATTTGCGGAGCGAAGGCGGTGATTGTGGACTGCACCGACTGCCCGGGCATGAAACCGGACGTGGAGCGGCTGAAGCAGGCCGTCACCGACCGCACCAAGGGCCTGATGCTCAACTCTCCGTCCAACCCCACCGGCATGGTGCTGACCCGCGCGGCGATTGAGGCACTGGTGCAGTTCGCAATCGAGCGCGGGCTCTGGATCATCTCCGACGAGATATACGAGAAACTCATCTACGGCAACGCTGAACATTTCAGCCCGGCTGCCGTCAGCGACGTCGCCAGGGAGCAGGTCTTCACCGTGAACGGCGTATCCAAGACCTACGCTATGACGGGCTGGCGGATCGGCTACGCCGCCGGACCCGCGGAAGTCATCCGCGCCGCCGCCCGGCTCCAGAGCAACATGACGAGCGCCCCCAACAGCATCGCCCAGAAGGCGGCCTTGGAGGCTTTGAACGGGCCTCAGGAAAGCGTAGCCGAGATGCGCGACATCTTCGACCAGCGGCGACTCCACCTGGTGGAAGGACTGAATCAGCTTCCCGGCGTGCGATGCGCGATGCCCCAGGGCGCTTTCTACGCTTTTGCCGACTGCCGTGAGCTTCTCGGCAGGACGTTCGGCGACATGCGCGTCGACAACAGCCTGCAGCTCTGCGACGCCCTGCTGAAACAGGCCCAGGTGGCAGCAGTGCCCGGCTCAGCGTTCGGCGCCGAAGGCTACGTGCGTTTCTCCTATGCCACATCGGACCAGACCATCGAGAAAGGCCTTGCGCGTCTGATGCGTTTTCTGGAGGGCGCGTAAACAGCACGCGGAGCGGCATCACACCGCCCGGAACACCGCGGTGCCGGGGTCGGTCACACTGAACTCACGCGGGGCCTCGAGCGTGCGGAAGCCGGCCTCCTCGACCATCTCCACCAGTTCGTCGGGCGGAGTTGCCCGCAGGTGGTAAGTCACCGCTGTCCGCGCCGGCAAGCTGCCGTCGGTGCGGCGCACGGTGCAGCGCTGCACCAGCAGCTTCCGGCGCCTGTCCCAATGGTAGCGGAAGGTGGCCGTCCCGCAGGAAAGGGTGCGGCGGTCCTCCCGGTCGCGATCGTAAAAGGAGGGCACGTCCAGGCACTTGTCGAAGGCCAACAAGCCGCCCGCCATGAGGGTGCCGCGCAGTGAGCGGAACGCCCGACGGAGGTCGTCGTTGTCCAGGATGTAGTCCAGGCCGCTGTGCATGCAGACGGCAGCTTCGAAGTCGCCCGACGGGCTCAAGTCGAGCATGTCTCCCTGTCGGAACTCAGCCTTGAAACCGGCGTTGCGCACCCGTTCGGCCGCCCGTGCAAGCATCGCCGGGGACCGATCTACGCCCACCACGGGGTAGCCTCTCTCAAGCCACGGGAGCGTTGAGAGCCCCGTGCCACAGGCCACGTCCAGGATGTGGGCACGGGCAGGCAGCCCCCACTCTTCTAACGTTGATTCCAGCTTGTTCGCCCACAGCCCGTACGGCGCCCAGTCTACCAACTCGTCGTAGACGTCGGCGATGGCGCCGAAGTCATTCAGTCGTCCATGGGCGGACTCGTGGCGTCTCAGGGAGCCGAATGGGCTTGGAACCATGATCTTGAACCGCCGCGCGAAGCCCTTTAGAGTGAAGGTATTGAGTTCATCTTAGGGCCGACCCGGGCGCGTGTAAAGCCTACGCAGACAAACGGGGGCGGGAGTATGGCGGAAGAAGCGGTCAGGGCGCACGTGGTTATCCAGGGACGTGTCCAAGGCGTGTGGTTTCGGGCCTCCACACTCGATAAAGCCCACAATCTCGGACTGGACGGATGGGTGAGGAATCGGCCGGACGGAGCCGTCGAGGCCGTGTTCGAGGGCCCCAAGAAGAGCGTCAGGCAAGTGGTTTCCTGGTGCCATGAAGGGCCTCGGATGGCGCAGGTGCAAGACGTTGAGGTCGATTGGTCGGAACCGAAAGGCGACATCTCCGGCTTCCGCGTCCGTTCGTAGGGCGCCCTATTTCTTGCCCTTCTTGCCCTTCTTAGCCGGCTCGGTGTGCGAGCACTGCGGATAGCGCGAGCAGCCGAGGTACTGCTCACCCTCTTTGTTCACCTTCTTCACCAGCTTGCCGTCGCATCCGTCCTCCGGGCACTTCTTGCGCATTGTCCCCGTCTGCCACGTGTTCCGGCAGCGCGGGAACCCGCTGCACGCAAGGAACCGCCCGTAAGGTCCCCAACGCAGCACCAGCGGACGGTCGCATTTCTCGCATCGTTCGTGCGTGGGCTGCGGGTCGGGCAGCAGGTCCTTGGGCAAGGGCGCTGTGGTCTTGCACTCGGGGTACTTCGAGCAGCCCAGGAAAAAGCCGCGACGGCCGCGCTTCAACTCCATCGGCGCGCCGCAATTCTCGCAGATGATGGAGACCTGCTCGGGATCGAATTCCGTGGCCTCCAACGCCTCCTGCACGGTCAGCAGGGGCACTTCCTGGCGGCAACGGGCGCACTTCATCTCCTCCGCCTCGCCCTCGCCTTCCAGGTGCATCTCACGCCCACACCGCGGGCAGGCAAACCCGGTGGTGATGCGCGGCTTCAGTTTGACCGGCTTGCCATCGCGGTCCAGGCCCATGATGTTGCGGCAGTCGGGGTAGGCGGAACAGGCCAGGTAATCGCGCCCCCGGCGGCCCGTGCGTCGCAGCATCGGAGCGCCGCACTTGTCGCACTTGAACTCGGTCTCCTCCGGTTGCGGCGCCGTGCTGTCGGCCACCGGTCGGGTGTACTTGCACTCGGGAAATCCCGAGCAACCAATGAACTTGTCCCCTCGCCGGCTGAACTTGAGAACCAGCGGTTTGCCGCATTCCGGACACTCCTCTTCCTTCTCCAGCTTCTCCGGAGTGTCCAACTGCATCTTCTCCTTCGCCTCGGCCAGGTCCTCGCTGAACTGACCGTAGAACTCCCGGAGCACGCTCCGCCAGTCGCGCTCGCCCTCCTCCACCTCGTCCAGCGCATCCTCCATGTGGCTGGTGAATCCCACGTCCATCTCGCGCGGGAAGTGGCGCACCAGCAGGTCCACCACCACCATTCCCAGGTCGCTGGGCCGGAGCGCGCGCCGCTCGCGCCGCACGTAGTTGCGCTGCAGCAGGCGGCTGATCGTGGGGGCGTAGGTGCTGGGGCGCCCGATGCCCTGCCGCTCCAGCTCGCGCACCAGCGTGGCCTCCGTGTAGCGGGGCGGCGGCTGGGTGAAGTGCTGAGACGGAACCAGCTCTTCCAGGTCCAGGCCGTCGCCCTCGTCCAGCGGCGGGAGGGACATATCGTCGGAGCCGCTCGGCTTGCCGCTCACGCGAGTGTAGCCGTCGAAAACCATCTGCCTGCCCCTGGCGCGGAACAGGGCTTCCGGTCCGCCATCCGAGGCGTCCGCAGCGGGCTCGGACGCGATCTCCACGTCGGTCAGGTCGTAACGGGCGGGCGGCATCTGGCTGGCCACGAAGCGCCGCCAGATAAGGTCGTAGAGCTTCCACTGCCGGTCGGAGAGCTGCCCACGCAGGTCCTCGGGCGTGCGCGTCACTTCGCTGGGACGGATGGCCTCGTGGGCCGCCTGAGCGCCCTTCGGGCTGCGGAATTTGTTGGGTTTCTTCGGCAGGTACTTATCCCCGAAGCTCTCCCCGATCAGTCCGCGCACGGCCTCGATCGCCTGATCGGCCACGCGCGTCGAGTCGGTTCTCATGTAGCTTATAAGGCCCTGCGACTCGCCGTCGATGTCGATTCCCTCGTAGAGCTGCTGGGCGACGCGCATCGTTTGCGCCGCCGAGAAGCGAAGGTTGCTGCTGGCCGCCTGCTGGAGGGTGCTGGTTATGAATGGCGGCGACGCCTTGGAACTGGTCTGCTGCTTGGTGACGGAAGCGACGCGGAAGCTGCGCTTGCTGAGAAGCTCGACCAGGTCAGTGGCACCGGCCTCGTTTCCGATGCTCGGGTCCTCACCCTCGAGCTTGAAGAGTTCGGCTTCGAAAACGTCGCCCTTCTCTCCCTTCCGCAGGAGGGCCTTTATCTCCCAGTACTCCTCCGGGACGAACGCCTCGCGCTCTTTCTCGCGCTCGACGACGAGCCGAAGGGCGACGCTCTGCACGCGTCCTGCGCTCAGGCCGCGGATCACCTTCGAACTCAGCAGCGGACTCAGCTCGTAGCCAACAATGCGGTCCAGGATCCGCCTCGCCTGCTGCGCGTTCACCAGGTTCATGTCCAGCTTGCGCGCTTGCTTCAGCGCGTCCGAGACGGCCGAGCGGGTGATCTCATTAAAAGTGATCCGGCTGATCTTCTCTTCCGGCACCTTCAGCACGTGCTCGAGGTGCCAGGCGATGGCCTCGCCCTCGCGGTCGGGGTCGGGCGCCAGCAGCACCTCTTCGGCCCCCTCCGCCAGCTTGCGCAACTGGCCGACGATCTTCCGACTGCCCGGAAGCGTGCGGTAGGTCGGCTCGAAGTCTTTCTCTATATCCACGCCGAACTGGTTCTCCGGCAGGTCGCGCACGTGCCCTCGGCAGGCGCGCACCTCGAATCCGGATCCCAGGTAACCTTTGATCGTCCGCGCTTTCGCAGCGGACTCGACAATGACAACTTTCTCCGCCATGGGTTTCCGTTCAGATGAGATGGTGTGAGTGGGAACTTGGATTGTAGGAACAGAAGCGCGACCTTGTCAATCGCTCGGTCGGCAGCGCCCTCCTCGGGATGGCCCCGCACGAAGCTTTGACGGGACCCCGCGCGCCGAATAGAATCCCCGCCATGCACGCCAGTCCCAACGAACCGATGCCGTCGGCGCCCGTCCGCATCGCGCTGACCGTCGACGTCGACCCGGACGCCAACTGCGCCGTCCCGGGCCGGACAGGAGCCGTCTCCCGTGGAGGCAAGGATGGCGAAGTGAGACTCGATGCCTGCCGCCGCGGGCTCGATGCGTTGCTGGACATTGTGGACAACCTGGGCCTGCCCGCCGCCTTTTTCTGGGAAGGCCGGTCGCTCCGCAGCATCTGCCGAGCCAATCCGGAACTGACGACGAGGATTCGCACCGAGCCCCGACACGAACATGGTTGCCACGGATGGGAGCACGAAGACTTCGCCGGCACGGTCAGCGGCCTGCCGCTGGACCGCGAGGCGGCGCGGGAAGTGCTCGCAAAGAACATGCGTGCGGTTGAGGACGTTTTCGGCACAGTCCCACAGGGCTTCCGGGCGCCCTACTGCCGCATGACGCCGGCGCTTGCCGCCGCCCTGGGGGATACCGGATTCCGTTACGATGCCAGCGTGACACAGGCGTTGGGCACACGCACTCTTATCCCCCACGTGCTGCCGGGGAGCGCAGGAGTCTACGAGCTTCCATTGGTGAGGGGAACGGACGGCTCCGGGTGCCCGATCAGCGCGTACCTCTGGCAGCTCATGGAAGGTCGCAGGAGCGTGGGCGACTACGTAAACCTGGCGCAACAGATTGCCGTGACTGGACGCGGCGGCCTGGCGCAGGTGGCCCTCCACCCGTGGCATCTGTTCGTCAGCGAGAGGGGCAGCCCGCTCTCCCAATCGGGCACCGAGGATCTCGCGCACTTGCTGGCAGAGCTATGCTCGATCGGCGATTTCACGACGCCCGGACGCTACCTTAAGTCGTGGCAGGCCGACCCATAATGGCCGCCAACGGCTGTGGATGCTGCTGGATCACGCCGGGGCCACAGCTTTTCTCCACGTCTGCCAAGTGGTTCAGCAGGTTGACATCGCCGTTGCGCCTACCTATAATCGAGAGGTGTTGAGCCAAGCGCCCCCCTCGAAGACGGTTTCGCGATGAGCAGAGACGCTGGAGCACTTGCCCGCAGGCTGGCTAAGATCCAGGCCCATCTGAGAGAAGAGCTCATCAACGCCCTCATCAACGGCGACCAAGAACTCGAAGACATCTTCGACCCCTACTCGTACTCGACGGCAGTGCACGATCTCCGGGACAAGTACCTCTCGCGCCTTTTCCTCATCCAGGGCATCCTTCAGCAGCTTGCCCACTGCAGCCAGCCGCAGAACAAGCAGTCAACCCGCGTCATCACCGTCGCCGCCGAAGATCGCAACAAGCTGGCCGAACTCGTGAACGACCGACTGGGCCGACTGACCGGAGCTAAGGTTCTGGACGTGAAGTTCATGCCGGCTACGGATTCCTCGGACTGGTCGGCGCTGATCATGTACGAGATGAACCCGTTCGTGGGCGAAGCCGGCGGCACGGCGGCCTGGATGTGACCGACTCACCCCTTCCCTTGTCCGTTCCATCCTGGATATGGTAGTGTCGCTCTGCGCTTTGAGGGACCCGTACCCAAGGAGCATTTCCTGTGAATCTCCAGACCACGCCCGATCCCGCAAACCTGAAGCCGCTCCTGACAGCCGGCCGTATCGAGCGGCTCATAGACGATCTGGCCGAGTCCATAGCGAGCGACCATGCGCCCGACGCGCCGCTGATGGCCGTGGCGGTGCTGAAGGGAGCAGCCTTCTTCGCGGCCGACCTGGTGCGTCGTCTGGACATGCCGGTGGAGATGGAATTCGTGCGGGCGAGAAGTTACGCGGGAACCACCCGAGGACCCGTGGTCAGAGTCGACTGCGATACAGACGAACTGAAGCTGCGCGGGCGGGACGTCCTCATCCTGGACTGCATCCTCGACAGCGGCAACACGCTCGCACGGCTTCACGAAATCTTCTTCGCGGAACGACCCGCAAGCCTGAGGTCCTGCGTGCTGCTGCGCAAGGAAACGACAAAGCCGGTGTGCCACCGCGCGGACTATGTCGGCGCGACGGTCGCCGATTCGTTCCTGGTGGGCTACGGACTCGACCACAATGACCTGTGGCGGCACCTGCCGTACGTGGCCGCTCTGCCGGACGGTTTCGTGACGTGACCGCCCGGAGGCGCCGACTTCTCTGACACCTTGTCCCCGCATCCGAGAAGAACGCAACCGAGGAGCCGGAGAACATGACATCCCATGAGGGGAAGCCCGCACTGGGCATCGACCTGGGCGGCACAAAGATCTGCGCCGGCGTGGTTACGCCCTCGGGCGATGCGCTTTCGGAAGCGCGGGCGGCGACCGAGGCGGACAAGGATACTGACGCCGTCGTCGGCAACATTGTGCGCGCGGCCAGGCGGGCGATGGACGACGCCAACGTAGGCCCGGCCGACCTGCGCGGAGCCGGCCTGGGCTCCCCGGCGCCGCTTGACCTGGCAAACGGCGTGATCCTCGACACCGGCAACCTACCCTCGCTGCACAACTGCCCGATCGTCTCGCGGCTTTCCGATGCACTGGGCTGCGAGGTCGTGATGAACAACGATGCCAACTGCTTCGGTCTGGCGGAGGCACGGTTCGGCGCGGGCGCCGACACCGACGTCTGCGCCGGTTTCACCTTGGGGACCGGCATAGGCTGCTTCCTGGTGATAGGCGGCCGGCTGTTCGACGGCCCGCGCGGTGCCGCCGCCGAGATATGGTGTTCGCCCTACCAGGGAGACCACGTCGAGGAGAAAACCTGCGGCCGGTCCGTCGCGCGCAACTATAAAAAACTCACCGAGAAGGTGGCGACGGCGAAGGAGATAGCCGAGCGCGCCAGAAGCGGAGACGAGGCCGCCCGGGAGGCCTGGCGGGAGTACGGCACCGATCTGGCCGTGCCCATCGCCTACGTGGCGAACATCGTGGACCCGGACGTGATCGTGCTGGGCGGCTCGCTGGCCAAAGCTTGGGATCTGTTCGAGGAGCCCATGTTCCACAGGGCGATGAAGTACATCAACCGCGTGACGCGCGAGGAACTGCGCATCGTGCCCGCCGCCCTGGGCACAAACGCGGGCATGCTGGGCGCTGCGGCGCTTCTATTCTAAGAGGGAGTACATTAGTCTTAGCCGGCTCTGCTTCATCGACGCAGCGGGGCGAGACGCCCCGCTCTACCCGTTGCAGGGGTAGCGCGGCCGCGTTGCTGCAAGCCGAACAGTGGAGTACTTGTGTAATACCTCTTAGATGCGGGGCGGCAGCCCCGCATTGACTCGAAAACAAGGGCAGAATCATGGCGGGAGAAGATCCCCGAAAACTGCTTGTTACGGCCGACTTGCACTACGGCCTTTATCGCAGCGGCGATGCGTGCACGGTGAAGATGGCCGAATACGTCCGCCACTCCGGCGCCGACGTCTTCGCCATCGCCGGCGACGTGGCGGACGCCGAGACGGAGTACTTCCGTGCATGCCTGGAGCTGTTCGCCGACTTCGACGGCCTCAAACTGGTGGTGCCCGGCAACCACGACCTGTGGACGGCCGGCACGGGCAGCGACCGCAAATACCGGGAGGTGCTGCCGTCCATCGCCCGTGACTGCGGCTTCATCATGCTGGACGCCGAACCGGCCGTGGCTGAACGCATCGGCTTCGTCGGCAACATAGGATGGTACGATTACAGCTTCCGCAACCGGGAGCTGAACATCCCGATCTCCCAGTACGAGAGCAAGGAACTGCCGGGCGTATGCAACTGGAACGACGGCAAGTTCATCGACTGGGAGATGTCCGACGCCGAGTTCACGGAGAAGTGCCTGCGCAAGCTGAAGGCCGCCTACCGCGCCATCGAACCGCGCGTGCACACGGTGGTCGCCATGCTTCACCACCTGCCCTTTGCCGAGCTTCTCTACGGCGAGTCCAGCGTCGCGTATGAGTTCTGCCGGGCCTTCATGGGCTCCGAGCGCTTGGGCGCGCTGCTGCTCGACTGCCCGAAGGTGCGCTACGCCTTCGCCGGACACCGGCACGGCCTGGGAAGCTGCGATAAAGCTCAACTGGAGGCGTTCTGCGTAGGCAGCGAGTACACGCTGAAGCGGCTGATCAAGATGGACCTGGAAAGCGGCGACTATGCCGTGCACGTGTTCGCCGCCGACCCGTCCGACCTGACGGAGAAAGCGGCGCCCTGACCGTCAGGTAAGCACCCCCTGCAGGTGCCGCACGTCGCGCCGCAATGCCTTGGCGTAATCCTCACGGCTCCGGTTGACGTGTGACTCGTCCTCGATGACAAGGGCGCCGTCGTAGCCGGCCGCCGACAGCGCCTGGACCACGCGAGCATGGTCCACGTCGCCGTCCGGCACGGGCGAGACGTGCTTGAGGTACTCCCAACCGGGCTCCCGATTCACCTGGCGCTTGTCTTCGGGATAGCGGATATTCTTCACGTGAGTGTACTTCACCACCCCGGCGAAGCGCTCGATGATGTCGTAGACCGTGTCCAGCGGATGGCCGGCCCAATAGAAGTTGCCGGTATCCAGCGTGAGCCCGAACCGATCCGAAGCCACTTCCCCGATCAGCGCCTCCAGGAACTCCGGCTGGTTTCCCTGGTAACCGTGGTTCTCGACGCCGATCGGCACCCCGTCCGTCTCGGCCAGCACGCGCCGGATCGCGGACGCCATTCGCTTGCGGAACGCCTGCACGGGCATGCCGGGCTCCCGCATCCATGGGTCCACCCGCAGTGCGTCCGCATCCAGTTCGGCCGTGAGCCCGCAGGCGCGGATCGCCCATTCTATCTCGGCATCCAGGTCCTCGCGCGTGAACTCCGTCATCAGCGTCAGCCCGCATATCCTCACGCCGGCCGACGCGAGATCGCCGCGGAAGCGCTCCCGCCCCGCCGCATCGCCCAGATCATAGGCCTCCCCGTTCGGGTCGGTGAAGCGCGAGGTCGTCATCTCGCGATCGATCAGCAGGTCCACCGCCCGGATGCCCAGCGCGCCTACGGCATCCAGGCAGTTGACTCCGGCGTGTGCAATCGAAACGTCTCTGGAGGCAACTTCCATGTTCTGCTCCCGGCAATCGTCTGGAGTGAGAAGGGACAGCGGAAGACGGAGAGGTTACCCACCGGGGGAGCGGTTTTCAAACACCGCCTCTCGCAAGGCATGGAAGGAGCCGGGGCCCGTGAGGCCTGACGGGGTGTCCGGCCGGGCCGACACTCAACCGACCGTCCCGGGCACGCGCCGGTTCCCCACCGGCGTGCTTGCACAGGGCCGGCCCGCGGCGTCGATTCGGTCTGCCGCCCTCACAACGGCGTCCGATTCTGCCCGACCTTCCAGGACCCCGGCTTCGCAAAACACTGCAACTTGGGGCGACGGGACAGGAGAAGAACCGGCCTGCCTGGAGACGACCGGCGGTAAAGCCGCCTCCTATGGTGGCAAGAGGTGGAACAAGCCGGCCGGCCCTTTCTCCCTCCCGTCGCATTGATATCACAGTCTGCATTCGAGCACCTACGCGCTTCCAATCATGATGCCGCAGAGCGATTCCATCGCCCTAAGGGTCTCGCGGTAACACACTCGGCTGAAGGTGCAGAGCAGTTCGTCGGGCCTACCGGAGTCGCCCGACCGCATGTACCGCGTGCAGGCGCTCTCGGCGGCACACATCGGCCGTATGCCACAACGGGAACACTCGAAGGGACACTCCAAGCGGCCCTCTTCGACTCCGACGAAGTCGTCACCCGCGAAGACGTCGCCGGGCAGCCGCGCCGGATCATCGTCCCGGTCCTCGCGCACCAGACGAGCGCACGGGTACAGGCCCCCACTTGGGGACACCGCTATCTCCCCCTCGCGCAGCTCGGGCGCCTGCCGGTCGGGTACCGCTCCGGATATACGCATCGCGCGCTCGTCGAACCAGGTGATCCAGAGATCCGGCCACATCTCTCGCCAGATGCGGGCGCAGTCCACGATGGCATGCTCCAGGCTCTGCAGGTGCGCCTTCGTCCAGCAGCTCCACAGGTCCAGGCGCGGCGCTATGCCGCGCACTCCGAGCGACGCCAGAAAGACGATTCCTGCGGACAGAAACTCAACGTCGTCGGGTCGCACAACCATCTCTACCTGGAACGACACCCCCTCAGCGACCAGACGCCGCACAGTCCTCAGGACGAGCGACGAACTCGGCCCGCCGTCGGACATCCTTCGGTGCCTGTTGTGGACGGCCGGCAGCCCGTCGTGGCTTATGCCCAGCTCCAGATCGCCGCCGGTCATCAACGCCCAGGCCGATGACGCCGCCACGGTCCCGTTGGTCGAGAGATGCACGGTCAGGTGCACGTCACCCGTGCGGCACCGGTAGCGCGCATATTCCAGCAGCGTGGCCACGAGTGGCGCGTCCAGCAGAGGTTCGCCTCCGGAGAATTCCAGCCTGAGCTCACCGCCGGGAGCGATGCTGGCAACGGCCCGGTCTACGGCCCTCTGCGCCACCTCTTCGCGCATGGGACGGTTGAACTTCGCCCCCGTGTAGCAGTAGGTGCAGAGCATGTTGCAGTCGTGATTCAGCACCAGGGAAAGCGTAAACCGGTCATACATGGCCGGCTGCCCCGCGCTGTGGGCCGGCGGATGGGATGCCTCCCGCATGCCGCGCTCCCCGCTCGCCTTCAGACGCCCCCTCGCAGCATATCTTGCGCTCTTATTCATATCTCTGCTCTATCGTGCCCTATCAGCTACTATCATTATACGCGCGCCCCAGCCCCGTGTCAATGGGTATTTCGTCGTTTCCTCAGGATTCCATCAGGGAGCCACGATGGTGTCCAGCATGCGCTTTGACGCACGCGGCTTCCGCGTTACAATCCGGACGGACGCAAGAGGGAGACGGGGATGGCCGAACCGGCGCTGACGGCGGAAGAATACGAGCTTCACATGCGGAAGCTGATGGACGATCTGCGCGCACTTCTGGAACGCGGCGAGGGCAAAGCGCATCGGCTGCTGAGAGAGGCGGAGGAGCTTTTGGAGATGGCGGAAGACTACCCCGCGATTCGCGAACGCTACGCGGCGCTGGACGGGCTGCTCGCGGAGACCCTGGCCAGGGAGCGACAGAAGAAGTTCATGGCCGTCGGACAGGAGCGCGAGGCACGCGGGTGCCTTCTGGGATGGTTATTCGGTGGCGGCGGGAAGAACAGTTCCACGTCGTGACCGGCCGGACTACTCCGACGCAGGAATACCCTCACCGGCCGGCCTCGGACGCATGATCCGCACCTGGAGAAGGACATGGCCCAGCCCCGGATCCGTCCGGGCCGTCGGCTCCGCAAGCCCCCCGGCCCCGGATACTTCCTGCTTGTCCAGCACTTCTCCGGTTCGGCCGAGTGCAGTTCGTCGGTGCTGTCTACTTTCCGGTTCCTCCTGCTCCAGCGACAGTGCGTGTTCGGACACAGACCGCAGATCGCGCAACGCACCGCCCTCCTCGTCCAACGGCCGTCCGCGGGCAGAGCGGGGGGAGTCGGCCTCAGCCGCAGCGTTCGCCGCCATCCGCGCCGGCAAGCCCACCGCCGCGCCGCCAGCGGCATGGCCCTCGGATTCCGCTACCACCGCGGGGCCTTTCGCCCGCGGCCGGGGCTCGCGCGGCAGGCGTCCATTCTCGCGGCCTTCCGCGGCTTGCTCCATTCTGCCGGCGGCCCCTCCGAAAAGGTTCGTCTCTGAGCGCACCCCACGGGCCTTCAAGCGGCGGGCGTAGTACTCGACGGTTTCATCGAAGAACTCCCCCCGGGCCAGACTGGTATTACTGAGCATCTGATCGCGCGGGCCGCCCAGGTCGCTCAGGTCGGCCAGGACGAGTTCATAGCGGTCGCGCGGCACGTTCAGATAGACGTCCACCATGCCGGCGTCCTTACCACCGTGGAGGGCGAGTGACGCCGGTAGCCCGCGGCTGTTGGCGACCGTCACCGCGCGCTGCGCCATCTCAGTCGGCTCGCGAGAGGACAGCGTCAGCACCTGCTGAGGCGCGAGGCGCGGCGCAGCCGCCTCGCGCGCAGGAGCCTGAACGAACATGATCGGCTCCTCCTCACCTGCCATGGCCAGATGACTGTATGCGTCACTGTCGATGTTTCCCGCCAGCCCCGACCGGTCCTCCTCGGCTACCGGAACCGTTTCCGCCTCGGAAGCGGCCTGCGGAGCGGCCACGATCGCGTCGGCCACCTCCTCAAGATGAGCGCCGCGCCCCCCTGCCTTCAGGGACGGCGCCGGGGCCATCGGCGTCGCGGTTCGGAACCGTTCGGGTGCCGGTGTGTCCACGTCGGATCCGACCCGCGCCACAACAGGCTGCCTTCCGTCGGACCGCTCCCCCACCGGCTGCCCGGAAGGCGGCTCGGCAATCTCCTTGGCAAGCTGCAGCGCATCGACTGTGGCTTCACCTCGATCGCGCGACAAACGCGCCACTCCGAAGGTCAGCCCCAGCACCACCAGGAACATGGCCGCAACCGGCAAGATGCGGCGCACCAGCAGCGACCGGAACGACAGAATCCTCGGGCCGGGTTTCCTGCCGTCGGAAGCGGAGGCGGCCGACGCCGGGCCCGCAGCCCCTTCCTCGCGTATCCGCGCCTTCACGCGCCCGGCGAACCCTTCGGCCGGCTTGCGGTGCGGCAGGTCCCTAACGACCTCCGCCGTGCGCCGGAGCGATTCAAGCTCGGCGGCGCATTCGGCGCAGTCGTGGAGGTGTGCCTCCAGCGCGGCCTTCTGCTCGCCGTGCAGGCGGCCGTCCAGGTATTCCGAAAGCCTTTCAGTGTGCTGTGCGCAATCGCGTCCCATTCTTCGTCGTCCGCAGACCGTTCCGCTCAGGTCTTTGTGATATACGCCTCCAGTTGATCTTTCAGGGCCTGTCGAGCCCTGTAAATCCGGCTCTTCACGGTGCCCAGCGCCACGCCCATCGATTCCGCCATCTCCTCATAGGTCAGCCCCTGGATGTCGCGCAGCACAATGGCCTCGCGGGCGTCCTCCGCCAGCGCGGCGATGGCCTCGCGCACCTTGTCCACCCTCTCGCGTCGGAGCAGCGCCTCCTCTGGTCCGTCCTGCTCGGACGGTGGGTCAGGGATCGAGTTCTCCTCACCGGGAGCGGCCACCGGCGCCACGATCGAACGTCGTCCGCGGCGCCGCCACAGGTTCCGCACACAGTTGAGCGCGATTCCGTAAAGCCAGGTCGAGAATTTCGCCCTGCCCTCGAAGCTGTCCAGATGGCTGAAGGCCCGCACGAACACCTCCTGTGCGATGTCGTCGGCCTCCTGGTCGTTTCCAACCAGGTGATAGACGACGTTGTAGACATACTCCTCGTGTCGTTCGACGATCTCACCGAACGCCTCCACGTCGCCACTCCGCGCCAGGCGGAGCAACTCACCAGTTGTCGCAGGGGCCTCTGTCATGGGCCGCCGTCAATAGATTAGTGGGCCGAACGCAGTTTTTGTTCCCCGGCATTGCCGACGACGCCAATATATCGAAATGCCGGCCCCAGTTAAAGGCCGATGTCGCCGACCTTGCAGACTGATCGGGTGCTGCGTACACTCCTGTATGTTCTTCGGTTCTTCTGCGGGAACGGCGCATGCGGACGTACAGAGGCGGCATGGTCGGCACTCGGTGGACAACGGTCACGTTCGGCGCGACCCTCATCCTGCTCGCAGTAGGCGCGGCGTCGGCCGCACCGAAGCAGGGCGAAGAGGACATCCTCGGCCCGATCGGCCTGATGGAGGCCGAGCCGGAGAGGCAGATCGACTGGAAGAAGCGCGCGGGGGCGGGGTTCCTTTCGGCTGCTTTCGTCCTTGTAGCGCTGGGGTTGATGCGCAGGCGGCGCAGGCGGCGCAGGGCGCTGGCGGTAGCCCAAGCCGCAGCCAGACTGACCATTCCCGACGCGACAGCGGAGCTCCCAGCGGCCGAGTTCTATGCGGAGTTGACGTGCATCCTCAGGCAGGCCGTCGCGCGTGCGCACGTACCGGGCGCAAAGGCGATGACCGCGCGCCGCCTCGCGTCGGCTCCGCTGGATATCATCCAGACGCACGCCGAGACCAGACGGAACTGGCGCCGGCTGCTGGAACGCTCCGAGCGCGCGGAGTACGCCGGCCACGAGATAGACAGGAGCGACCTGCTGGCCGACCTGGAGTTCGCGCGGGCGATACTGCAAAGGCTGGCCGCCGTCCGGCCTCCGAGGGAGCGACCCCGTGGCGTTTGAGAACCCGTTCTGGCTCTGGTTACTGCCCCTCGCCGCCCTGCCCTTCCTTGAGCGCCGTCGTCTGCCGGCGATGAGCGCAACGTCTGAGGCCATCGTCGGTTCCCGGACTTTGAGGGCGCGCCTACTGCCCTCGACGCGCGTCTTAGCGGCACTTGCGGTGGCCGCTTCCGTGATAGCCGCCGCAGCGCCGGTGGGCGTCCTCCGCAGAGTGGCCGATCCGCGACGGGCGCGCGATATCGTGATCGTATTGGACACCTCGGAGAGCATGCGCGCGCTGGACATGGCCGCCGAGGGGGGCACGCGATCCCGGCTGGAGATCGCTCGCGAGTTCGCATCCGACTTCATCGCCCGGCGCGAGGGCGACCGGATCGGCATCGTCGCGTTCGGGGGCCGGGCGGTCACCCAGTGCCCGCTCACATTCGACCGAACCGTGGCGCGCAACCTGCTGGATCACGTCGAGCCGGAGATGCTCGGGAAGCGCACGGCCCTGGGCGAGGCGGTTGCGCTGGCCGTGGCGCGCCTCCCCCGGGGCGGTGCCGCCGTGCTTGTCACCGACGGTCAGAACACCGCCGGAGCGGTCTCGGTCCGCGACGCCGCCCGCCTTGCCGCCGACCACGGAGTCCGCATCCATGCCGTGGCGGTCGGGACGGACGGCCCCGCTCCCCTGCCAGTCGTTCTGCCGTCCGGGCGGACGCGCATCCAGCAGAAGGACTACCCCGTCGATGAGGCGGCGTTGGGCCGGTTGGCGGAGGTCACCGACGGCGCGTTCCATCGGGCGAGGGATGCCGGGACGTTGCGGGAGGTCTTCGGGCGCATCGATCGAACCGAGGCGCACGACGTCGCCTCCCGGACGACATCGCGCGGTCGTTCACCGGCGCTCGCCCTCACAGCCGCCGGTCTGGTTCTGCTTCTCACGGCGACCGCGTCGGTGGTGCTGCGCACGGCCCCCCTCCTGCGATGAGCTTGCTATCGGGACGGCCGCCGCCTACCATATTCGGCATCACCATCCCCTGGAACCACCAACGGGCCTTCCGACCGGTGCGAGACAACCAGTGAACCAGACGGGGCCGGAAGACCAGAGGCCGCCGAGGAAGCGGCACCTCAGAACGAGGACGACCGAGGGTGGTGTGCGCCGCGGCCTATGGCGTCTGGCGCTGCCGATGGTGCTCAGCGGTGCCCTCCACGACGCGTTTACCCTGGCTGACCTGTACTTCGTCAGTCGCCTGGAGGGTGACGCCCCCGTCGCCGCTCTCACGGTCTGCGGCAACATCCTGGCGTTTGTAATCCTGATGGCGATGGGCATCGGCACCGGGACCACGGCCCTGGTGGCCCACTTCGTCGGCAAGGAGGACTACGAGAACGCCGACGTGGCTACCGTGCAGACTCTGGTGCTCGGCGTCCTCGCGTCGATCCCGGTCCTCGTCATCGGCCTCATGGGGTCGGGTGCGGTGCTCAGCCTGTTCAGCCTGGAACCACCCGTCGTGGAGGCCGCCACCGGCTACCTGCGCATCAGCTTCGCCTGTTCGGTTTTCATGTTCGTCTCGGTCGGGCTCTGCCAGGCCCTCTACGGGGCGGGGGACGCGGTGACGCCCTTCCGTGCGCTGCTGGTGACCAACGTCATCAACATCGCGCTGGACCCGTTGCTGATCTTCGGATGGGGCCCCTTCCCGGCCATGGGCATCAACGGCTCGGCCGCCGCCACGGTCGCCAGCCGGGCCTTGCTCGCACTTCTGCTGGCCCTGCATCTGCTCTACGGACGCTCCACCATCCACCTGCGACGCGGCGCGGCCAAGCTGAACCCACGTTTCATGCGCCGGATCCTCTACATCGGCGTTTTCGCGTCCGGGCAGGTCTTCATGCGGCAGTTCTCCCTCATACTCCTCACGAGGCTGGTGGCCGGCTTCGGCACGGCCGCGCTCGCCGCCTACGGCATCGCCAACCGGCTGCGCTTCATGGTCATCGGACCGGGAGCAGGCCTGTCGAACGTCGGCGCCGTGATGGTGGGCCAGAACATGGGGGCCGGCAAACCCGACCGGGCGAGCAAGGCCGGCTGGGAGACCGTGAAGCATTACCTTGCTTTCGCCGTGCCGGCCGCGATCGGCTATATCGTCTTCGCGCCGCGGCTGATAGGCATCTTCTCGAACAACGCCGACGTGATCGGTATAGGCTCGGTCTACCTCCGGTTCCTCGGCGTAACGTTCCCCTTCGTCGCGACGTCGGTAGTGCTGGCCCGCGCGATGAGCGGGGCGGGCGACACGTTTGCCCCGGCTGTGCTGACCGCCATCGGTCAGTTGCTGCTCCGGGTGCCGGCAGCCTACCTTCTGGCCCTTACATTGGCCATGGGGCCGATGGGAATATGGCTCGGCATCAACGCATCGGAGGTCGTGCAGGCGGTGCTGATGGCGCTCTACTTCCATGGCGGATGGTGGCAGAACAAGTACTACCGGCACCGTGAGAAGCTGGAAAGCCGTCTCTGAAGTGCGCCCTCACACAACCAGCGCCATGACATAGTCGTCCAGGTAGCGGCCGCCGCGGTAGACGGGCGCCTCCCTGCGACCCTCGATCTCGAACCCCATCTTGCGGTACAGGCGGATGGCGGCTTCGTTCCGGACGAAGACGTAGAGCTGCATCCGCCTGACCACCTCGCTCGCGCGAGCCCAGTCGACGGCACGCTGGAGCAGCGCCGTGCCGATGCCGCGATTGCGCCACTCCCTGTCCACCGAGACGCCCAGCTCCGTGCAGTGCCGAACGGCCCGCCGGCGCCCGCCCTGGCAGGTCAGCACGCCCACGACTCCCCCGTCGGCCTCCGCCACAAGGCAAAGACAGTTGTCCGCCACGGCCATCCGGCGGACGAACTCCTGCTCCTGCTCGACCGTCATGTTGAACTCGCCCGGCTCCAGGATGATGTCCGCCTCGGGATCGGACGTCAGCCGGTCCATGAACTCGATCATCCCCGGCGCGTCCGCCGGCACGGCTTCCCGGATAATGAAAGGCCCCATGTTCCGCCCCTCACGCCTTGGCGACGTCCCCGGAGGCAAGCAGCAGGGACATCATGCCGTGGTCGAAAAAGTCCACGCGCACCATGCACCGCGAGCCCACCGGCGTCACCTTGTCCACCACGCCTTCCCCGTAATGCGGATGCCGGACACGCACGCCCTTCGCCAGTCGGTCCTCGCCGGTGCTGCTCACGACCTCCAGGCCAGTGCGCTTGCGCTTCAGGACGTAGTCCATCTCCCGGGCGAAGCCCTTGGCGGGCTGGAATCCGCTCTCGGGTCGCTGACGGGCCCGCTTCACGCCCTCCTCGGGCAGCTCGTCCAGGAAGCGGGAAGGCATCATCGGCTGCTCGCGCCCCTGGATTGTGCGCCGGCGAGCGTGCGTGATGAACAGCCGGTCCCGGGCACGCGTCATGCCGACGTAGAACAGCCGACGTTCCTCTTCGAGCGCGGCCGCCTCGCTCCCGTGCAGGTCGTCTTCCAACGCCCGCCGGTGCGGAAGCACGTCCTCCTCGGCGCCGACAAGGAACACGACGTCGAACTCCAGCCCCTTTGCCGAATGAAGTGTCATCAGGGGAATCGCCTCGGCGCGGGAGTTCCAGCCGTCCACGTCGCTGACCAGCGCCGCCTGCTCCAGGAAGCCCATCAGCCCGCCATCGGGCGACTTCTCGTCGAACTGGCGAGCGTAGCCGACGAACATCTCGGCAAGCTCCTCCACCTCGGCCCTGTCCTCGGCAGACTGTCGCTCGACGTAGTCGGTCAGCTTCAACACGGCGCGCAGGATCTGCGACACCGGCTGGTCCTGCAGCAACATCAGTTCCTCGTACAGCGCCCAGAACGCGCCGACCGCGTTCACGGCCCGAGAGCCCAGGCCCTCGATCTCCTCCACGTCGCGGCACATTTCCAGGAGCGACTTGCCCGACTTGTCGGCCGCCTGCTGGAGCGTCGAGAGCGTCTTCGCACCGATGCCCCTGGTCGGGGTGTTGATGACGCGCTCGCAGGCGATGTCGTCGCGCGGGTTGAGCATCAACTGCAGGTAGGAGCGCAGGTCCTTCACCACGCGTCGGTCGAAGAAGCCCACGCTGTCGACCACCTGATGCGGCAGTGCGAGGGTCGCAAACGCGTCCTCGAACGGCATCGACTGTTGCTTCGTGCGGTAGAAGACGGCCACCTCGCTGGGCCGGGTGCCGGCAGTGATCATGTCGTGCGCCTTCTCCGCCACCCATTCCGCTTCGGTGTAGGCGTTGGCGAACTCGCGCACGGTGATCGGCTTGCCCTCCTCCCGCGTGCTGCGCAGTTCCTTCTCGTGGCGCAGTCGGTTGTTCTTGATACAGGCGGAAGCGCCGCGAAGGATGCTGGTGGTGGAGCGGTAGTTGCGCTCGAGCATCACTACGTGGGCGCCGGGGAAGTCCTCCTCGAACTCCAGCAGATTGGCCAGCCGCGCGCCGCGCCAGGTGTAGATCATCTGGTCCGGATCACCGACGGCGGTGATGTTGTGATGCTTGCCCTGGAGTGCCCGCGCGAGGAGGTGCTGAGGCAGGTTCGTGTCCTGGTATTCGTCCACCAGCACGTGCAGGTGCCTGTCCTGATAATCGGCCAGCACGTCGGGGCGACGACGGAACACCTCCAGCGTCTTCAGCAGCAGATCGTCGAAGTCCAGGGCGTTGCTCTCGACCAGCTTCTCCTCGTAACGACCGTAGAGCAGCGCCATCCGCTGCTCCGTCATGCCGAACGCCGCGCGGGCGCTCTCCTCGGGGCCGATGACGCGGTCCTTGCGCAGCGAGATGTAGTCCATGATGTCCCGCGCGGGATACATGGCCGGGTCGAGGTCCTGCTCCTTGACGATCTGGCGGATGACGCGCAGACTGTCGGCGCGGTCATAGATGGTGTAGCCGGGATCGCGGCCGATCTGCGGCATCTCGCGGCGAAGCAGGCGGGCGCAGAAGCTGTGGAAGGTGGTCACGTACACGCCCTCTCCCACCAGCCCCTCCACGCGCCTTCGCATCTCCTCGGCCGCCTTGTTTGTGAACGTTATCGCCACCACGCGCTGCGGCGGGACGCCCTTCTCCAGCAGACAGGCGACCCGACGCGTGATCACGCGCGTCTTGCCGCTGCCCGCGCCGGCTATCACCAGCAGCGGCCCTTCGTCGAACAGCACGGCCTCCTTCTGCGAATCGGTCAGGCCCTCGACTATTCGCTGTATGCGTTCAGATGGCATCATGGATGCGCCTGGATTCCCACAGAAGTCGCAAGTGCACTGCTCAGAAAGGACTTGGAGAGCCGTCCGAGGTCGGCGGCCCATGCCCCGAAACGTGGACGTGCGTCCATGATAGGGCCTGTGCGGGAGCGTGTCAAACCTGCCGCGCGCACGAACTCTACGACTGCACCATCGTGGGCAAACGTCGCTCTGAACTTGAGATTCCCGCCCCGACACCTTATCCTGCCTCTGCAGCGTCGGACCCGCGTGAACGGGCCCGGAACCGACACAAGAGGGCATCCTGGCTTTTCGGGAGCGAGCGCACATGGCCGGCACCAAGACGAGCAGCAGAACGAAGTGGATCTGGATGAAGGACCGGCACCGGACCGTCGACTGCCACCTGCTTCTGCGCAAGGAGTTCGACCTGAGCGGCGCCCCCTCCGAGGCCGAACTGCACGTGGCCGCCAGCGACCAGTACCGCCTTTTCGTGAACGGCAGCCACGTTGGCGACGGTCCCGCGCGCAGCGAGATACCCCGAGCCTACTACGACACCTACAGCGCCAAGGAGCTGGGACTGAGCAAGGGGGGGAACGTCATCGGCATCCTTGCGCACAGCACCATGATGCCACAGCACGGGCAGCCCTGGGTGCCGGGCGGAATATGGGCGGACCTGAACTACCGCATCGGCAAGGGTCGGGCGCGGCACGTGGTCACCAACTCAAGCTGGCGCGTGACCGAGGCGCCCCGTTACCTGAAACCGGCCCCAAGGCGCTTTTTCCCGGTCGGCTTCAACGAGAAGATCGATTTCTCGCAACGGATCCGCAAGTGGGCGGCCGCCGGTTTCGACGACTCGGACTGGCAGAAGGCCGTCGCCACCCCGGAGGAGCCGTTCTCGGAGCTGCTTCCCCGACCGATGCCGCGCCTGACCTTCGAGGACTGGGAACCGGTGGAGGTCCGCGAATCCGGCAAGGTGGGCGATCCGGACGGGGTGTACGGACTGGCGTTCGACAAGTGCGCCCCACTGCCGGAAGCCGAATCGCTCACATTCGTAACGTCGGTCCGTTCCACCGAGAAACGCACGGTCCGTTTCGACTTCGGCTGCGACAACTACGCGCGTCTGCATCTGAACGGCAAACTGATCTGGGAACAGGGCCGCCCGGACGCCCACACCGGCCAGCGCTTCCGCGAGGGCCAGCCGCCGTACGAAGGAATGGTCCACGGTTTCGGCCACCGGTTCGAGCCCGGCAGCACGCGCGGCGGGGCGGGCACCTACCCGCAGGAGATCGAACTGCGCGAGGGCTGGAACGAAGTGCGCGTCTGGATGTGGCGGCCCGACGCCGCATACGGCTTCGAACTCGCCTTTCTGGATCCGGAATCCGGCGAACCGGTCGACGGCATCTGCTCGTCAACGGAGAGCGAGGACGATCCGGGCACGTGGCTTGTCCTCACGGCCGAGGACGCGGACCGCGCGGACGGGAAACCGGTCGAGACGGACGTCGAGGACATGCGGCCGTGGCTGGAACCGTCGCACCTGTGGGACTGGGACGGGCGCCGGAAGCACAAGCGCGCGCCGACGGGCTCGTCGTCGCTGCTCGCAAAGGGCCGGGGCAAGGGACCGATGAAGCTCACCCCCGGCACCTACGTCGAGTTCCAGCTGCCGGCTGACGGAGCGGGCTTCATTGACCTGGAGCTGCGCGGCCCGAAGGGGTCGGTCGTGGACGTGACGATCTCCGAGGCCCGAACCGGCTCCGGCCGCGTGCGGTCGCTCTACAACGGACTGTGGCAGACCGATCGTCTGGTGCTGGACGGCCGGTGGGACCGCTGGCTGTCCCTGGACCGCCGCGCCGGCCGCTACCTGGGCCTCTGCGTGCGCAACGCGCCCGACTCCGTCGAGGTGCGCAAGTTCCTGCTTCGCACCCAGCATTACCCGGCCGAGCGACACGGCAGCTTCGAGTGTTCGGACTGGGCCTTCAACCGCATGTGGGAGGCCGGGGCGGCGACCGTGGACGCCTCCACCTTCGACCTGATCGAGGACTGCCCCACCCGCGAGAAAGCCCAATGGGCGGGCGACGCGTTCATCCGCATGCACCTGCTGGCGTGGCTATGGGGCGACGTGCGCCTTTCCGAGCTGGCCATCCGCGAGTTCGCGCGCGACCAGAAACCCGACGGCTGGCACCGGGCGATGGCGCCCTGCAGCTACAACGACGTGCTTGTCGACACCTGCTTCCTGCTGCCCCGCTGGGTGCTGGATCAGTACAACTTCACCGCCGACCACTCCATCGTCGACGACACCTTCCCGGCCGTGCGCAACCTGATCAAGTTCGCGCAGTCGCAACGCTCGCGCCTCGGATTCATCCGGCCGAAACCGGGCAACACCGTCTACATCGACTACAGTATGAATCCCGTGCCCCGCTGCGGCGACACCATCGGCGCGCTGCAGGCGCAGTACCTGGTCGCCCTGGAATCGGCCATTTACCTGGCGGAGATGGTCGGACAGTCGCTGCTCAGCCGCCGGTGGCGGCTCCAGCTCAACCGCATGCGCTCGCGAGTCCGGGAGCATTTCTGGGTGGAGGACGAAGGCCTCTTCGCGGACGGCCTGCGCGACGGCGAACCGGGCGGCACCTTCAGCGCCGTCACCAACTACTGGATGCTGTTCGCCGGCATACCGACCTCCGAGCAGGAGGACCGCATTCTGGGACGGCTCTGGAAGTCCGGCACGCGCGAGACGATGCGGTTCTGGGAGCGCGGAGAGAGCCCTTACAGCAAGTTCTTTGTCTCGGAGGCGCTGCTTTCGCGCGGGCTGTGGCGGCGGGCATTCTCGCACTGGCGCAGCTACTACGGCACCATGCTCAAGCACCCGGACGCGATGAGCGTGTTCGAGATGTGGCAGCGCGACTGGGCGCTGGACGAACCGGTCCCCCGCAACAGCCTTGTGCACGCATTCGGCATCGGCCCCTTGGCGCACCTGGCCTCCTATGTCGCCGGCGTGCGCCCGCTCAAACCCGGCTTCGCCGAGATTCTCTGGGAGCCGATACCGGGCGACCTGGAGTGGCTCAAGGCGGAACTGCCGCTGGTGGGTCGGGAGGAAACCGTGCGCGTTGAGATGACCACCGAGGACTGGGGCGGCCGCAACCTGGTTCTCCACGCGCCGGAAGATCTGCCGGTGAGCATCAGCGAGCGCTACCTCAAGTCCGCCGACCGCACGTCCGTCGAGACGTTCTGACGCGAGCCGAGACCGGCTACTCGTCGTCCGGCCGCCGCGAAGCGCGTCGCTTTCTCACCACGGCGGCCACGACGGCGAGCACCACGGTGACGATGCAGATCACGATCCCGGCCGCCAGAAACAGCATGACCAGCGGGCCGGCCCTCAACAGGAACATGCTCGCCGCCGCCAGCAGAAACATCAGCCCCGCCAGCGCCACACCAACGCTCGACGCCGCCCCGATCCCCTTCCTGTCTCCTTCCTCCGGCATCTCCCTCCTCCTTCATCACTGACTCGCGCCGCTCCCGATAACGGTCACGCTCCCCAGACCGTTGCGCATCACCGCCCTGCGCAACAGGCGCCCGTAGATGACGCGAGACTTGGCGCCCTTCAGGGCGATATTCAGTCGCAAGGCTGCGGAACGCCGACGGTAGCGCCTTAGGAAACCGCTCGGACCGTCTCGCAGGGCGTCCGCCGCCGCAAGGGCGCTGCGGAATGCGTAGCTGAACCCCTCCGCCGAACTCGGGCTTATCCATCCCGCCGCCTCGCCGATCAGGCCGACGCCCTCGGTACCCAGGCAGAGGTGACCGGTCCGCATGGGCCGCAGAAGCAGGCAGGATTCCCGCCGCAGACGCGTGCCCATCTCGTATCCACGTTCCGCCAGCTTGCGCAGCAGCAACTCGAAGTGGACGGTACAGTCAGCCGCCGAGTCGTCCATGTGCGGATCCCGGGCCTCGAACGGTATGGCGGCCCCAACGACAACCGAGTCGCCCTTCGGGATCATCCAGCCGTAGTAATCCGTCACCTCGGGGTAGAAGAACGCCGAGAAATACGGCGGCGTGCTATCCGCCTCGAACCAGTCCTGGATCGCCAGGTACCGCCGCGCGCCGATCCCGAGCCCGAACCGGCGACGGGCGCGGGAGTGCGCGCCGTCGGCGCCTATCACAAGGCGTGCTCGTTCGACCGTCTCGCTCTTGCCTGCCCGAAGAACGAGCGTGAACGCGTCGCCCTCGCGCTCGCAGGATTCGAGCCGACACCCGTTTCTCAACTCGACCGACGTGGGCACCAGTGAGACAAGCCAGCGGTCGAATGCAGCGCGGTCCATGTTGATGTAGTGCCGCTGGTAGTACCGTTCGGCGCCGGTGGCAAGATCGGTTGCCCTCACAACGAAAACCTGCGGTTCCAATAGGACGCGCTTCGGCAGCCCCAGCCCCAACGTCGCCAGCATGCGCTGCCCATCGGGAGCAAGGAGACCGCCGCAGCACTTCCCCTGCGATTCCTTCCCGTCGGCCCCGCTCAGGTTCCTGGACTCGACCAGCAGTGTCCTGCCCGCACCGGCGATCAGGCGTGCCAGCGTGGCTCCGGCGAGCCCGGCTCCGATTATTGCCACGTCATACATGGTCAACTTCCGCTCGAAAGCGACTACGAACGCGATCCGCGAAGGAGGATGTAATAGAGCAACGCAAGCGCCGCCAGCCCGCCCATCCCCACTGCCAGAGCACTCCGCACCGCCCCATCCTCGAAGCCCACCTCCAGCCCGCATAGAGCCCAATCCCCGTCACCACCATGAAGAACCCCCATGCGCAGCAACCGATTACGCGCCACTCGCCGGGCGTGGTCGGTTGGCGTGTCAGCATCGGGATGCGCCCACTCTAAAGCTTGGGAAACCACCCTCACCGGTCGGAACCGTCGACCTGCCCTTCCAGTCAAGCGTGGGCCGGATTATGCCAGAGCGCCGGGCCCGAGGCAAACGGTGTCCGCCCGGAGTGAGACCTGCGGCCCCCGTCACGGTGGCCCCTCCGGGCTCCAGATGAACTCGCCGTCGCTGTCGACCATATCCTCCGGCGGCGTGGACAGCAGTTCCCGAAAGAACTCCTCGTTGCCATGCGAGGAAAAGGCTCTGTCCGTCAGCAACGAGATGTAATCGTCTGCGGCGTAGCCATGGCCCGCCAGTTGCCAAAGCCTCAGCAGGTCCCGCGCGCTCTTGCGGCGCACGTCCGGCGGCCATTGCTCCTCCCCGCCCCACACCATCTCGATCATGAATATCTGGTGCAGGGCACTACGAAAGCTCGTGTGCACTTGCGTATAGGGCATTCGCACGTAGACGGCACGCCACTCGGGTTCCCCGTGGAATCCGTCGCCGCTCGCCGCCGCCCGGCTGACGGCCGTCTCCTGGATCTCATACCCGGCCGGCAGACCCATTCGGACCCGCATCACCTTGAGCCGCCCGGTCTGGATGTCGACCAGGCGGGACGTGTACGCGAAGGGATAGGAGTCGCACGCGGCACACTGGCCGGTCCACATCATAAAGACCACCACCAGTACAACCGCCGCGAGCTGGGCCAGTTCCTGCGGAAGCCAGCTGCGGTCGAATCCCGTTCTCCACACGCGCCACGCGTTGACGGCGACGGCGAGCAACCCCGCGGCCAGAGCGATGGTGGTCGCTCCACACAGAAGTATCGCAGTGGACTTGCCCATGAAGTACAGGATGGCAAACAGACCAAAGGCCAGCCCGAAGCTGATGGCGAGAACTGGTGTCACGAAGTACGCAGCACTCTCCGGGTGGGGGCGTCCGGGCCGGAGACGCCACGCGGCGGTCCAGGCAAGCGCCGCGGCAACCAGGCCGACCGGCCATCTCTGGGAATCCGAGAGGTCCAGGAGCATGGAGAGCGCGGCCCAAGCATAGGTGAGGCCCACGAAGCCGAGGATGACGCAGCACCAGAGCCGGACGTGCGCCCACACCGTGAACGCCTTCGCGTCCTCCGTATCTTGGGGCCTGGACGTCATGTCGGCGTCCCTCCCTCCGGGCCTGCGCCGTCATCGCCGCCCGCGTGTGCGCGGCGCCAGCGGCGGACCGCTAGACGCCACTTCACGGCCCGCAGGATGCCCAGCGCCGCCAAGCCACCGCCCGCGGCGACCCCGATATCGAAGCAGCAGACACCGCTGAAGAGCGCCAGAATAGAGCCCAGCACGATGAAGGCCGGCCCGGACACCATCACTCGCCCGCCGCAACGCGGACACCGCAGATTCGAGACGTGGAGGCTGAAACGGCGCTCCTTCACGCAGTCGGATGACTCCAGCAGTGCCCCGCATCGCTCGCAGTAGTAGGTCTCCACGCCCTCCCCCCAGCGCTACTCGCTGACCTCGTAGAACTTCTGCAGGCGGGCGCGGATCTCGGGCGTGATATCGTCGCCGTAGGCGTCGACGACCGCCTGGTAGCACTGCTCCAGCGTCTTCCGAGCACCGGGCTGTCCGCCGTGGAGTTCTTCCTCCGTCAGGAACTGCACCGCCATGTCCACGTAGAGCACGTTGCGGCCTTCCGGCCAGATGCCCTTCCGCGAATACGCGATGATGACGTCCGACGGCACATTCTTCGGAATGGAGCCGACATACTCGTAGCTGGTCATCAGGCCCGACGAGCCCACGGTGCGGGGGCTGTCGTCGCCCGGATCGATGAAGACTTCCCTATCCTCGATGAGCTCCGACTCGACGATCGATTCCAGGTCGGGTGGGTAGTTCTCATCATTGGAGATACGCCACATGGCGATGCCCAGCCCGATGCTGTGAAGATTGTGGCGACCGGCCGCTTGCCTGGCCTGGATTCGCGCCTCTGTCATGGCAGCGGTCTCGCCGACCGGCTGGACCGTCATCTGCATGAACGCAGCCTTGAAGCCCTCCACCAGCGCCCGGACCGATGCAGTCGGGACGCGCATGAACAGCTCTACCTCGTGCTCCGCCGCCATGCGGCCCCTGAACCCGACGCCCGGGGCCTCGGGGAACTCCATCTCCGGAATCGGGAAGGGAGCGTCCTTCATGGCTACCCGCAGGATGTCCAGGTAGACGTCCACCGCCTCCGACAGCGAGACGTAGCCGACCACGTCGGCGTCGCCCATCGCCTCGCCGAGGGCGGCCCTGAGCTTGCCCGATTCCACCAGCGAATCGGTGCCGTCGATGAGGGCCTTCATCTCGTCCAGCGCCCCCTCGCCGTAGGTCAGCAGGCAGAGATCGTCCAGGAAGGTCCAGTAAGCCTGCGCGTCCTTGCCGTAGAACATATCCAGCATCCGCTGCTGCATTTCGGCGAGTTCCTCGGCCTGTGGCATGTTGCCCATGGGCTGGAACTCGATGTCGTAATCCCACTGCGTAATCGCCTGCCCCTTGTAGCGGACGGGCTCCGGACCGACGGTAATGCTGCAGTCCATGAAGGGGAAGACGGCGGTCTTCCCGAGCATGTCCGGCATCGACTCGAGCATCTGCCGGAACGCGGCCGGGTCGGTCGTGCGCATGACGTAGACGTAACCGATCTTGCCGCCGGCCGTGGTCGTCACCGCCTGCACCATCTCGCCGCCGAGGTCCTCGATTCCCTGACGCATGAGTTCCATGAGCGCGTCGACGGAAGCCCGATCGCCGCCGAGCGCCGACATGGTCTTGGCAATGAAATCGTCGTACCAGTCCAGCGCCGGCTCCAGGTCGCCCACCTTGCCGACGGCGCCGGCCAGGCAGTCCGCCGGGAGATATGTCTGCAGGCTGAGCGGCCCGTCCGGCAGTCCGGCCAGGTATGTGGCTATGCCGCCCGGCGTCAGCTTCACGGTCTTGTGAACGCGCAGGTCTTCCGAGTTGAACGCCACGCCCACGCGGACCTCCTCCGTCTGCCGCAGCATCGCCTCGACCGCGTCGATCTCGGCCTGCAGCACCGTCATCAGCTCCGGGGTGAGTTCGGCATTCTCCCGCTGGGACTGGGTCCGGAGTTCCTGTTCGATCGTGCGGAACGGGTCCTCGCCGCTCTGCGCCAGGCCCTCCAGCAGCGCCAACGGCCGGACCACCAGCCCGAGGTCCTGCTCGCCGGAGACCGTCCCCAGCGGCCACCGCCCGGCTTTCATCGCCGCGAGCACCTGCCCGACCGCCTCGACGTTCTCCCCGACGACGGTATGCCCGTCGACGGTCGCGATCGCCGCCTCGCGTCCCGCCGCGTTGTAAACGCCGACGTCCCCGACGTCGCGCACCTTCTCCGTCGGCAGCCCCAGCGCGCCCAGCAGTGTCTCAGGCGATTGCACTCCGAGCACGACCACCGGCGAGGTATGAAGCGGCGGCGCCAGCAGGATGAGCTGGAGCGGGCTGTCCAAATCCACGGCCTGGGCCGCCTGCGGCCCCACCCTTGCGGCAATCATCTGGCTCAACGGCGGCAACACCGCGCTGGGCTCGATGGTCACCGCCATCGCACTCAGTCCGTCCCACGCGGCCTGCGGCGCGCCGATCTCCACCACAAGCACGGCCTCCTGCGGCACCTCGGCCGCCCGAGCGGCGGAGCCGTGCACAGCCGCAAGCAGCAGAACCAACCCCACACACAACGTCCTGACCAACCTCATCGCGCTCTCCTTCCCTCGGTAACTGTCCCTTGGCCTTGCGGCGGGGCATCTCCACTGGAGCATCATCCGGCAGGCCCGCATGCCCCAGCTTGCCCGGTTTCCCAATTCCTTGCGTGCGCAAGCGCGGCCGTGGACCCCATGCCCCGTCGGCCTCATGGTAGCGCAGACGCCGCCGGTTGTCCATACGGATTCCGTCCTGCGGCGTCGGCGGTCACCAGCGCTCCCAGACCCGCAGCGCCAGCCCCATCAGCGTCACCACCAGCCCCGGCCCGCCCACCATCACCGCAAGCAGCGTCGCCAGCATGCCGCTCGCCTCGTTGTCGGCCATCAGACCGGTCGCCAGCAGCGCCATCGGCAGCGCGCCCACGCCCAGCAGTATCAGCCCGGCGAGGGAGACGGTGCAGCCCCATGTCTCGGTCCTCCCCGGGAAGGCGGCTCGTGCCAACGCCACCCCGCCGGCCGCTATCAGCAGCGGCCCGAAGGCGAACAGGCTCCAGGCCCCGCCCCAGATCATCAGGCAGACGCCTCCCGCGGCGGCCGCGATCCCGGCCGCGCCCTTCAGCGCCCTGTGCCTGCTCGACGTCGCGTCCCCCATCGGACGCCCCTCCCTTCGTGTCCCGTTGCGTGCCGCCGTGTGCTCTCTGGCGCCGCCATCATAGCTTCTTCCGGCGCGACGCTTCAATCCTCATCGCCCCCTGATGCGGCCACCTTCTGCGCGGAGTACTCGTAGGCCGGCTCCAGCAGCCCCCGTAACTCCGCTGGCGTTTCGGCCAGGTGGAAGCCGCCGTCCATGCGCATGCAGCAGACCCCGATGTCGGGCCATTCACCATAGTTCTCGTACAGAACCACCAGGCCGGGCGGAATATCGGAGCCGGGCCCCACCGGCCGGACGTAGATGTATCCCGGATAGCGATTCGGCCAGCGGGGATTCTCCAATCTGGTCGGGTCCAGGTAACCCTGTTCGCAGAGCTGCTGCAGGTTCCAGGCGAGTTCGTCATCGTGGTCAAATCTATGCCCCTGGAGCGCCAGCCCGATATGGTACATGTTGCTCATGGACGCGGACTTGTAGGTTTCCGATTCGAACGGCCGCCCGTAGCCGCCCAAGACGGCGATGTGGGCGAGGGCCGCGGCGGTCAGGGAGAGCGCCAGGATCAGGAACAGGCAGCGCAGGTGCTTACGGCACGTCTTGACCCGTCGGCTGGCGCTGGTCTCGGGCAGCCGGAACGGCACCGTGCGGTACGCCGCCCAGAGTTCCCTGTAAGGTGCGGAGATTGCTGCCAGGAACACCGCAGAGACCGGTAAAATGAAGATGACGTTCAGCGCGATTATGCCACTCCAAATCGACGGCGCGATGGGGCGAGGCGGAAGCAGCAACGTGTAGAGCAAACCCGCCACCACGCTTGCCGCGAGCGTTGTCCGCGCCACTGCAACCGTCGCCTTTGCCCGGAACCCGCCGAACCATCGCCAGAGGTGCCACAGAATGAGGAACCATCCGGGCAGGAAGCAGAATATGGCGATCGCTTGAACCAGAACTGTCACGGTTGTCTTCCCTCCCGCGTCCAGCCGGCGCGGACCGTCATGCCCTGCATCGCTACGCCGACCTAATTGAGCACCACGCACCGCAGCTTGACCGGCCCATGGTCAGCGCCAAGAACCCGAATAGGGGCATGACCAGCGGCGGGAGCCACATCAGTGGCCCGGGCACTTGTTTTGCGCCCTTCGGTCTTCCCATGGTGCCGTTTCTCCAGTGAAGACATGTGTCTCGGCATTCAATCAACGCAAACTCACACACGCCTCGTCTACCCAAGAACCCACTGCAGGCATGGTCCAAACAAAACTCACTCCTCCGCCTGACGGCATCGGTATTCCGTGACAGGTACCATCCCGCATTCGTACAACATCAGCGTCGCCTCGCGCGTGTAGAAGAAGCTGACGATCCGGTGCACGGGGCTTCCGCGTTCGGGGTAACCGTCGGTGTAGATGAACACCGGCCGAGTCAAGGGATATCGTCCCGTCCGCACCGCCTTCGGCGTGCATCGAACTCCTCCCACACTGAGGGCCTTAGCCTGGAGGGTAACATAAGCCGGCGCCGCATAGCCGATTGCATCGGGGTTCTGGCTCACCAGCCAGTCCTGACTCATGCCCGGATTCCGCTCCAGGATGTCCTCCGTGCTCTCCTGACCTTGCATCACAATCCTCTCGAACGAGACGACAAGTCGCGAGCCGAAGAAAGGCGCAGTCCTGAGAATGGGAGCATCTGCCCCTCCCAGATCAGACCAGTTCCCGATGCGCCCCGCGTAGATGTCCCTTAGCTCTTCGGGTGTGATATCGTCCACGGGGTTTGACGGGTGCACGATAGGCACCAGCGTATCGTAACCGATGCAGTGCGCAGTAGGGATGACTCCCTGGTCAAGCGCGGCCCTGACTTCATCCAGTGTCATGAGGCGGCCGGTCGTGACGATCTGGCAGGGATTGTCACCGCTGCTATTCGGGATGACAGGGCCGACCCATGCTGCCCGACGGACGGTTACCGGAGGTCGAAGTCGGTCTGCAACGCCCTTGACAACACCATAGAGATATTCGCCTCGTGCGATCACTGTCGGCGCTGTTGCAGTGCCTTCGGTCGCTTCTGGAGCGTGAGAATGCCCAACGGCCCTCAAAGGGGAAGTCTTCTCGATAGAGTCCGTATTGTTGTGTAAAAGCGGCTGAAAAAGAAGTGGCGAGCCGT
>CAZZNQ010000011.1:0-65554 GCA_964655775.1 uncultured candidatus Brocadiaceae bacterium | reverse complement strand
GAATCGATGGGCTTCAGCCTGGACGGCGACCTGGACGAACCGCGCACCGAGCGGGAGAAGCGGGAGGGCGAGTACTAGCGGCGGCCGCGACCGAGCCCAGTTCTTCAGGCGGTTGCCGGCCGGCGCCGCTTGCCGCGTCGGCCCGTGTCCGCTAAGATGGCCGCCCGTCCGCCCGATCTCCCCTGCTCGGAACCGCCCCATGTCCGCGTTCCCCGCGTTCCTCATCCTGCTCTCGTGCTTCCTGCACGCAAGCTGGAACCTGCTCGCCAGACGCCACCGGCAGGAGCTGGCCTTCTTCCGGCGCAAACTCCTCTGCGCCATCCCGGTCTCGCTCGCCATGATCGGCATCGCGCACGCGTTCGGATGGCGCCTGCCGGCCGCCGCGTGGGCCTACGCGGCGGGGGCGGGGCTCTGCGCGGGCCTCTATTTCCTGTTCCTGGCGATGGCCTACGGGTCTTCGGATTTCACCGTCGTCTACCCCGTGGCGCGTGCGCTGCCGCTGCTGATGATCGCCGGCGTCGACGTGCTGCGCGGCCACTACCCCTCGGCGTTGGGCTGGGTCTCGCTGCTGCTGGTCACCGGGGGGTGCGTGCTCGCGCCGCAGCGTTCCTACCGGGACCTGGGCCTGCACCACTACCGCGGCAAGGCGGTGCTGTGGATGCTGCTCACGGCCGGCGCGACTGTCGGCTTCACCATGCTGGACAAGCTGGCGGCCGAACGAGTGCCCACGGGTGTGGTCTCGGCGATGGTGCAGTGCGGCATATTCCATCTGTTCGCCTGCGCCTGCTACCTGGCTGCGCATCCGCTGGCGGAGAAATCCGAGCCGGAGGAGGTGCGCGTGGGGTGGCGGGAACCGGCTCTTGCGGCCGTGCTCGGGCCGATGACGTATACGCTCGTGCTGTGGGCTTTCCAGTTGGTGCCGGAGGCGGCCTACCTGGTGGCGTTCCGGCAGTTCAGCATCGTCATCGGCGTGGTGGCCGCGTTCCGCATCTACCGGGAGGAGGGGCTGGCCGTACGCATCCCGGCGACGCTGGCCATCGTCGCCGGGCTGGTGCTCCTCAAGTTCTACGGCTGAGCCGCATCGGCCACATCCTGCGGCAGCAGGAAGCCCGCACGGACCTTGGACGATCATCTCTCATCGCGACGGCGGGCGCGGAACGAGGCGCCGCGGCGAAGGGCGTCCTCGCCGAAGCGGTCCTTGACGGCATCCTCGGCGCGGGCGATCCTCAGGCGTACGTCGTCATCGGATGCATCCTGGACCTCGGATACGGCGTCGTCTGCGCCGAAACCGCCGAAAAGCGAGGTCTGAACGCCGCCCTCCCGGCCGCCGGGCGCCCCCTCGAATCCGGAAACCGTGACGCCGATCAAGCGGATCCTGCGGCGCCCGGGGTGCGCCGCTTCCAGGTTTTGCACGGCGGCGCGATAGATCTCGGTCGCCTCGCGGACGGCGCGATCCAGCGTGCGCCGGCGCGTGAGTGTGGTGAAATCGTCGAACCGCACCTTGGTCGTCACCGTGCGCCCGCGGAGCTCGGACTTGCGCAGGCGTCGGGCGGTCTTCTCGCACAGGTGCATAAGCGTGGATCGCACAAGCTCCGCATCGCTGGTGTCGATGCCGAAGGTGTGCTCGTGGCCCATCGACTTTGCCCCACCGCCCTTCTCCACCGGCCGATCGTCGCGTCCGTGTGCGCGCCGCCATAGGCCCTCACCGTATTCGCCGAACCGCCGGCTGAGCTCGGCTCGGGGAATGTCGGCCAGGTCGCCGATGGTGTGCACGTCAAGCGCCAGAAGCTGTTCGTGCAGCTTGGGACCGACGCCCGGGATGCGGCGCACGTTCAGCGGGCGGAGGAACTCCTCGACCTCGCTCGGCTCGACGACGACCAGACCCGCCGGTTTCTCCAGGTCCGAGGCGATCTTGGCGACCAGCTTGTTGGGCGCCACCCCGAGCGACACTGTGAGACCGGTCTCCTCGCGCACGCGTTCCTGCAGCCGTCGGGCCAGCGGCCGCTTGCCGCCGAACAGGCGCAGCGACCCGGTGACGTCCAGATAGGCCTCGTCAATGCTGACGATCTGGATCTGCGGCGTGAACTCGTAGAACACGTCGCGGATGCGGCGCGACTCGCGCGAGTACTTCGACCCGTCCACCGGGAGGAAGACGGCGTGCGGGCAGCGGCGATACGCCTGGCTGATCGGCTGGGCGCTGTGGATGCCGAACTTGCGCGCCTCGTACGAGGCCGTGGACACCACGCCGCGGCCGGCGCCCCCCTGAGGATCGGCGCCGATCACCACCGGCTTGCCGCGCAGCGACGGTTCGTCCCGCTGCTCGACGGCAGCGAAGAAGGCGTCCATGTCGGCGTGAATGACTACGCGCTTCCGGCCCAAACGATGGCTCCTCCGCGCTCCTCAAACCCAACGGATGTAGTGCGTTTCGCCCGTACCTTGTAGCGCGACGGGCGCACTTTTTCAAGCAAGAATACCGGACGACCACGACCCTCCCCTTCCGCTTGAATTGCGGCGCGGGATGCGGTCTGCTGAGGGGAAGTCCAGACACGCGATGCCGTGGAGAGTAACGATGGGCGCCGAGAAGGACCTGAAAACGGTCGAGGAACTGATAGACCGCCTGGGACCGAGAGGCAGGGCGCGCGTCGCGACCCAGGATGTGGTAACGGCGGAGTGGGTGCGGATGAAGTGCCGGTTCGGCTGCGGCGGTTACGGAAGGTGCCTCACCTGCCCGCCACACTCGCCGGCACCGGAGCAGACGCGCCGGATGCTGGACGAGTACGGTACGGCCTACCTGCTCCACTGGGGAAGCGTCTCACCGGGGCGCGAGGCGCTGGGCGAACTGGAGCGAGACGTGTTCCTGCTGGGCTATCACAAGGCGTTCGTGATGGCGGGCGGACCGTGCGGCCTATGCAGCCCGTGCGCGCTGGAACGGCCGTGCCGCCATCCCGAGTCCGCCCGACCGTCGATGGAGGCATGCGGGATCGACGTCTACGAGACGGCACACCGGGCGGGATTCCCGCTGGAGGTGGTGACCTCGCACGAGGACACGCCGAACTTCTACGGGCTGCTGCTTGTCGAATAGCGGAAGAGGCGACGCCGGCGCCAGGAGTCCGGCGACAGGGAAAGGAATTCCAGGATGACGGCAAAGGTGACGGGCCAGACGGTGGACCTGCGGAGCGACACGGTGAGCGTGCCGACCGCCAGCATGCTGCGGGCGATGATGAGCGCCAAGGTGGGCGACGACGTGTACGGCGAGGACCCGACCGCCAACCGGCTGGAGGCGATGGTGGCGGAGATGCTGGGCAAGGAAGCGAGCATCTTCGTGAGCTCCGGCACGATGGGCAACCTGCTGAGCATCCGCGCGCAGACGCAGCCCGGCGACGAGGTGATAATGGACGTGAACTCGCACACGTACCATTACGAGACCGGCGGATACGCGGCGCTGGCGGGCGTGGGCTTCCGCTTCATTGACGCGGAGAAGGGCATCATCCGGGCCGAGCAGATTGCGCCGCTGGTGCGGCCGGAGAACCTGCACTACGCGCGCACGCGGGCGGTGCTTCTGGAGAACACGCACAACCGGGGCGGGGGAACAGTGTACCCGGTGAAGACGGTGGCCGAGATCGGGGAGGCATGCCGCAAGCACGGCCTGAAGCTGCACATGGACGGCGCGCGGCTGTTCGACGCCTGCGTCGCGGCGGGATGCAAGGCCAGGGACTACGCGCAACACGTGGACACGGTGACGTTCTGCCTGTCCAAGTCGCTGGGCTGTCCGGTCGGATCGATGATCGCCGGAGAGCGCGACGTAATCGCGCGGATACGCAAGCTGAGACACCAGTTCGGGGGCGCCATGCGCCAAATCGGCTACCTGGCAGCGGCGGGCATCTACGCCCTGGAGAACAACATATCCCGCCTGGCCGAGGACCACGAGAACGCGCGGCTGCTCGCCGACGGCGTGCGGGAGACCAAGGGGCTGCGACTGCTGAACGATCCCCCCGAGACGAACATGGTGTACTTCGAGGTGCTGCCGCCGCACGACGAGAACGAATTCTATGCGACGATGAAAGCCGAGGGCATGCTGATCGGCGGGCCGGAAGGGAATCCGCTACGTGCCGTGACGCACATCGGCATCACGCGGCATGACATCGAGCGCACAGTCGCCGCCCTACAGAAGCACTACGGGTAGGAGTCCGCCTTACGCCTCGACCAGCCCGGCCAGGGCGTGCTCGACCGTGTCGAAGATCCACTCGACCGTCTCGCGGGCACGGGTCGGCTTCTGCGTCTTCAGGTAGAGCTCTTCCGTTTCGCGCCTGAGTCCGCGCATCTGTTCGAGAATCTCGGCCCCGGTCGCCTTCATCTCGGCCGGCGCGGGTTCGCCCGCCGCGAGCTGGGCATGGCACTCCAGGAGGAAGGCGGTCGCGCGCGCACGGTTGATCAGGTTGCGCGCGGCGAGCTCCCACAGGTCCAGATACTCGTGTCCCTGCGTGGCGCCCCGGCGGAATCCCCGGAGCATCTCGAGCGCCTGGCGGTAGTCTTCCAGGCGGCGTCGACAGTTCTCGAGCTCACGCTCCGCCCGTCCGTCGGCGACGACCTTCGCAACGACGTCCCGCGCCCGGTCCAGTGGCACGGACGCGCATGCCTTGCTTCCGCCGATTGTCCGGCTGGTGGACAGAAGGACTGAACTGGAAAGCAGCCCGCATGCCCGGAAGAAAGCCGGATCGTCCGAGCCGAATCGATTCCGAACGAAGAACTCCTGGAACAGCTCAAGGGCCGCCTCCGGGTGCTGGGCCAGGAACGGCGGGATGTCAAAGCACGCAAGCTGCAGTTCCCAGGGATGCAGTCGCACGCTCCAGCTTGTGAGCACCGACCCGGACAGATGCGGCTCCATGCCCTTCTTGAACGAGTCGAAGGTGTTCGCCATGTGGAACCAGTTCCGGGGCGTGAACACCGTATCCCCGGCGCTGCTCGACGAGGGACACGTGACAACCTGGAAGCCCTTGTCCGCCAGGAAATCGGCGGTGTAGAACGTCTCCGGGTCGCGGCCCGGCTCGTCGCCTTCCGGGAACAGGTAGGGACCGAAGGTCTCGAGGGCGGCGTCCGGGATGCCGGCGCGGTCGCGCTGCCCCGTCCCCCAGACCTGGACCTTCCCGCTTCCGCGATGGACGCTGTAGATCCAGTCGAACAACATGATGTCCCGCGTCAGCTTGTCCAGCGCCTCGTTGTGATGCAGGACCATGTCCGCCCAGATGATGGGGCTGATGCCGCGTTCGAGCAGCGGCTCGGTGAGGGCGTTGATGTGCTGGATGTAGAGCTCGGACATCGAGCGCTCTTCCACGAACGCCCTGCACTTCTCGCATTCGCCCATCCACCATGCCTCGTCGGCACCGAGGTGAAAGTAGCGCAGTTCGCCGAACAACTCCAGGTACTCCGCGATCCAGTCGTTCAGAAACGGCAGCAGGTCGGGGTTCCGCGGGCAGTACTGCTCGATCTTGCCCGGGATCTCGGCCAGGTGCTGATAGGGCTCGTGCTTCAGGACGTACTCGCAGTGGGCGATCGTCTGGAACAGCGGTATGGGTTCCAGTCCGAGCCCGCGCGACATTTCGAGCAGGTCGCGAAACTCGTCCTTGGTGAACGCGTCGGGCGACGCGCACTCCGGGCAGGTCTCCCACTGCACGTTGTTCTCGACTTCCCAGACGATCGCGTCGTAACCGTTGCGCGCGAAATGCCTCAGCCACTTCTCCAGGTAGTCGGCCCGGTATTGGCCGACGTTCATGTCCACGTGGAAACCGCGCATGCTCAGGTCCTCAATGTCTTACGGTTCGGGTGCGACGTTGGGGGCGGATGATAGCGGCCGGCCCCTCGACGACGCAAGGCGAGTATCCTCGGATCGGCGACCGACAGCCTTTCGCAGGAGCCGCCCGGTCAGCCGCGCCCCGGCCAGTATCGTGCCGCGCACGGCTCGCTTGGCCCCGCCCAGCGCAGCCGACTTGGTTACCTTGCTTGCCTCCTCCAGCACGGCCGCCGCCAATCGGCGAAGCAGTTCTTTCGGTGCCAATCCCGTTTCCTCCGGTCCGCACAGATCCGCCATGGTCAGCACCGGCAGGGACAGCGTCTTCTCGCAAATCAGAGGGATGCCGGCCAGACGAATGCGGCAGTTCCGGCACTCGAAATCGTCGACGCGAATCCGGATGCGCCCGGGGCGATCCGCGCCCGCGTACGATGCCTTCGCCTTTCGCCGGAGCGACTGCCAGCGCCGCAATGCCGTGCGAACCGGCGCAACGATGGTCACTCCGTCGATCCGCAGCCGTTCCACAACCGGTTCATCGCTGCCGATCGACCGCATGGCAACCTTCACCATGCACTGGTCGACCCGCACGACGACTCCCTCCGCAGTGGAGGCGAAGATCCCACGCAGTTGCGCCTCACCTGTTCGCAGCGACACCGAGACGTCCTGCATTCGCAGGTCCAGCCCGAGGCACCGGGCCGCCGACCATCGGACCAACCGCTTGAGGGCCACCTCAAACTGCGGCCCCAGGCCGAAGAATCGGGCCGCCGCCAGCACCACTGACAGAGCCAGCACTCTCGCCGCCCGAGCCGCCGGTCCGCGGAGAAGCAATAGCCGCACCGCGGAGGCGGTCACTCTCCGCCCAGCACGCCGTGCAGGCGTACGAAGAGATGCGGACCCGGTAGTCTCACGTCTTGTACTGCGCATAGTTCCCGTCTCTGGAGCAACCGGGCCCGCTCTTCTCACCGTCTACTTGAGCACGCAGACCGCTTCCGGCGCCTGCAGCCGCAGCGCCACGGTCTCGCTCAGTGTGAACTCGTAGTCGCCGTCCGCGGGGCCGATGAAGCCGGTCAGCAGATCCTGCCCCAGCACGATGCTCGCGTAGTAGGGGCCGGAAGCCACCACGACGCCGCCGTCCGCCAGAACCGGCGCCTTGACGATGCCTTCGGTGATGAGCTCCTTGACGTGGCCCATGACGGTCTGGTTGCCCTGCGGGTAGCGCCGGAAGAGCTGGTTGTAGAGACTCGGAGCCAGCGCTAGCGCGTACGGCCCGTGGAAGCCGGCGTCGTCCAGTTTCGTGACCGCCTCAATCACCTGGTCGGCCGCGGCCCCGACTTCGCTCCAGTCGGCCAGTTCAACGGACTGGACGCCCTTGGCGTTCAGCAGCCCGGCAACCTGCAGTGATTCGGAACCGTTGAAGATCAACTGGTCTTCCTGGCGCGCACAGGCTATCGTGGCCGCGGCGGCGTCGCTGAGATCCATCGGAAGCCCGGTCTGCTTGTAGGCCGCGATGTCCCGCGCGGGCAGAACGAACGACGACCGGATCACGGCCACCGGCGTCATGCACGGCGCCTCCAGGTCCACGTCGTCTTCGGTCGACTCGACCATCGCGTCCGCCGTCGGTATCACCTTCAGGCCAAGCCCGAACGGACCCTCCACGTCCAGCAGACGCCGTCCCGCAAGCTGGCTCTTGGCAGTGCCGACCACTGTTTCGTCTATCGCCTTCCACACGTCGTCGCCGAAAGGGGCATCCTCTCGGTGAAGATACTCGTTGCTCATCTCATCCCTCCTGATGTCTTATCGTGGCAAATTGCCGGCGCCCTCAGCCCTTCAGCCCGCCGACCGTCGGCACGTCATCATCCGGCTCTTCGTCTGCGGCCTCAGCCTCGTCGCCGACTTCCCCCTGGAACTCCTCCAACATCTCGTTGACCTCACCGACGCCGGTGGCCAGGAAGTCGTCCTCGTCCGGCAGCAGTATACTCAGCAGCCGCATGAACTCGCCGATGTGCTCCCTCTCCTCGTTCGCCACGTCGTGAAGCACCTTCTTCGCGAACGCGTTGTCCGTCGCCTCGGCGTGCGACTCATAGATGTGTATGGCCTCGTGCTCGGCTGCGATGTTCAGTCGGATGGCCCGTGCCAATTCTTCGTCGGTCAACTTGCGTCCCGGGGTCACGCCGGCAAACGGATTCGTGAACTCAGGCATACCCATGCCTCCTTTGCTAAGCCGCGACGGCTGTTCCGCCGCATTATACTGAAGTCCTATCCCTCTATCGCCTGCATCATCTCGCGGCTGAAAGCGGGCAGATCGCTCGGGCAGCGGCTGGTTATCAGGTTGCCGTCCACCACCACTTCCTCGTCCGCATACTCGGCGCCGGCCGCCTTCACGTCATCCCGTATGCCCTGCCAGCAGGTGGCCTTCCGCCCTTCCAGCACGCCGGCGGAGATCAGCACCTGCCCGCCGTGGCATATCGCCGCCACCGGCTTGCCGTGCTCCATCATCTGCCGGGTCACGGACACCGCGTTCTCGTTCAGCCGCACCGTCTCCGGGCCTTTGCCGCCCGGGATCACCAGCAGATCGTAATCCTCCGCCTTCGCCTCGTCAAACCCCATCCCGGCCTGCACCTCGTAACCATGCTTGCCGGTCACCGTGCCCCGCTCCGGCCCGGCGATGTCCACGTCGACACCCTCTTCCTGCAACCGGTACATGGGATACAGCAGTTCGGAATCCTCGAATCCTTCCGCCGTCAAGATCAACGCACGCATCGCCCGCCTCCTTGCGTCTTGATAACGCCGCGGTGCCTGCAACGGCCCGCCCCCGCGGCCTTTGCCCCTCTACCTTTCTTTTAGTGCATGCGCGGCCCGGTGTCAACCTCGGCGGGAATGCCGGTCTTCAGACACGCACCCGCTCGGCGGGCCGGCGCATCGGTACAGGCTGCGGCTGCTCCCCGACACTGCACACACCACATGGACCTCCAGACCAAGGCCACTACGTAACCTGCTGCCGGAGCTCACGCTCTTACGGCAGCGGACCGTTCGTGAACCAGACGTCATTCGGCGTGGGACAAAGCAGCAGGTCCTTCACGCGGAACTGCATGCTGAACATATCAGCCGACTTCGTTGGCCGCAGGACGACGGCCGCGTCGGGAAGATCGCAGTAGGACGAGGGCGTCGCGATACAGATGCAGTCCGCGTCCAGAGGCAACTCCCCGGAGTCCGCGGCGACCAGGGCGATCTCAACGCACACCCTCGGTCCGTCCCCGAACAACTCGTTCAGCACGTTGAACGTCATCGCGACAAGGTCGCTCGATCCGGGAGGCAGCTCGTCCGCTCCGTGGAATCTCCGCGCGTAGGCCCGGGCGACGGCCTCATGCTGGGCGGTGGCCGCATCGCAGTTCGGCTCGCCCTGGAACAGCGTCTGGTCGTGGAGGACAACGCGGACGCCCGCCTGCTCCAGCCGCGACCTTGTCGCGTCGCTGATGCCGTCGTGAAGACACAGGCCGCGCTCGCGCGAGCTGGCGGGATTGCCGACGGCGAAGAACCGGTAACCCGACCCGAACGCCTCGCGCGCCGCCAGCACGGACACGCCGGTGTTCGTAGCAACGACCACGTTGCCGACACCGAATGCCTCCGCCCTCGCACGCGCTCGCACCATGATATCGGTTCTGCTCATCCCTACCCCCACAGGCTTGGCCAGTCTACATCAAATATGGGCAGTTTCTTTGCCAGGACATGGTACCCATCTGCGGGACACGAGGTCTGCCCGTCCTCACTTGGCAGGCCAGTCTGCATCGTCGCTGCCTGAGCCATTTGCTGGAGACTATAGGACATGATCGATCGCGTTTTGGAGCCAGGGGGGACACGCCGCGTCTTGCCCGCTGACGTGGAAGTGAATGCGCTTCGGAAGCCTAAGGACCATCTGAGATGTGGTCTCGGCGATGTCGGACTCGATCCGGTAGAAAAGGCGCAGTTTATCGTAGCCGCCAAACCTCTCCGGCGCGGAGAACGGAGATGGATGAACAAGCGAATCCCGGACGGGCTTGATGTCATCGAGCAAACTAGACACGTCTGGATCTCCGTCCAAGCATAGAGGGCTTTCGGAAACGATCGCCGGGTACTTCAGAAGCTTGTCTCGAAACGAAACCCCGCCGCTATCCTCGAGCAGCTTCCGTTTTCGGTTCGACAGGCGAGACGTATCGCCCGATTGCATGAAATCCCAAGCGATCCCGTTCAGGTATGCCTCCATCAGATTGAAACAGCAGACGAGCGCGGCGCGCGCGGCGAAGTTCCTCTGGCGCAAGAGCTTCTGGACCTCTGCCCGATTCGCCTCGATCTCAGTGTGTGTCCGCTTCTTGAACGAACCAAGGTCGGTGTCGCATTCCCGGAGCGTCCTGACGGCTTCGACAAGGTCCTTTACCAGTTCATCCTCTGGGAACTTCATCTGAAGGCCCCAGAGAGAAATGCAGATAGTCAGATGAGCTGGATTTCCCCTGAGCACGTTCGGCTTGATCTGGCCATATTCCTGCTCGAATTCAGATAGAGGCATCTCAAGGCCGCGATAGGCCTTGATGTCGTCATACAATTCGGCGAGATCGTCGGGGTTCAATCCGGCAAAGTTGTCTCGACAAAAGCGCTGAATCCCCGGAGCCAGACGCCGCTTTACGTCCGAAGCACCCGCCTTGAGTTGTCGCCGTGGCAGCCCCATGAGATCGATGGAGTCCGCCTGCAGGAACTCGTGCCACGTCTTCAGTTCTCCCATCATTAGACGTCCCACTGCTGCAGCGCGATTGGCTTTACGTATCAATGCGGCTTCCCGTGCCCTGCCTACTCGCATGGGCCATGCTCCCAGAAGAACCCTGAGTTTTCCGATTGCGTTGGTAGGGCCACTGCTGGCCCCCCGAGTGTCACCTTGGTCCGAACACGCATTATGATAGCATAATCTCCCTTCTGCTAGGTTTGGCTCGATCTCGGCCAGGAACCCCAGAAACGCAATGCCTACAAACTCAAGCTGGCGCGTCTACTGCCCCGCGCCATCCAGCAGTTCCCGGGCGGCGGCGCGGACATCATCGAGATGCTCCGGGTGGGACTGCACGGCGTCCCGCTCGTCCAGACCGGCGTAGAACCGCGTGACCGGGCACTTCATGTTCAGCGTCGCCATCCAGCTCTTGACGACGGTGGCGGAGCAGTTGAAGTAGCGCTCGCGGTCCATTGCGCCGACCATGATGAGCATGCCCGTGCGCTGCGGCTCCGGCCTCCGTTTCAGCAGGAACGTGCTGACCCACTTGCACTGGAAGCGATCAATGAGGACCTTCAGGTGGCCGGGAATCGACGTGAAGTAGATCGGTGCGGCGACCACAACGTGGTCGACCTCGGCGAACCGGGGGTATAGGTCCTGCATGCCGTCCTGGACAACGCACCGGCCCGTCTCCCAGCAGCCGTCGCAGCCGTAGCAGGGCCGGATGTCCAGGCTGCGGGCGACGATGGTCTCCACCTCCGCCCCGCTCTCGCGGAGGACCTCCACGGCGGCGTCCAGTAGCGTGTCGCTGTTGCCGTTGCGGCGCGCGCTGCCGGCTATCGCAATGACCTTCACGGCTTGCCCCCGACAGGTTGGCGGTAGACGGTGGGATCGGGCAGCCCCGCCTGCTCGAAGCCGCGCTTCCGGAGCCGACAACTGTCGCAGGCGCCGCAGGCGCGGCCCTGCTCGTCCGGATCGTAGCAGCTTACGGTCAGCGAGTAGTCGACCCCCAGCTCGGTGCCCATTCGGACGATGTCCGCCTTGGTCATGTGCAGCAGCGGCGCTTCGATGCGCGGGCCGCGGCCCTCGACTCCCGCGCGCGTCGCCAGCTCCGCCAGCCGCCGGAAGACTTCCAGGTACTCCGGCCGGCAGTCGGGGTAGCCGCTGTAGTCGATCGCGTTGACGCCCAGGTAGATGGCCGCTGCGCCCAGGGTCTCCGCGTGGGCGAGGGCGAACGAGAGGAAGATGGTGTTGCGCGCGGGCACGTAGGTGACCGGGATCCCGGGCCGGTCGGGCGGCTGCTCGATGTCCTGTGGCACAGGTATGGCATGATCGGTAAGCGCGGAGCCGCCGATACGGTCCAGGGGGAGGTCAAGCACCAAGTGGTCGACGGCGCCGAGCGATTCGGCCACGCGCTTTGCCGCGTCCAGCTCCGCCCGGTGTCGCTGCCCGTAGCGGAAGCTGAGACAGTGGCAGCGGGAGCCGGCATGGGAGGCGACGGCGAGGGCGGTGGCGGAATCCAGCCCGCCGCTGAGCAGCACCACGGCCCGGTCCGAGGCGGTATCGTGTTCGGATTGGGATGACATGTCAGTCCAGCATAATGCGCGGACCGACGCCCGCGCAAGACCGCACGCACCGCGTTCGCAGGAAGCCGGGGAGTTGACAGCCGTGCGGGCCATGTGCCAGTATATAGCCTTCCAGAATCGCAACGGCCCGCCGTTCGCGTTCCGGCCTTCTTTCCCAGGGAGTGTTGCATGCCGTCGGACGGCGACGACCGTGTCCTGCCGACGCTGACCCTGATCGGCCAGCTCGGCGTGATCATGGCGGCCTGCGTGCTCGTCGGGCTTTTTCTCGGCGTGTTCCTGGACCGCCGGCTCCACAGCTCTCCTGTTCTGACCATACTGAGCCTTCTGGCCGGGGTCGCCGGCGGGATGACGGCTATCTACAAAATGATAATGCGCACCATCGAGCAGAAGCCCCAGAGCGACGACGAGGAGCGGACGTGAAAGCCGAGGGGAGACCGCGCGAAGATACCGTTCGCAGACCGGGCGAAGAAACCGTTCGCAGACCGAGCGAAGAGGCCGTTCGCGAATTGGCCGCTTTCTGGGCGCGGTCGATGAAGTTCGCGCGGCTCGCGGTGATGGCCGTGGGAGTGGCGCTCTGCTTCGCCCCCACGGGCGCGAAGGCGCTGGTGCTGGGCTGGCTGCTGGGCGGCTCGTGCAGCATGCTGCGGTTCCGGCTGCGCTACCGTGCGCTACTGCGCGGTGCGGCGGGAGCGATGGTCAGAAGCCGGCTTCTAGCGTATGCGCTGAGCGCGCTGGCGCTGGCGCCGGCATTTGCGTTCCCGCGCGTGGTGTCGCCGTGGAGCACCGTGCCGGGGCTGTTCGTGATGAACGCGGCGGTGGTGCTCAGCGCCGTGTTGGAAGCCCGAAACGATGGAGGACGGAGGGCGCACAAGCCCGCCGAGGCTGAATCGTGAACATAATGCCGGACGCACCAGTGCAGATATGGGGCCTGCCCTTTGTGGGATTCAACGTGGGCACCCTGTACAACACGTGGCTGGTGATGATCGTGATCCTCGTGATGGCGTGGCTGGGCGTGCGGTCGCTCTCGATGGTACCGGGTCGGATGCAGGTGATGATGGAGATGCTCGCGCAAGGCTTCGAGGACCTGTGCAACAGCACGCTGGGCGAGGAGCACGGCCGCAAGTACATGCCCTTCATAGCGACGATCTTCATCTTCGTCCTCCTCTCGAACGTGGTCGGCAACATCCCCAACTTCTTCGGGTGGCTGGGCTGGCCGGGCTTCCTCTGCCCTACCCAGGACCTGAACACGCCGCTGGCGCTGGCCCTGATCGTACTGGTGGTGGTGCACGTCTCGGCGATCCGGGTGAAGGGCTTCCGCGACTGGCTGTGGAGCTTCTTCGAGCCCAGTTTCCCGTCCGGACACTGGGTCGGCAAGGCCGTCGGCGGGGTGTTCCTGCTCTGCGCGGCCCTGGCATGCTGGGCGATGATCTCCGGCTACGGGCGGGCATTCGGCTCGCTGGACACCGGCCGGCGCGCGGCGTACGGCGTGGGCGTGGCGGCATTTGTCGCGCTCTGCGTGATGGTCACCGTCTGGTCGGTGCAACTGAAGCGGATACCCAACGCCGTGATGGCGCCGCTGAACGTGGTGGGCGAGGCCGGGAAGGCCATTTCGCACCCGTTCCGTTTGTTCGGCAACATCTTCGGTGGGTTCGTGATCCTGACAGTGATTTCCGAGTTGATACTCTACATCGGGCTGCCGCCGTTCCTGGTGGCCTTCTTCGGGATATTCATCGGCCTGGTGCAGGCGTTCGTGTTCGCCATGCTGGCGCTGGCGTACACGGCGGTGCAGATGGCCGAGTGAGCGGAGGCGGACCGTGGCAGTAGACATCGGTGCATGGGTCACCCAGAACGTGGACGTGACCGCGCTGACGGTCGGCGGACAGTATCTGGCCGCCGGCATCGCCATGGGTTTCGGCGCCATAGGGGCCGGCGTAGGCGAAGGGTACAACGCCGGCGAGGCGGCCGACTCGATGGCGCGGCAGCCGGCCATGGGCCCGGACCTGGTGCGCACGATGCTGGTGGGACAGGCCGTGGCCGAGACCAGCGGCATCTTCGCGCTGGTCATCGCGTTCCTGCTCATGTTCGCCGGGCCGCAACCCAGCCTCGAGGTGACGGGCGCCCTGCTGGGCGCGGGACTCGCCATGGGCCTGGGCGCAATCGGCTCCGGCGTGGGCGCCGGTGTGGCCGGCGGCAAGGCGGCCGTGAGCGTCGGTCGCAACCCCGAGACGCGGGGAAGCGTGACGATCACCATGCTGCTGGGCCAGGCGCTGGCCACCAGCCCGGCCGTGTTCGCGCTGGTCGTTTCCGTCATCCTGATCTTCGCGCAGCAGGGGCAGAAATACATCGGCAACGATTTCACCATCGCCATCAGCGCGCTCTCGGCCGGCCTTTGCGTCGGCGCGGGCGCCATTGGGCCGGGCTTCGGAACGGGCCTGGCCGCGGGTGGAGCGTGCGACGGAGCAGGCCGCAACCCCTCCGCCAACAACGACATAACGCGCACGATGCTCGTGGGCGGAGCCGTCAGCCAGTCCACCAGCATCTACGCCTTCGTGGTGGCGTTCATACTCATGTTCTTCGTGCGATAAGCCAGACAGGATACTGCAAAGGAGCGAGACGGATGGAAGAGGCAATCATCAGGGCGGCGGCGTTGCTGGGCGCGGGACTGGCCATGGGATTCGGCGCGATCGGGCCGGGCATCGGCGAGGGATTCGCCGCCGGCAAGGCGTGCGAAGGCGTTGCCAAGCGGCCGGAGGAAGCGCCGCTTCTCACGCGCACCATGCTCATCGGGCAGGCCGTCAGCGAGTCGACCGGCATTTACTCGCTGGTTATCGCCATCCTGCTCATCTTCGTCGTCAAGAGCTGAACCGGTCGGCCGCCGGGCATGACCACGGAACCAAGCTGCGGGAGTGAACTCCGTTGATGAAACCCATCGCCAAGAAGGGCCTGATCGCGGTCGGCGTGCTCTACACCATCACCGTGGCGCTGATGATCACGGACTTCGTGCGCGCCGGCAAGCCCGTGGACCCGACGCCCACCATCCGCCACATCCAGAGCAGCCTGGAGGCGGTCCGCGAAGAGGCCGCCGCGCGCGACCCGGAGCACATCCGCACCACGGAGATCACCGATCAGGAAGCGCGCAGCGTGATGGACAACCTGCTGGTGCGCAAGGGCACCATCATCAACGTCAACTACACGCTGGTGATGCAGGGACTGAACTTCGGCATCCTGCTGCTGGTGCTCTACGGAATCCTGTGGGACCCTCTGATGGGCTTCCTGGACAGACGGCGCGAGATCATCCGCAAGAACCTGGACGAAGCCGCGGAGGAAAGCCATCAGGCAAGGCAGATGCGCGAGGAGCGACAGGAAGAACTGCGCAAGCTGCGCGAGCAGCGCGGCGAGATACTGGAGCAGGCGCGGATCGCCGCCGAGGACGAACGCCGCAAGATCGTAGAGCACGCGCATGAGGAGGCGCAGCGGACGCTGCAGCAGACGCGCGACAGGCTGAGCGAGGAAGGCCGACGCGCAAGCGCCGCGCTCCGCGAGGAACTGGCCGATTACTCCACCGCCATCGCCGCCCGGCTGCTCCGACGCGAGGTGTCCAAATCCGATCACGAAGAGTTCATCGAGCGGATGGTCAAGGAACTGAATGAGACCGAGGTGAAGGAGCAATGACGGCCTCCTTGCTCAGCCGAAGATACGCCGTCGCCCTGGCCGAGGTGGCCGAGAAGTCCGGCGACCTGGAGAAGGTGCGGGCCGAGCTTCTGGCCCTGGCGGAGGTACTGGAGGGCGACCCGCATCTGCTGTTCGCGGCCCGCTCCGCCGCAAGGAGCCGTGAAGAGAAACGCCGCACGTTCGAGGCCGTCAGCGGGAAGCTGGGCCTGTGCCGGCCCACGAGCAGGCTGCTGGAGTACCTGGTGGAACACAAGAGGATCGAGATACTGCCGGACCTCGCGTCCAGCTTCGCTCGTGAGGCGGACCGCAGGCTGAACATCCTGCGGGGAGAGCTGGTGAGCGCCGTGCCGCTGGAGCCGGAACAGAAGGCCCGCATTGTGGAGGCGCTGGTGGAACGCACCGGCGCCCGCATCGAACTGGAAGACAAGGTGGACGAATCGCTGATCGCCGGGTTCCGCGTGACCCTTGCCGACAGGCTGTTTGACGGAAGCCTGCGCAATCAGTTGCAGAGAATGAAGGAGAGACTTGCCCATGGCGCAAGAACCATCCATACGGCCTGAGGAAGTGTCGTCGGTCATCCGGAGCGAACTGGAAGCCGACCAGCCGAAGGCCGCCATGGCCACCGTTGGCACCGTGCTGGAGGTGGGCGACGGCATAGCGCGCGTCTACGGCATCGAACGGTGCCGCGCGATGGAACTGCTGGAATTCCCGCACGACGTGCTGGGCATCGCCATGAACCTGGAGGAGAACAACATCGGCTGCGTGCTGCTGGGCGAGGACGAGCTCATCCGCGAAGGCGACCAGGTCAAGCGGACCGAGCGCATCGCCAGCGTGCCCGTGGGCGACGCCCTGCTGGGCCGCGTGGTGGACGCCGTCGGACGGCCGATGGACGGCCGCGGACCGGTCGAGTGCGACACCTACCGCGACGTGGAGCGGGTCGCCCCGGGAATCGTCAAGCGGATGCCCGTCGACACCCCTCTCCACACCGGCTACAAGATCGTGGATGCCCTGACACCGGTCGGCCGAGGGCAGCGCGAACTGATCATCGGCGACCGCCAGACCGGCAAGACGGCCCTGGTGGTGGACACCATCCTGAACCAGCGCGACACGGACGTCTTCTGCATCTACGTGGCCATCGGCCAGAAGATGGCCTCCATCGCCCGGACGGTCGAAACGCTTCAACGCGAGGGCGTGATGGACAAAACGGTGGTGGTGGCCGCGTCGGCGACCTATCCCGCCTCCCAGTGGTACCTGGCCCCCTACGCCGGCTGCGCCATCGGCGAGGAGTTTATGGAACGCGGCGGGCACGCGCTGGTGATCTACGACGACCTTTCCAAGCACGCCGAAGCCTATCGCGAGATCTCGCTGCTGCTGAGGCGTCCGCCGGGGCGCGAGGCATACCCGGGCGACATCTTCTACCTGCACAGCCGCCTGCTGGAGCGCGCGCTGAAGTCCAGCGACGGCAAGATCTGCCCCGACTGCGGCAAACATACGCCGCTGCCGCCCGAGACGGAGAACGTCGAGGAGCTGGAGGCCTTCAAGGAATGCGCGCACTGCGGCGCCGACATCACGGATCGCGAGATCGTCGAGGGAGGATCGCTGACCTCCCTGCCGATTGTCGAGACAAAGGAAGGCGACCTCAGCACGTACATCCCGACGAACCTGATCTCGATCACCGACGGCCAGATATTCCTGGAGCCGGACCTGTTCCACAAGGGCATACGGCCGGCCATGAACGTGGGCACAAGCGTCTCCCGCGTGGGCAGCGCGGCCCAGGTGAAAGGCATGAAGAAGGTGGCCGGCGAACTTAAGCTGTCGCTGGCGCAGTATCGCGAGATGGCCGCGTTCGCCGAGTTCGGCACCGAACTGGACGAGGCCACGCAGCGCCAGCTTGCGCGCGGCGAGCGGCTGACGGAACTCCTTAAGCAGGACCAGTACGAGCCGATGCCCATCCAGTTCCAGATCATCAGCATTTACCTGGGCACGGAGGAGCACGTCAAGGACATCGCCGTCGAGGACATCGGCCGGTTCGAGAGGGAGTTCCAAGCTTTCATCCGCAACCAGCATCCCGAGATAGCCGAACGGATCGCGGAGTCGAAGGACCTGGACGACGAAACGACCGCGATGCTGGACGACGCCATCGCGGAGTTCCGAAAGACGTTCGTGGGCGAGGCGCCGGCCGGCGAGGCGCCGGGCGAGAAAGGCGAGGAAGAGACGGAAGACAGGGCCGGTGAACAGGCCGAGGACCAAGTGGAAGCGACGGCTGATTCCGACGAGTCGAAAGATCACGGCGAATAGTGTAGGAGCGGAGAGGACGGATGGCGTCTTTCAGAGACATCAAGCGGCGGATCGGCGGGGTGCAGAACATCCAGCAGATCACCCGCGCCATGAAGATGGTGGCGGGCGCCCGTCTGCGTCGCGCCGAGGAGGCGATCCTGGCGCTGCGCCCCTACTCCGCCCGGCTGGACAAGCTCTGCGCCCGGTTCCTGCAGGCGGCCATCGAGCACGAGCATCCGTTCCTGCGCCCCGAGAGCGGCGACGGCCGGGCCGTGCTGGTCATCTGCAGCGACCGCGGTCTGTGCGGCGCCTACAACAACCGCATCGTGCAGGACGCCGTGGACCTGCTGGCGGAGCGCGCGGGTCAGAAGCAGTTCGTGGTGCCGGTGGGCGTCCGGGGCTTCAGCCGCCTGGAGCGCGCCGGCTACGAGATGCCGGAACGCTACGAGGACGTGCTCAACCCGGTGCATTTCGACACCGCCCAGGAGATCACCCGCGTGCTGGAGCGCCTTTTCCTGCGCGAGGACGTATCCGAGGTAGTGATGGTGTTCACCGAGTTTTTCAGCCCCATGAGCCAGGTGGTCACCCGGCGACGCCTGCTGCCGTGCCGACCGGAGTTGATCCGCGAGGACGTGGCCATGCAGTACAGCCATCCGGTGCCGGAGGGGCTGAGCGTGGAACCGGAGGACCTGGACGAGGGAACCGGCGAGGTCTACGTCTACGAACCCGGATTTGAGCAGATAGGCCAGGAGCTGCTGCAGCACAACCTGTCGGTGCAGGTCTACCGCGCCCTGCTGGAGGCGCAGGCCAGCGAGCAGGGCGCCCGGATGGTGGCGATGGACAACGCCACCACGAATGCCGAAGACATGATTGACGAGCTGACGCTGAAGATGAACCGCGTGCGCCAGGAGAGCATCACCAGCGAGATACTGGACGTTGTCGGCGGCGCGAGCGCTATCAAGTAGATAACCACAGGCACATGCCAGACAAGAGGTGAAGATGCCCGGCCAAGGCGAAGTTGTGCAGATCATCGGCCCCGTGGTGGACATCGAGTTTCCGCCCGGCCAGTTGCCGGCCCTCCATAACGCCGTGCACATAGAGAGCGACGCCACCGACGGCACGCTGGTGCTGGAAGTGTCGCAGCACCTGGGCGACAACGTGGTCCGCTGCGTGGCGATGGCGCCCACGGACGGACTGACGCGTGGCGAGCAGGCGGCCGACAGCGGCGACCCCATCATGGTGCCCGTCGGCGAGGCGACGCTCGGCCGCATCATGGACGTGACCGGCCGGCCTATCGACGAGCAGGGCCCGATCCAGACGGACGAGCGGCTGCCCATCCACCGGGCCGCCCCGCCGCTGGAGGAGCAGTCGGTGGAGGTCTCGCTGCTGGAAACCGGCCTGAAGGTAGTCGACTTTCTGACGCCGTTCCCCAAGGGCGGCAAGATCGGCGCGGTCGGTGGCGCCGGCTGCGGCAAGACGGTGCTGCAGCGCGAGCTGATCCGCAACATCGCCATCGAGCACGGCGGACGTAGCGTGTTCAGCGGCGTTGGCGAGCGTACGCGCGAGGGCAACGAGCTGTGGCTGGAGATGAAGGAGAGCGGCGTTCTGGACAAGTGTGCGCTCATCTACGGCCAGATGAACGAACCGCCCGGCGCCCGTTTCCGGGTCGCGCTGACGGCCCTGTCCGTCGCCGAGCATTTCCGGGACCAAACCGGCGCGGACGTGCTGCACTTCGTGGACAACATCTTCCGCTTCGTCCAGGCTGGCAGCGAGGTGAGCGCGCTGCTGGGTCGCCTGCCCTCCGCGGTGGGCTACCAGCCGACGCTGGGAACCGAGATGGGCGAACTGCAGGAGCGCATCACGTCCACGCGCACCGGCTCCATCACCAGCGTGCAGGCGATCTACGTGCCGGCGGACGACTTCACCGACCCCGCCCCCGCGGCGACTTACGCGCATCTGGACGCCACCATCTTCCTGACGCGCGAGCTGGCGTCCCTGGGCCTCTACCCCGCCGTGGACCCGCTGCTTTCCACTTCGCGCGTGCTGGAGCCGCGCGTTGTAGGACACGAGCACTACGAGACCGCCCAGGAGACCAAGCGCGTTCTGCAGCGGTTCAGGGACCTGCAGGATATCATCGCCATTCTCGGCATGGACGAGTTGAGCGAAGAGGACAAAGTGACGGTGCGTCGCGCGCGCCGGATCCGCAACTTCCTTTCGCAGCCGTTCTTCGTCGCCGAGCAGTTCACCGGGATGAGCGGCGCCTACGTGAGCACAGAGGAGGCCGTCGCCGGCTTCCGGGCGATACTGGACGGCAAAGGCGACGACATACCGGAGCAGGCGTTCTACATGGTCGGCACCTTCGACGATGTGATGGAAAAGGCGGAGCAGCTCTGACTCGGATCGCGGACCAGCCGGAGGCGAGTCTGTGGACATCAAGATCATAACGCCGGAGCGCATGGTGCTGGATGTGGAGCACGTGGACTACGTGAGCCTGCCCGCGGAAGGGGGCGAGGTGGGCGTCATGGAGAACCACATGCCCATGGTCTGCAACCTGGCCGTCGGGCCGATCCGTGTCGACAAAGGTGACCAGCAGCAGCATCTCGCCACCAGCGGCGGTTTCGTGGAGGTCCTCAAGAACCGCGTGACGATACTGGCCGACACGGCGGAACTGGCCCAGGAGATCGACGTGGAACGGGCACGGGACGCTCAACGCCGCGCCGAGGAACGGCTCCAGCAGCAGGCGGAGCGCATCGACAACGCGAGGGCGCGCGGTTCGCTGCTCCGGGCTATCAACCGCCTGAGCGTAGCGCAACAGGCATGAGGCATCACGCCCGTTCTTGAGATGGCCTGCGAGGCGAGTTAGAATCGACTGAATCGGGGGCGTTGGAACAAGCGCATCGCCTTGCCGGGCGATTTCACCAGGGAATGTCACCCATGGCCCAAAATCGGAAACCTGACACCGACGGTACCCCGGAGGCGGGACCGCTCGTGCCGCTCTACAGCAGCACGGGCATCGCGCCCGGAATCCAGGCGTACCGCCGCGGTGATACCATCCTCTACACCGTGCGCGGGGAGCCGGCCGAGGTGCAGGAGCTTATCGGTCAACTGGACAAGAAGGGCGTCGGCGAGGTGATAGCCCTGATCACGCACTCGGCGGAGCCACCGGTCCTGGACGTGGGAGAGCCCGAAGACGACGAGACGGCCGGCGACTGAGCCCGCCTATTCGATGGGCAGCGCGGAGCGGTGGTGGTGGCAGATCGCGATGGCCAGCGCGTCCGCAGCATCCTCGGGTTCGGGCAGATCGGGCAGCCCCAGAATCGTCTGAACCATGAGCTGCACCTGGGACTTGTGCGCCCGACCGTTGCCCACCACGGACTTCTTCACCTCCGCCGGCGAGTATTCCGCCACTTCCAGGTCGCGTTGCGCCGCCGCGAGGAGCGCCACCCCCCTGCCCTCGCCGATCTTCAGGGCGCTGCGCACGTTCTTGCCGTAGAAAGCGCCCTCCACGGCCGCCACGTCCGGCTCCAGGCGCTCGATCACGCTGGCCAGTCCCTTGTGGATGGCCCGCAGCCGCTCCGGGACCGCCCGCCCCCGCCCGCGCACCACACCGTATTCCAGGGTCGTGGCCTGGTTGCCGTTGACTTCCAGAACGCCGTATCCGCAGACGCGCGTGCCCGGATCGATGCCGATGATGCGCATTGGGCGTTTCCCTCCGTTGACGACCGCCATTAGGCCGGGCTGCCGCGACGCACCCACTTGCCGTTGCGCGAGCGCCTGCCGTTGCCGGATCGGCTGCCGTTGCGCCGAATGCCGAACTGCACGCAACCTTCCTCGACCAGGTCCTCGATGCGGCGGGCCAGCCCCTCCGAGGGCGATACCCCCGAACCGTTGCCCAACCGCACCCGCAGTCTGTACCGGTCGCCGAACAGGTCCACGTAGACGGGCACTTTGCCGCTCTCGGCGTGAAGGATGTTGCGCAACTCGGTCCAGAACGCCGCCCCGGCCTCCTGATAGGGTGCGCGCACGAGCACGGAAGCCGCCGCATCCGGTCGCATCTGGTCGTACTCGAGCACCCGGTCGGCTTGGAGCGACGTCCCGCGGGTATGACTCACACGGCCGACAAAGAAGGCCACGCTGCCCTCCTGCGCCAGCTCGGCGTATTCCTCGTAAGCGCGCGGGAACAGCACGCACTCGAACATGTTCTGCGCGCCGAGGACCTTGAGCACTGCCATCGTCTCCTTGTTGCGCGTGCTGCGCCGCTTGACGTCCTCGACCAGCCCGCCCAGAAGCACCTCCTCGCCCTCGGGCATCGCCTCCAGGCGGTCGCCGGGCACGGTCGAGTAGCGCTCCAGCTTGGCCCGGAACTCCACCAGTGGGTCGTATCGAACGTAGAGGCCCAGTGCCTCGCGCTCCTGGCCGGCCAGCTCGCGCGGCGTCAGCGGCGGCACGTCCGGCAGGTTGGCGGCCATGCGCCGGTCGGGGTCCTCTTCCGTCAGCCCGCCGAACAGCGACTTCTGGCCCATCAGACGGTTTTTGCGGGCATGCGCGCCGGACTTCAGGGCCGTCTCCAGGATGGCAAGCTGCTGCCCCCGGTGTCCCTGGAGGCTGTCGAAGCAGCCCGCCTTCATCAGCGCCTCCACGGCGCCGCGCGTCACCTCCCTCTGGTCGATCCGCTCGCAGAAGTCGAACAGGCTGGTGAACGGCCCGTCGGCGTCGCGTGTTTCGAGGATGCACTCGATCGCACGGCCGCCCAGGTTCTTCACCGCTCCCAGCCCGAACCGCAGCTTTCGCGCGGCCACGGGCGTGAAATCGGTGTGGCTCTCGTTGATGTCGGGAGGCAGCACCTCGATGCCCAGTTCCGCGCAATCCTCCATGAGGGCGACCACCTCGTCGGTGGTGCCCATCCAGCAGGAGATGCTGGCGGCCATGAACTCCGTCGGGTAGTGGGCCTTCAGGTAGGCCGTGGCGAACGCCACGTATGCGTAGGCGGTGGTGTGCGCCTTGTTGAAGCCGTAGCCGGCGAAGTGGCGGATCAGGGCGAAGATCTCCTCGGCGGTCTCGCGCGCTATGCCCTTGGCCTCGGCGCCGTCCACGAATGCCTTGTGCCGCTTCTCGATAATGCCCTCGTTCTTCTTGCTCACCGCCTTGATCATGGTGTACGCGTCGGCCATGCTCACGTCGGCGATGACGTTGACGATGCGCATGATCTGCTCCTGGTAGACCAGCACACCGTACGTGGGCTTGAGGATCGGTTCCAGCATGGGGTGGGGATACTTGACCTGTTCGCGGCCGTGTCGCCGGTTTATGAAATCATCCACCATGCCGCTCTGCAGCGGGCCCGGCCGGTAGAGGGCCAGGGCGGCGATCAGGTCTTCGATCCGGGTGGGCTGCAGCCTCTTCAGCAGCCGCTTCATGCCGGCGCTTCCGAGCTGGAAAACGCCGCGCGTCATGCCGCTGGTCAGCAGTTCGTAGGTGGCCTCGTCGGTGATGTCCAGCTTGTCCGCCCGCATGTTGGGCCGCTCGCCTTGTGTCTGCTCTATCAGGTCACAGGCGCTCTCGATGATGGTCAACGTCCGCAGGCCCAGGAAGTCCATCTTGAGCATGCCGGCTTTGGCCAGATCGTCCATCGCCCATTGGGTGATGATCTCGCCGTCGCTGTTCTTATACAGCGGCACGAGTTCCCAAAGCGGCTTGTCGCTGATGACCACCCCCGCGGCGTGTGTGCTGGCATGGCGCGGCATGCCCTCCAGCTTCTCCGCGAAGTCCAGGATGCGCTCCACTTCCTGGTCCTCGTCGCAGAGCTTCCGCAGGTCGGCCGTCTGCTCAAGCGCCTCCTCCAGGCTCAGGCCGCCCGGCACCATCTTGGCCACGCGGTCCACCTTGGGCAGTTCCACTCCCAGCACACGCCCGACGTCGCGGATACAGTTGCGGGCCTGAAGCGTACCGAAGGTGATGATCTGCGCGGTGCTCTGGGCGCCGTATCGCTGGCGCACGTAATCGATGACCTCCCCCCGCCGCCGCTCGCAGATGTCGATGTCGATGTCGGGCATCTCCTGCCGCTCCGGGTCCGTGAACCGCCGGAACAGCAGGTCGTAGTCCATCGGGTTGATGTCGGTCATCTCGAGAGCGTGGGCCAGCAGGCAGCCGGCGCCGCTGCCGCGCAGCCCCACCGGTATACCGTTGTCGCGCGCGAAACGCACAAAGTCCCACACGATGAGGAAGTAGTCCACATAGCCCATCTGCTCGATGATGCCCAGCTCGTGGTCCAGCCGCTCCTGCATCTCCGGCTGCACTTCGCCGTAGCGCTCCCGCAGGCCGTCGTTGGCCAAGTCGCGCAGGAATCGGGCGTTCTCCTCGGGTGGCACACCTTCCTTCCGAAAGGCAGGGAACTTGCGCTCCGTATCCAGATCCACGTTGCACATCTCCGCTATGCGCAACGTGTTACGCAGCGCGTCCGGCTCGTCCGCGAACAGCTCCGCCATCTCCTCCCCGCTCTTGAAAAAGAGCTGGTCGGTGGTCATACGGAACCGGTCCGGGTCGTCCAGCGTCTTGCGGGTGTTTATGCACAGCAGCACGTCGTGCCACGCCCGGTCGGCCGCCTCCAGGTAGTGGCAGTCGTTGGTGGCCACGGTCCCCAGTCCCAGTTCTTTAGCCAGGCGGATGGACGGCGCCAGCACCTCCCGCTGTTCGGCAATGCCGTGGTCCTGCAGTTCAACGAAGAAGCGCTCCGGACCGAACAGGTCCCGCATCTCGCCCAGCCACTTGCGCGCCTCGGCCTCTCGGCCCTCCAGCAAAAGCTGGTTCGAGCGGCTGTGCAGGCAGCCGCTCAGGCAGACCACACCCTCGGCGCAGTCCTCCAGAAGCTCCCAGTCCACGCGTGGTTTGTAGTAGAGGCCGTCCAGGTAGGCCAGGCTGGACATCTTCACCAGGTTTCGGTATCCGGCCTCATCCACGGCGAGGAAGGTCAGGTGATAGAGCTCGGGCTTGCCGCCGCCCGAACTGCGGTCCCGCCGGTCGCCGACGGTGAAGTATCCCTCGTAGCCGATGAGGGGTTTGATGCCGCTGGCGCGCATGGTGTTGTAGAAGTCCACCACGCCGAACATGCTGCCGTGGTCGGTGACGCCCACCGCCGGCATCCCCAGGGCGGACGCCTTCTCCGCCATGCGGTTGATGCGGCAAGCGCCGTCCAGGAGGCTGTACTGGGTGTGAACGTGCAGGTGACAGAACTCAGCCGGGGGCATGGAGTCAACCGGAGTTGGGGTCTTTCGGGGACGGCCCGCCGGCCGTCTCGGCTCCATTCTAATGACGTCGGCCGGGGCGGTCAAGCCGAGGGCGATTAGGACGTGCCGGTTGTCTTCTCAACTTGACAAACCGACCACGGCTGCCCTTAAATGTCTCATTCCCATAGCCAAGCTCAGCTGGACCTCGAAGCAACGGAAGGCGGGGAGAAGCAATGTCGATTCATCTCATCGGGCCAGTGTTTCTGGTCGGGGGGCAGGACTACAACCTGACCTACCTGGACTGGCCCGCCAACGACTGCAACACCTACCTGATCGACACCGGCGACCCCCTGCTGCTGATCGATTGTGGGTGCGGCGAGAGCCTGCCCACGGTCTACGAGAACGTCCGCGCCGTGGAAGCCGAGATCACAGACATCACGCATCTGTTCCTCACGCACGCCCACGTCCCGCACGCCGGCGCGGCCGAGACCGTCCGACGGGCCGGCGTGGAGGTGCTGGCCGGGCCGGCCGCGGCCGAGACGCTCAAGGCCGGCGGACCGCAGACGGCCGCCTACGAATACCACAGGCGCTTCCTCGCCGTGCAAGAGATCACCCAATTGGAAGACGGACAAGAGATCGAGATGGGACGGTGCAAGATCACCGTCCGCCATCTGCCCGGGCACTCGGCCGGCTCGGTCGGCTACGAACTCATGCACGAGGGCCGCCGTATGCTCTTCTGCGGCGACGCCGTGCGCTCTCCCCTGCTGGACCAACGCCGGGCACGTCCCGATTACGACCACGACGCTTACCGCGAGACGCTGCTCGGCCTGCTGGAGGACCCGCCGGACCTTCTCTTCCCCGGACACGGGCCCGTCTGTATGTCCCGCGCGACGCAATGGATCGGTGAGGAATTCAGGAAGCTCCTGGAAACCCCCGGATGATAGACTCCTCTCGTCCCGTCCGCAGAGGAGGGGGCGCCACCGAGGTGAATGCATGGCTGCAGAACTGATTGAAGGCGCGCCGGTTGCAGAGAACATCAAGGACGGCGTCAAGGAAGCCGTTCTCGCGATGGATCGTCCCCCGAAACTCGTGGCCGTTCTGGCCAGCGACAATCCCGGCGCGAAGTTCTACGCCAGGAGCCAGGAGAAGGCGTGCGACGAGGTGGGCATCCTCTACGAACTGCGCGAACTCCCGTCCGACGCAGACGAGGACGCTATCCGCGAGCATATCGAAGAGGTGAACGCCGACGAGACCGTCAGCGGCGCGATACTGCTGATGCCGGTGCCCAAAGGCGTGGATGCCCGGGCCGTCCAGCGGGCGATACATCCGGACAAGGACGTCGAAGGCGTGCACCCCGCCAACATCGGCAAGCTGTTCTACGGCGACTTCTCGCTCGCGCCCTGCACGGCGAAAGCGGTCATCGCCATGATTCAGCACGCCGGAGTGGATCTCAAAGGCAAGGAGACGGTCGTCATCGGTCACAGCGAGATCGTCGGCAAACCGACCTTGGTGATGTTGCTGCAGTCGGTCACCGAATCGCCAACCGTCACCTGCTGCCACATCGCCACCCGCGACCTGGCGGACCACGTGGCCCGGGCGGAGGTGCTGGTGGTGGCCGCCGGCAAGGCCGGGCTGGTCAAGGGCGAGATGGTGCGCGAGGGAGCCGTGGTCATCGACGTCGGCATAAACCGCGTGCGCGTGGAGGTGGACGGCAAGAAGAAGACGCGCATCGTCGGCGACGTGGAGTTCGACGCCGCGCGGGAGCGGGCTTCCATGATTACTCCCGTGCCCGGCGGCGTCGGGACCGTGACCACGGCGATACTGTTGAGCAACACCGTGGAGTGCGCGCGTCGACAAGGCTGAAGGTCCAGTTTTTGCATTATCGAATCGCGCGAGACGGTGTCTCCATGCGGTACAGTCGGACGAAGGAGGGGTAACGGCAGCACCAGGCAAGGGGAAGAACATGGTGGAGTTTGTGTTCGGGAAGCACGTCGGACTGGCAGTAGACAGTATGCTGCTGTTCGTGGTGGGCGTGTTTGTGGCCTGGCCGGTGGTCCGCTACCGCATACGGCCGGTCATGCGCCCTCCGGTGGCGCTGTTCCACGCGGTCATACGCCTTCTCGGCTCCTCCCCCACCATGCTGCGCATGACGCTGACCATTTTCCTGTTCAACCTATGCGCCATGTTCGTCTACATGGCCAGCGGAGTGCACCCGATTCTCCCCAAGATCCTGGGCATCTGGACCGGCCTGAACATCGCCATCATCCTGACGACGGGCAGGCATGGCAAGCAGCCCGTCTACCTGGAAGAGCCCGCGCCGGGCAGTTGGGTCCCATGGCCCGGCCTTGCGGTCGCGTGCGCGCCGCTGGTACCCCTGATCGAGCTCCCCTGTTTCTGGCTCACCATTGCCATGGGCATCAGCATGGGCCACGCGGTGCAGGCCGGCGCGCCGTACGGCGAGGCGCTGGCCGTCCGCGCCGTCGCCTACCTCGCCGTCATCGCGCCGCTGCTGCTTATCAGCGCGCTCGCCGAGTCGGTCGCCATACGCGGCTCGGCCGCCCACACCGGCCAGATCCACACTGACGCATAGCATCTGCGGACCGCGAGAAGGGCGTTCTGAACCCTGGTCTCAGTTGACGCTCGAGGCACGCTCTGATATAGTGAAATACCATCGGTGGGCGCATGGCTCAGAGGCGAGAGCGCTTCCTTCACACGGAAGAGGTCGCAGGTTCGAGTCCTGCTGCGCCCACCATTTCCACTCCGCCGCAAGCCGCCTGCTTACCTGCTGTATCAGCATGCTCCCAACCTTCACTCGCAAGCCCGTCCGCCGAACCCGGACATTTCACGAAGCGCCCGGCACCCACTCCGTGCCTCCCGGCGAGTCGGAGCAACAGTGCGCCTTGACCGATCCGCCCGCCGGGGGATACACTGCCGACATTGCAGGCGGGATCGGAATCCCCCCTGCTGTTTTTAGCGCACGGTCTCGCACGGCCGGAGACAAAGGATGATTCGGAGAGTTGAAGCGCTGAATTACCGGTGCCTACGCTGCCTCAAGCAGGACCTACACCGGTTCCATGTCCTTGTGGGACCCAATGCGAGCGGCAAGACCACGTTCCTCGACGTGGTCGACTTTCTGGCAGACCTGGTGTCCGATGGGCTGCAGCAGGCCATCGAGAAACGCACGGAGAGCTGGCACGATCTCGTGTGGGGACGGAAGCCGTGTTCGTTCCAGCTCGCGGTCGAGCTTGGTATCCCGGATGAGGAGCGGGCACAACTGGCAAAGACTGAATACTCGGTAGCCCGCTACGAGGTGGCATTGGGAGCCCGCCAGGAGAGTGAGGAATTCGGCATCCTCGCAGAGAAGCTCCTGTTAAAGAGCCCGGACGACGAAGAGGGACCGATCCAGCGGCCCCTCTTTCCGGAATCTAGGCACATCCCGGAGAGCATTCTTACTCCGACAGGTACGCGCGGGAAGAAAACAGTGGTGAATAAGGTGACCGATGGGAACGACAACTTTTATGATGAGACGGGAGGAGGGTGGGATCACGCATTCAAGCTCGGACCGCAGAAAAGCGCGCTGGCGAATGCGCCCGAAGACGTAACCAAGTTCCCGGTCACGACATGGGTAAAGAACCTCTTTTCTGAGGGCGTGCAGCGGCTTGTGCTGAACAGCCTGGCCATGCGTAACCCGAGCCCGCCCGGCCAGCCGAAGGGACTTCAGCCCGACGGATCAAACCTGCCCTGGGTTGTGGATCGCCTGCGACAGCAGGAGCCGGCCGCGCACGCCGGGTGGATGCGACATGTGCAGACTGCGTTACCGAATGTGGAGGACATAGACACGATACTGAGGGAAGAGGACCGGAAACGGTATCTGGTGATCCGCTATTCGGGGGGGCTTCAGGTGCCGTCCTGGACAGCTTCGGATGGGACTCTCCGCCTGCTTGCATTGACCCTCCCTGCGTATCTGAAGTCGCTGCGCGGCATCTTCCTGATAGAGGAGCCGGAGAACGGCATACATCCGCAGGCATTGCAGGCCGTCCATGACTCTCTCAGGTCGGTCTACAACGCGCAGGTTCTGGTCGCCACGCACTCACCGATTCTGGTCGCACTTTCAAAGCCGGACGATATTCTCTGCTTCGGGAAGTCGGCTGATGGCGCCACGGATGTGGTCCGGGGAACTGAACATCCAAAGCTCAGGAACTGGCAACACGAGACAAGCCTGGGGAGCTTGTTTGCAGCCGGGGTGCTGTCATGACACCGGCCCCAAAAGACATAGTTGTCCTGGTGGCTGACGGACATACTGAAAGTGCCATGAAGAGCCTCCTGAACCGCCATGAAGCGCTGGGGATTCGGCAACTGCACTACGACGTCTACGTCCACCCGAACAGCGACCCGGGATGCTACAGGGAATCTCAACGATTCTTGAGGCCATTGCAGTCGCAGTACGAATACGCGCTCGTCGTCTTTGATCTGGAGGGTTCTGGCGCCGAACGTAAGGGAAGAACGGCAGTCCAACATGAAGTGCGAAGCCGTATTCAGAGAGCGGGCTGGGAGGAGCGGACGCAGGTGGTAGTCATCGATCCGGAACTGGAGGTCTGGGTGTGGAGCAATTCGCCGGAGGTGGACCGCTGTCTCGGATGGTCGCAACGTCTGCCGCCACTGCGCGAATGGCTCAGAGATCAAGGTTTCTGGGACCACGACGACCCTAAGCCCCGCAGGCCTAAGGAGACGCTCGAATTGGCACTCGAGGAAGTCGGGACTCCCCTATCGTCATCGATCTTCGGCGACCTGGCGCACTCGGTAAGTGTCAACAGATGCACGGACAGTTCGTTTGGGGAGTTGCGGGACATCCTGACCGGGTGGTTTGGGTCGTAGGGAAGACGTGAAGGCTTCTGCCGATGGTCCGGCCCAACCATCTTGGTCTGCGCAAGAACCATCCACAGAGTGGCTCCGTGCTCCGCACTATCCGCCTCTTCTGAAGATGCGTAGCGCGCCTTGACCGATCCGCCCATCGGACGGTACACTCCGCGAACGCAACCAGGATTGGGATTCCGTTGCGGCCACTGCAGGATTAGCAGTTGGAGACTTCCGACATGTTTCGCCCGGGAAGCCTTGCCTTCGGTGCCTGCGCTACGGTTTGCTTGCTTATAGCCGCCATCGGGGCGGGAAGGGCCGACGCAGGTATGATCTACACAAAGGAAAACGCTCCCCCGACTCCGCGGCTCGATGAACTGCCCCTCCGGGAGAGCATCTCGCAGTACGGCATTACGTGGACGTTCGACCAGCCGACCCGCGTCGGCCGGTTCGTCAACGGCGACTCCTATGTTGTGGGACCGGTGACGGTGTCGGAGATCGAGCCGAAGCCAGCGGACGGCAGGAACGGCTCCTGCCTGAACGTGTCGGCCCTCCAGGAGAGGATCGGTTTCGACAGCCGCATCCCGTCCGGGCGGTATGACGCCGGCCTCTACCTCGCGCCCCCCATCGCGCTCAAGCCGGGCGACACACTCCTCTCCTCCATCAGCCTGGAGGAGATCCGCACGGTGAAGCCCATGCTCTGGCGAATCGGGGACGACATGCGGACGCCGGTACGAACGGTGGCGGCGCTGACGTGCCTGGAGGCACCCGTCCCGGCCGACGCCTTCCGCCCCGCGTACTGCGGCAAAGGGCACACCATCTACCTGGCCCGAAACCTGAAGCGCGACCTGCTGCCGAGCCTGTCCCGACAGGGAATTCCGTTTGTGTGCCACCAGGGGCGCAGCGACGACCCGTTCACCATTCAGGACGCCGCCCGCTGGTGCCAGCGCCCCTGGGTGGACATCGTGATGGACGAGTTCGGAGCACCGGTTGAGAATATGCCCACGTACGGCGCGCAGGTGGCCCGGGCGGTGGGCATATCCGGTCTGCTGCTCTGCCTGGACTTCACGCCCGAGGAGAAAGAGGATCTGCTCATCAACCTTGTCCAGGTCGGCATCGATTTCTGGGGCCTGGCACAGGAGGGCCAGCCCGCGCGTTGGAGGCCCATCGGCGGGCATGCAAGCGGACGCAAGTGGCCCATCATTTTTGCCGGCATCATGTTGGGCGACGAACAGATGCGCTCGCCGACGCAGACCTTCCCCGAACTCGTCTTCGGCGAAGACGAGCAGACAATGTTTGAGGACTGCTGGACCGGCGCGAAGGTGGTCTACGCCGGGCACATGGGTCCGGAAGGCAACCCGAGAAGGAAGGGGTGGGGCCGCTACGAGCACCTGCCCCCATCGGAGTGGGAGTTCAACGCCGAAAGCTGGCGCCGCTGCTGCACGTCCAACACCTGGGTCGGCGAGGCGCTGGCCGCGCGGATCATGCATGCAGAGGAATACTGGGATCACGACGCGTTCTTCGCATACGTGGACCGCTGGATGACGGAGGAAGACACCGAGCACATCCGGCAGATCAAGGAAGCGCAGGGCTGGGACTACAGCGCCGATTGGGCCCGCCAGGGCTCGACGTGGGACCCATTCGTCAAGGCATTGTGGGACAAGTACCGCGGGAACCTGCCTCCCTCTCCGGACGGGCACCGCACGCCGCCTGCCGGGGAAACGTGGAAGTAGGGGCAGACGCCCGAAGAGTTCACAGACGGGTCTATCGCGTTGCGCCTCCGTACTCGCCCAGGGCCCGACGCAGAATTGCGAATACTCCGTCGTACAGCCGGCCCGAGATCGCTTTGCCGCGATCCAGGTGCACGAGCACCATCTTCCATTCCGGCACGACGATGCAGTAGTTGTTGCGGTTGCCCTGCGCGAAGAATGTGCCGTCCGGCGCGTTCTCCCAGAAGCGCCTGCCGTCCGCGCCGATGCCGTTGGTCCACCACATGTACCCGTAGCGACCCGGCAGGACGTTGTACCACGCGTCCTCGCCCTCGAAGCACGGCGTGTGCCGCGCCACCTGTGGCACCGTGCTCTGCTCCACCCAGTTCTCGCTCAGGACCCGTCTGCCGGCCCAGCGGCCTTTGTTGAGATAGAGGTGGCCGAACCTGGCCATCTGCCGGGCGCTGATCTGCATACCCGACGCACCACCGGTGACGGCCATGCCCTCGACCTCGCCAACAGCCCTCCAGTCCCACGCGCCGTCCGGAATCCCGATGGAGCTGGCTATCCGCTCCCGCCAGAGCTCCGACATGGATTCGCCGGCCAGCCGCTGCAGCAGATAGGCGAACATGTGGCCCTGCGCGTTGTAGTGGATGCGGGAGCCGGGCACGAAGTCGGGCGGCCGAATCTCCAGCGGCGGCTGCCGCCAGGGTACGCTGTAGCCGGACGTCAGGTTGGCGAAATGCCCGAGCCTCGCCTGCGAGTAGTGCTCCGCCAGCGGGGGATACGCCTCCGCTGCGGGTGTGCTCGGCGTACACTTGCCGTCGTCGATGAGAAGCCCGAAAACGCTGCTGGTAAGGCTTTTCGTGCACGAGTAGATCGGCTGAACGGTGTCGACGTCGGAACCCTTCCATATCATGCGCCCGTTCCGGATGACGACCGTGCGCGTGGTGCCGGTGTGCGGGGTGCCGTCCGCGTGGTCCTCGCCGATCCCGGCCAGAACCCGCATGGCCTCCTCCAGCAGGTCACCGTCCACGCCCTGCGATTCGGGGCTGGCCTCGACCCAATCCTCTCCCGGGAAGACCATCCCAGGCGAACTACCGTCCGGACCGGCGCCTTGAAGGGCACCGACGACGACCAGGAAGCACAGCCCTGCGGCAACGGTCGGCACGACTTGCGGCGATAATCTCATCGGCGGCCTCGGAGATCGGTTGGCAACGGCGAAGAGTGATGCCCCTGTTACTCATCCCTCGGCTGGTCGCGCCAGCCCTCACGGATCACCCTGTACTCGCCCGTCTCGGTGTTCACGTCGTAGATACTGAAGTTGGTGCGAATGTCGAAACCCTCCAGGTGCACGGCGAAGTTGATCGATGCCGAGCCGGTCTCCTCGTCGCTGACGATGCGGTGGAACACGCCGACCGGCCAGACCAGCATCCCCTCGCCCTCGAAGACCAGTTCGCCGTTCTTCTCGATGCTGTGCGGCGTGACGACAAACGACTCCACCTCGCCGTGAGCCGGCGTGTATATCTCCACGTAGCGCGTCCCGTGCAGCACCACCAGGTTGTCCGCCTGATGCGTGTGCATGTACCAGGGCCGCTGGACGTCGCCCACGGTTCCCGGTGAGAACGCGCCCTTATCGTGGAGAACGCGGTCGATGGACCCCAGCCCCTCGATCGCCGTCAGCGGCACCACATGGAAGTAGACCCCTTCGGTCTGGCGCATGAGCGTCAAGGGGATGATGCGGTACAGTCCCGGAACTCCCTCCAACACCTCGTATTCTTCCATCATGGATGGCCCCCGTTTGGCTACTCTCTGCACGATCCGCAATTGCCCTTCCAGGATATCGGGTGCGCGCCGGGCGAGCAAACGCACCTCAACGAAGTTCGGCGACCACCCGCTGCACAACCTGATCGTGCGTGAGACCGGCACAGTCGACGGTTATGTCCGCGTGGCGCACGTAGAGCGGCCTTCGTTCGGCGTACAGCTCGTCCAGCGTCTGGCCGGGTGCCATCACGACTCCTCGCGCACCCAGATCGCTGAGGCGGTCCTTGAGCTGCGGAAGGGGGAGGGTCAGTTGGACAATTACCCCGCCCTTCGAGAGATGCCGGATGGCTGCCTCGCTGTAGACCACACTGCCGCCGGTGGCGATCACGGTCGACCGGCAGTCCAGCGAGAGAACGTGGCTTTCCTCCAGGGCACAGAAGGCTTGCATGCCCCGTTCGTTGATGATCTCCTGCAGGCGCCGGCCCTCGCGCGACTGGACCACCACGTCGGTATCCACGAAATCCATGTTCAGGGCCTTCGCCAGCAGCACCCCCAGCGTGCTCTTGCCGACGCCGGGCATGCCGATCAGGACGACGTTTCGCTCTCGGTCGCCTGCCATTCGCACTCCAGGATCGAGTAGATATAGGAATCGCGCCAAGCGCCCTTCTGCCACTTGTGCTCGCGCAGCAGGCCCTCGCGCCGCATGCCGGCCTTCTCCATTACGCGCCAGGAACCCACGTTGCGGGGATCGCAGGTGGCCACAATGCGATGGCAGCCCAGTTCCCCGAATCCGAAGCAGATCAGTGCGCGCGCCAGTTCACAGCCGTACCCGCGGCCCCAGTGACCACGGTGCAGGCAGTATCCGATCATCCATTCCCGGTTGTCCGGATTGGGCTGGCGGCTTATCTCGCAGCCGCCGATCAGGGACCCGTCCTGCAGCAACGTGACCGCGAAGGGGTGGTCTTCACCCGCACCGCTCCCGTAGGTCTTCAGCACCTGCCTCAGGAAGGCGCGCGTCTGCGACAGGCTGTTCGGCCCCCACGGCATGTAGCGCACGACCTCGGGATCGCGGGCATAGCCGTGAATGGCGGCCAGATCGTCCGCCGTGAACCGTCTCAGCAGGAGCCTGTCGGTTCGCAGTTCTGGCGAAACGGAGGGGGTCATTCGCCTGCGGACTCGCAGATTTCGAGGTACCGCCGGACCGTCTCCTCCAGGCCCACCCAGAGCGCCTCGGATATGAGCGCGTGGCCGATGCTGACCTCGAGTATGCCGCCGATGGCCAGGAAGGCGCCCAGGTTGTCCAGGTTCAGATCATGGCCGGCGTTCACCCCCAACCCGGCGTCGGCGGCCGTCTGCGCCGCGCGGGCGTAGAGCTCGATGGATTCCTCCGCGCGGCCCTCGCGGCAGGCGGTAGCGTAAGGCTCGGTGTAGAGCTCGATGCGGTCTGCGCCGATCTCGGCGGCCAGGGGTATCTCGTCCGAGTCGGCGTCCATGAACACACTCACCCGGCAGCCCAGTTCCTTCAGTTCGGCCACGATGGGCTCCAGGCGCTCCCGGTTCGGCTCCAGCCTCCAGCCGTGATCGGAGGTGACGGCGCCCGCCTCGTCGGGCACAAGCGTGCACTGCGTCGGCCGCACCTTCCGGACGATGTCCATGTAGTACGGGTAAGGGTTCCCCTCGATGTTGTATTCGACGTCGACGATGGCGGCCAGATCGTAGACGTCGGATTCGCGAATGTGGCGCTGGTCTGGGCGGGGATGCACGGTTATGCCGTTGGCGCCGGCCTCCATGCAGGTGCGTGCGGCGTTGGTGACGCTGGGGATGCCTATGTCGCGCTGGTTCCGCAGAAGCGCAACCTTATTGACGTTAACGCTGAGTCGAGTCATGTCTGCCCCTCTCCATGCTCGGTAGGCTGGGCTGTGCGATGCCGGACAGCGGCAGATTCTATGAGCGTGCAAAGGGCCTGTCAAGCCTGACCGAGCACTACCGAAGCGTGATGCAGTGCAGGTTGCCGCCCAGCGGGTGAAGGCGGTCCTCGACTGTCTGGACGCGCAGACCGGCCTCCTCGAAGGCGCGCTTGTTCCGCAGGTTCAGTCCGACAAGCTCATACCGGCCGGTCGCATCGGGGAAGATCGGCATGATCACGCAACGCTCCTGCGTCTCCTTATGGGTATAGACAACCGCGTTGACGTAACTGCGCGAGTCGTCTATGTATGCGGCGTTCGTGCGAATATGCACCATCTCGAATCCGGCCGACTGCACCTTGCTGTTGTATTCGGCAAGTATATCCCGGTACGGGTCACCCGGTGGAACGGACAGCACGGCGGCCTTTCCGTCCGCCAGGGGCAACATCAGTTGGTCGATGTGCGCCAGAGGCGGCTGCTGGATCAAGCCGCCGCGACCAAACCCCAACACGACGACGTCGTCCACCGACGAAACACTCCGCACCACGTCCGCGAACTCGTCAACGGACAGGTCAACCTTGTTCTTGCCGAACAGGCCGCGCGTGCGGATGTAGTCGTTGGCACCGACGAACAGAACGGATTCGCCGCGGCTGTTGCGAGCCAGGATCACGTTGCCGCCCTCGAACATGATCGGCACACTGCGGAACTGCTCGCCCACGTGGTTCTGCCCGTCGGGCCCGAGCCAGTCCGCGGAGTCGCCCCAGGGCACGAGCTTCACGCGGGCGTCCCCCTCGAAGTAGTCCTGAGCCCAGATGCTCTGCCCGGCATGGGAGGGGACAACAAAGTCCACGCGCTCGAGGACACGGCGCGGTAGGGACTGTTCCAGGAACAGGCGGTCGGTGGCATGCTGAACGACCACGGTGGCGCGCGTGTAATCCGGCACCAGGTTCAGCAGGTCGATCTGGGTCCGAACAGCGCCCGGCCGCTGGGGATCATAGAAGAGAATGATGCGGTCCAGGCCGTTCTCGTACTCCGGCTCGAGATTCAGCTCTTCCGCATCGGGAACATCCTCTTGCCACCATGCGGCAGTGCGGGCGGGCCCCGCGGCGACGGACGTGGATGCCAGGATTAATACCATGCCCGCAAGCCATCTCAGGCAATAGCATCGCCAGCCCGCCATGTTCGCCTCCCCCGTCTCGCATTCACGAGATGGTCCGGTCGCCGAGGTCGTGACTCAGTCACAACTTCAGTTCCCCAAGTGGGGGCGTTTATTCCATGGATTTCGGGATAGAGCCAGTTCTGCTTGGGCCGAGGGGAGTGATCCGTGGGCTACCGAAGCGTGATGCAATGGAGGTTGCCGCCCTGTGGGTAGAGGCGGTCTTCCACGGTCTGCACGCGAAGGCCGATGGTTTCGAAGGTACGCTTGTTCGTCAGGTTCAGTCCGGTGAGCCGATAGCGCCCCCGCTTGTCCGGGAAAACCGGCATGATAATGCACTTCTCGCCGGTTTCCTTATGCGTGTAGACCACGGCGTTCACGTAGCTCTGATAGCTCTCCAGGTGCTCGACATCCGTCTGTATCGGCACGGGGATGAACCCCGCCGCGAGAATCTGTTCGTTGTAATAGGACAGTATCGGGTAGAAGGGATCCGTGGACGGAACGCTGAGGATCGCCATCAGGCCGTCCGCGAGGGGGAGCATGAGTTGATCGATGTGCAACAGGGGTGGTTCCTGCATCACGGCGCGAGATTCTGTGTCGGGCGAGAGGATTTCGACGCGGTCTACGCCGAAGGCTCCCTTGACCAGTTCCTTGAAAGCCGTCTGTGAGAGATCAACGAAGGCACTGGCGTAGAGGCCGCGCGTGCGGATGTAGTCATTGACCCCAACGAAAAGAACCGAGTGGCCCCGGCCGTTGCGCGCGAGTACTACGTTACCCCCTTCGAACGCCAGGGGCACGGTGCGGAACTCTCCGCCGATCCGGGAGGCAGCCGCCGGGCCTATCCAATCCGGGGGCCGGTTCCAGGGGCTCAGCTTGGTCGTCGCATCTCCCTCGAACCAATCCTGTGCCCATATGGTGTGCTCCGGATCGGACGGCAGGACCAGCTCAACTCGGCCGAAGACGCTCTCCGGCAGGACCTGTTCCAGGTAAAGGCGGTCGGTATCTTGCTCGACAACCACAGTGGCGCGCGTGTAGTCGGGCAAGACGTTCAGCAGATCTATTTGTGTGTGGACGGCCTCTTTGGAGTCCGGATCATAGAACAGGATGATCCGCTCGAGATCATCTTCGTATTCGGGCACAAGATTGAGCTTCTTCACGGAGCCGCCGTCCGGCGGGTGCCAGCGTATCTCGGCCGCGAGCTTGGAATGCTGCCAGGCAAACACAGAAAGCGTTATGATGAAGAGAAGTCTGAGTTGACGGGATACGCCCTTCGGACCGTTTCTCATTGCTGACTCCGTCAGTCTTTGATGAACTCCCCAAAAGAAAGTGACTTGCCGCCAGTACTCCACTCTTATAGTTCCTTAACCGGGCTATCTTGTTCCAGAGAAGCCAAGATTCTTGACTTTCCTTGCCGCCCCTGTTATTGAAAGGGGAAGCCATTACTCATCACGAAGGAGTCGCGAAATGCATCGGCATCTCGGCCGTTACCTCCGGGTTCTGTCCCTGATCTTCGTCGTTACCGTTCTGGCCGGCTGTGCGGCCAACAACAAGATTCACAACACCAGCATTGTGGTCCAGTTCAGCCCGGACCAGATGCTGCACATCGCCTGGATTCCGGTCACGCTGCCGGACGGCTCGCCTCCGATCAAGCAGCGAGCCGACCTGCTTCGGGACGTGGCCGAGATTGCGGGCGGCTACACGCTCATCGAAGGAGCCGTGGGCGGCTGGCAGCCGCCGGGGCAGCGCACGGTTGAGTCGGAACTCAATGACCTGCTGCTGGTCAAAGGCCCGGCGCCCCTGGCATTGATGCTCCAGCAGAGGCTAGCGCAGGATTTCCAGCAGAAGCAGCCGTTCGTCGTCAGCATCCCCGTTCTGCCGATGTCGGCAACAGTGGAAGATGAACAGGTGCAGGGGGCCGAAGAACCTTCGGAGGCAGCAGGCGAAACCGTCCCCGACTGAGCGCCGAACAAGCCGCTTAGAGTCGGTATGGTCTCACATCGTCTGCCCCTCCGGTTCGTCCTCGGCCCGCAGGAGGCCGTAAGTAGACAGGTTCAGCGGCAGGAGCCACGCTTGCGGCATTCGGTTGCGCAGGTCAGACAGTACGCCGTCCCGGCGTCCCGGTGCCACAATGACGGCGGCCGGCAGGCCCCCAAGCGCCCAGGTGACCTTCACGCCCAGCGCGCCCGCCTCGGCGGCGCGCGCGCGCAGGCCGGCATACGCATCGGGGAACCCGAAGTAGTCGGCCAGGATAGCGCTCTCCTCGTCGCAGATCTCCGCCAGCACGTCGTTGTCGGCCGGGTGTTCGCTCATCACGCGTTCCACAAAGGATTCCGCCATCTGCGTTATGCGCAGCAGCCCGTAGAGTGTGGCCTTCCCCGACTCGCCGACGACGTCGTCCGGCAGTGCGAACAGCGCCGCCAGAGCCGCGTCGTCGCCGGCACGCACGTCGCCTATCTCCGAGCGCACCCGTGCGACCTGTTCGAGCAGGTTGCGCTCGACGCCGTCGTCGAACGGGGGCAGCCGATCCGCCGGCAGCAGCGCCAACGCCAGCGATTCCGGCGGGAGGAGCTGCTGCACGTTCAGGGAAGCGCCTCCGGGCTCCACGTAGCCGGCGCCGCCCTCGATGCCGAGAAGGCACTCGGCGTAGAACCGTCCCGCGCTCTGGGCCGGCGTGTCCAGCGCCGCCGCGCGCAGGTTGCAGGCCCGCTCGGTCAGTTCGGCGGCGGACGCGGAGGAAGCGCGCCCCCGGTGAGCCGAGACTGCTACCGCAAGGCCCGCGCAGACGGCCGGTGACACAGCCAGGACGGTCGGCGGGCACGCGCGCCACAGGCCGCCCAGGTCCAGCCGGATGTCAAGCCCCTCGGTGTCGGACGAGAAGCTCGGAGCATCCTGCCTGATCGCCCGCAACCAGTCCTCTCGCCGGCCGGCCATGCCATCCTGAGCGTCCAGTGGAACCGTCTCGCGCTCCTCACCCGCGCGGTCGCCCTCCATGGTGCCGAAGAAGCTGACCGTCAATTCGTCGGGGGTCTCCTCCACGCTGACGCGAACGCGATACTGTGTCGCCAGGGCCAACGCGCCGCATCCTATCAGATGCTGGTGTTCGCCGATGACGCGCACCGCGTGCGGCAGGCTGAACTGGTAGAGCGCGGCCGGATCGAGGCTGATTTCGGTTCGCATACTGCGGTCCCATGAATGCAGGATTACAATCGGTGCGCAGGTGGAACCCGAGCCCGGAGTCAGACTTCTCTCCAATCGCCGACGGGGTCCTCGTCGGGGCCCTTCCCGTGATAGCGTTGACCGCTCAGGCGGTTGACGCCGCAACGGTGGCAGACGATGGCGTTCGGCCGCAAGAGCGCGCCGCACTCGGGGTTCGCGCAGATGTGCTCCCCCGGCCCGAGAGTGATCCGCCCCCTGTGCGCGGCGCTCTCGAGTCGGGTCAGCTCCTTCGGCGCCCGCTCCTGGCGCTGCTGGGCGCGCGTAAGCTGGTTCTGGAGAACCTTGCGCGGCACACGCACGATGCCCTCGCGGTTGAACTTCACCACCGGCTGGGGCATCATCAGGTGGCTCTTGCACATCTTGCAGCGCACGCGCTTGCCCACCTTGTCCGGTGAATCGACCAGGAACCTGCCGCAGGTGCATTGCACGGTCAGGTTGGGGGCCAGGGACTGGTCTACGAGGAGGAACTGCAGCGCCGGCCGCAGATAGCGCCCACAGTGCGGGCACGGTATGACGTGTCCAAGCAGGTGCGGATCGAGACGGACCTCCCCCCCGCAGACGCAGTCTATACGCACCATTCCGGCCGGCGTTTTGACCTTGCTCATGTTCTCCTCCAGACATACTATTCTAAGTGACAGGACGTGTCCGAGGCAAGGCATTGCCGCCGGCCTTCGTGGACGCCGCCGGCGCCGTGTGCTACACTCCCAGAGGCGATACGCCCGGTGTCGCACTGAACCGGCCATCGCATCCAGCGGGATCCATTCATCCAGTCAGTAGCTGTATGTGATTCTGGCAGAAACACTTACGTAGACAACCGACCACAATCAGGGGCGCTGTCGTCACATGAAGCCCGAGATTAACGACCCCGACCGCATCCACCGCACGCTGGTGGAGCGCATCCTGATGTACGTCGAGACACCCGGACGCTACATCGGAGGCGAGGTCAACTCGATCCGTAAACCTCCCTCGGAGGTCGAGGTCGACGTCGCGCTGCTGTTCCCGGACACATACGAAGTGGGGATGTCGTTCCTGGGCTACCAGATCCTCTACGCGATCATCAACGGTCTGGACTGGGCCGCGGCCGAGCGGGCCTACGCCGTCTGGCCGGACATGCATGACCGGCTGCGCGAGCACGGAATCCCGCTGTATGCGGTGGAGAGTTTCCGCCCCGTTCGGGAGTTCGACGTCGTGGGGTTCAGCTTCCAGTACGAGATGCTCTGCACGAACGTGCTGGCCATGCTCGATCTGGCCGGCGTTCCCTTGCGCGGCTGCGACCGGGGCGTCGAGGACCCGGTTGTCATCGCCGGAGGACCGGGCACGACTTCGCCCGAGCCGATGGCGCCCTTCATCGACCTGTTCTTCATCGGCGACGCCGAGGAGAGCATCGTCGATTTCCTGCGGCTCGTGCGGAAGGCCAAGGCCCGGGAAGCGTCACGCCAGACGATCATCGCGGAGGCGGCCCGCAGCGTCCCGGGCGTCTACGCACCGGCACTCTACGAGCCGCAGTACGCCCCGGATGGGGCCTTCACCGGCGTGAAGCCCACGTCGGGCGACCTGCCCTGTCCCGTCCGCTCCGCCCACGTCTCGGACCTGGGCTCCGTGCCTTTTCCGACCGCGCCCATCGTGCCCTCGGTGGAGGTGGTGCATGACCGAATCAACCTGGAGATTATGCGGGGCTGCACGCGCGGATGCCGGTTCTGCCAGGCGGGCATGCTCGGACGCCCTCAACGCATGCGATCGGCGGACGAACTCGTCCGACAGCTGCAGCAGACCTACTACAACACAGGTTACGACGAGGTCGCCCTCTCCTCGCTGTCCTCCAGCGACTACAAGGGCTTCCAGGATCTGCTCCGACGGGTGAACGACTTCGCCGAGCCGCGCGGCATCAGCATCTCGCTGCCCAGTCTGCGCGTGAGCGACCAGTTGGAGCTGCTGCCCCGCATGCTGTCCAAGGTCCGCAAGAGCGGACTGACGGTTGCGCCCGAGGCGGGCACCGAGCGCCTGCGCCGAGTCATCAACAAGGACATCACGGACGAAGAGCTGCTGTCGGGCGCGCGGGCGGCGTTCGAGGCCGGTTGGCGAAAGATCAAGCTCTACTTCATGATCGGTCTGCCCACCGAAACGGAGGAGGACATCGACGCCATCGTCGCCCTCTCGGAGCGGGTCAGCAACCTGCGCCGCGAGGTGGACAACGGCCCCGCGCAGGTCAACGTGACCATCAGCCCGTTCGTGCCCAAACCCCACACGCCGTTCCAATGGGAGCCGATGGCCGAGTTGGAAACGATCCGCGCGGCCATGGACCGCATCCGCAGCACGGGCAGGCTCCGGTCGGTGCGCTACATGTTCCACGAGCCGGAGCGCAGCCTGGTGGAGGCCGCCCTCGCCCGGGGAGACCGGCGCCTGGCGGAGGTGATCGAGCGCGCGTGGCGCGACGGTGCCCGGTTCGACGCCTGGGGCGAGCACTTCAGTTTCCAGCGCTGGCAGGAGGCGTTCGGGGTGGAGGGGCTCCGAATGGAGGACTACGCGAACCGTCGGCGGTCCGACGAAGAGCCACTGCCCTGGGACCACGTCGACTGCCGCGTGAGCAAGGACTTCCTGTTGCGAGAACGGGACAAAGCGCGCCGCTGCGAGATGACGCCCGACTGCCGCGTCGCCGACTGCTCGCGCTGCGGCGCCTGCCCGGAGCTCTACAGGTGAGGGACCCTGGTTCCTTGGACGGTCCTGGGCGCAGGTGGTATCCTATGCCGTTGCAGAGCTCACCCCCTTCTGGAAGCCAGACCACGGAACGCCGCCATGGAATACGAGGTCGTAATCGGGCTGGAGACGCACGCCGAGCTGCTGACCGAGAGCAAGCTATGGTGCCGGTGTAGCACGCGCTTCGGCCAGTCGCCCAACACGCAGACCTGCCCCATCTGCCTCGGCATGCCGGGCGTCTTGCCCGTCATGAACCGGCAGGCGTTCGAACTGGCATTGCGCGCCGCGCTGGCGCTGAAGGCGCGAATCAACCGCACCACCTACTTCGACCGCAAGAACTACTACTACCCCGACCTGCCCAAGAACTACCAGATATCCCAGAACTACCGCAACCTGGGCGAGGACGGGGTGCTGGAGATACCCGTCGAAGGCGGCACGAAGGAGATCCGCATCTCGAACGTGCACCTGGAGGAGGACGCCGGGAAGAACGTCCACGCCGAGCACCCGGGGGCCGATTACAGCCTGGTGGACCTGAACCGCGCCGGGACGCCGCTGCTGGAGATTGTCAGCGCGCCGGACATGCGCAGCGTCGAGGACGCCGACGCCTTCATGCAGACGCTGCGTCAGATACTCCTCTACACCCGCGTCTCCGACTGCAAGATGCAGGAGGGATCGCTCCGCTTTGAGGCCAGCATCAGCTTGCGTCCGAAGGGCGCCACCGAGCTAGGCGCGCGCGTAGAGGTGAAGAACCTGAACTCGATGAAGGCCGTGCGCGGCGCGCTCGAGTGGGAGATACGCAGGCAGGCCAGGGCGCTCCGCCAGGGCGAGAGCGTGGCGATGGAGACGCGCCTGTGGGACGAGGCGCGCAACCGCACCGGCCGCATGCGAACCAAGGAGGAAGCGCAGGATTACCGCTACTTCCCGGATCCCGACCTGTTGCCGGTCGAGATATCCGACCGGATGATGGAGCAGGTGACGGCTTCACTGCCGGAGCTGCCGATGGTGCGGCGCCGCCGTTTCGTGGACGATCTGGGGCTCAGCGAGTACAACGCGACCGTGCTCACCGACCAGCGCGAGGTGGCCGACTACTACGAGGCTTGCCTGGCCTTCCATGACGCCCCGACCAGCACCGCCAACTGGATACTGAACGAGGTGCTGCGCGAGGTGAATGAACGCAGCATCACCATGGACGAGTTCGAGATACCGCCGGAGCGCATGGCCGGCCTGGTTGAGCTTCTCGACGACGGCAAGATCAACGCCAACGTGGCGCGCGACATCATGGAGAAGATGGTGCGCACCGGCAAGGAAGCCGCCGCCCTGGTCGAGGAGGAAGGCGTCGAGCAGATAAGCGACGAGTCCGCGCTCGCCCCGGTGATCGAGCAAGTGATCGACGACAACCCGAAGATGGTGCAAGACTACATGGGCGGCAAGAAGCAGGCCGTGGGCCCGCTGGTGGGCCAGGTGATGCGAGCCACACAAGGCAAAGCCGATCCGCGCCTGGCCAATCAGTTGCTGCGCGCGCGGCTGGACGAGATGGCGTCGGAATCCTGAGGAGCGATTGTTCCTTTCGCAAGGAGACTGGCGGATGCAGTGGATGGACCTGACGTCCGATGACATGCCGGAGGCCATCCGGCAAAGCGAGGGGCTGTGCGTGATGCCGCTCGGGTGCCTGGAACGCCACGGTCCGCACCTTCCGCTCGGTACGGACACCATCGCGGCGGAGGGAGTCGCGCGACACGCGGCGGAGATCGAGCCGGCCGTCGTGTTCCCCGCGTTCTACCTGGGCCAGATCGCGGAGGCCCGCCACCTGCCGGGCGCGGTATCCCTGCCGCACGACCTGCTACTGCGTCTCCTCAAGAGCGTTTTGGACGAGATCGGCCGGAACGGGTTCGAGAAGATCATCATATGCAATGCGCACGGCGGCAACGACGGTCTCCTCAGCTACCTGATGCGAATCTACCAGCATCAACCCGCCGACTACGTGCCCTATGCCTTCAACTGCTACGAGATGGCCCGCGAGACGCGCGAGAGGTGGGCGGAGATGCGCACGGACACCGGCGGCCACGCAGGCGAGGGCGAGACCAGCCAGATCATGTATCTTCGCCCCGAGGCGGTGAAGATGGCGAACTTCCGCGACCCGGAGGACGGCACTTCGCGCGACATGCAGGCCCACCTGGAGGGGCTGCGGAACCCCTGGGGGTGGTACGCGCGGTTCCCGACGCACCTCGCCGGTAATCCGTCCGCTGCCACTCCCGAGAAGGGCGAGTTCCTCGTGAAGGCGATGGGCACCCGGCTGGCCCACCTGATGCGAATCGTCAAGGACGACGACGTCACGCCGCGGCTGGCGGCCGAGTTCCATCGGCAGGCGCCGACGGCCGGAATGGAAACCGACACGTAGAGGGCGCCGATGCAGTGGCTTGAACTGACTTCGGAGGACCTGCCGTCCGCCGTCCGTGAGGCGCAGGGGCTGTGCCTGCTGCCCTTCGGCGTCATCGAGCGGCACGGCGCGCACCTGCCGTTGGGCACGGACCAGATCTGGGCCGATGAGGTCGCACGCCGGGCGGCGGAGGTCGAGCCGGCGGTTGTCTTCCCGGGTTACTGGTTCGGCAAGATATTCACCGGGCGGCACACGGCCGGCACAATCAGCACCAGCCGCCGCCTGATCCTCGAGTTGCTGGAGGCCGTTCTGGACGAGATCGCGCGGAACGGTTTCGGCCGCATCCTGATCCTGAACGGCCACGGCGGCAACCGAAGCCTGCTGAAGTACTTCCTACGCTCGCTGCTGGACGAACCACGCGACTACCTGGCCTACGCCACGGACTACTTCGACCTGGACGAAGATGCCAAACGGCGGTGGCAGAAGATGCGCCGGACTGATTTCGGCGATCACGGCGACGAGATGGAAAGCAGCGTCATGTGCTACCTGCGCCCGCAACTGGTGAAGATGGAGCGGCTGACCGACCCTGAGGACGGCCTGCCGCGCGGGGGGAGCCGCGAACTGGAGGGCATCGAGTACCCCATGAGCTGGTACGCCGAGCATCCGACGCACTACTCCGGGGACGCCAGGGTCGCAAGCGCCGAGAAAGGCCGCTTCCTCTTGGAAGCATGCGTGGAAAAGGCCGTGTGCTGCATGCGGGCGATCAAGGCGGACGACGTCACCCCCGGCCTCCAGGCCGAGTTCTACCTGCAGGCGGAGGGCGCCGGTGGCCGTCAGTGATCGTCCAGGTCGATGCTGCGGTTGCGGACGAACTTGATCTCGATGGAGACGACGGCGTCGGCGGGTTCCTTGCCGTACTGCACGTCGCGGAACCATCTGCTCGTGCCGGGCGCCAGATCGTCCAGCTTGATGAGCTCGGAGGTGCCGCGGCCCCGCGCATCGTAGGCCGTCAACTGCACGGCCGCCCGGCGCCAGAACGTGTGCCCGTTGTAGCGGAGGACGCCGCTTGCCCACATGAAACCGTTCTGGTCATTGTGGAACCGCACTCCCTGGACAAGCCAGTACCCTTTATCCTCGGTCCGCGCGCTGAAGCCGTCCCGGACCTCCGGCTGAGAGGCCTCCCGCAGCCGGTCCACGTCCCGCTCCAGTTCCGACACCCGCTCGCGCAACCGGTCGAACTCGACCCTCGTCACGAAGTCCGGCGCCGCGCCCAGGAGCAGCGCGCCGACGACTATGCTTGCCGCCACCAACAGAGTGTTTCGCATCAGCAGCCCCCTTTCTTCCGCGTTTGATGCATTCACCGCACGGGGATCAGGCGTATCTCGTCGAAGTTGAGCCCCGCCCCACCCAAGCTGGTGAAGCGCAGCGTGTTCCGGCCCTCCTTCAGTTCAACGGCAACCGGCAGACTCACCTCGGTCCAACCTTCCCAGCCGTCGGTTCTCTCCAGCTCGAACGACTCCAGCCCCGGCACGGCCCGACCGTTCACGCTGAGACGGCGCGGCGACTGCGCAAGCGTTGCGTAGCGGAGAACCACCTCATAACGCCCCTTATGCGCATCCTCGACGGTCCACTCCAGCCAGTGCCCGGGCGCGTTCCACATGAAGAAGAAACTGCCGTGGCGCACGCCCGGTTTCACCTGCACCTCGCCGCCTCCCTGGTCGATGAACGAACCGGCCGTGATCAGGATTTCATCGTCCGTCGCGGAGACGAGCCGCAGTGAATCGAGGTTGCAGCCTCGCCCGCCCAGGCTGGTCAGCCGTAGGCTGCTCTTGCCCTCGGCCAGAACGATCGTGCAGGGGAGCTTGACCTCCTGCCAGACCGACCAGCCACCGGTGGCTTTCAGCGTCACGGATTCGCAGCCGGCGGCCGGATTTCCGTCCACGCTCAGCCTGCGCGGGGCCGGAAAGCGCGCCGCGTATCGCAGGTACACTTCGTAGGTCTTCGCCGGAGCGTCCAGGGTCCATTCCAACCAGTGGCCCTCGGCGTCCCAGCGGGTCACGAAGTCCTCGTGCGCCACGAACCGCCCCTCTCGGATCTGCACCTCTCCCCCGCCCTCCCCGGAGAAGTCGGCCGCCGAGAGCACGATGGGCGCTCGCCCGGAGACCCTGTCGAAGGATATCTCGTCCCAGGTCGTCTGGCTGTCGGGGCCGGTCGGGATCGGCGGCCGATCCGTCAGGGCGCCGGGCCGGTAGCGGGCCTCATAGGCGCCGATGTCCGGTGCGTCGCCGAACGTGCGCGGGTTACCGGCGATGTCCCGGCCGAAGTCGAAGTCGGGGAAAAGGTCGCGCGGATAGTGGTCGCTCACATCCGTGCCCATGTCAACCGCGGGCCCCGTCGGGACGGGACGGAGGTCGCCGGCCGCCGGATCCAGGAGTACCTGCGCCGCGTCCTCGACGATCATCTCCCCCTCCTGCAGGCGGCGCCCCTGGCTGAGATAGATGTTGTGGCTGAACTCGTTGCCCTCGCGCACGGGCACGCCCGAGAATCCGGAGATGATGTTGTTCTTGAAAACGCAGTCACGGGTATCCTGGGCGCCGACGTAGATTGAGGCACCGTCGGAAACGATCGTGTTGTTCAGGAAGAACAGCCTCCTGTGCGGCGCGCCGCCCCACAGGCCGACGGCCGCCCCGCCGATGGAGTCGAACACGTTTCCGATGACGAACACGTTCTGCGAATTCTGCACGGTGAGTGGGCGGGTGGAGTTGCGCACCTCGTTGCGGGCGATCAGGATGTCGCGGTCGCCCAGGTAGATCGAGAACGCGTTGCTGTGCACGCCGTAGCAGTCCGTCACCGTGTTGTCCGTAATGCGACCACGCGTCACCCGGTAGAATATCAGCGGCGACTGTCCCACCTTCTCGATCCGGTTGCCGAAGTAGGCCACGTCCGTGACGGTATGGGACACGACGGCGTGCATCTTGGGCGTGTGATGCACATGGTTGTTTTCGAAGAGGAAGTGGTCCGAATTGCTCACGCCCACCACGTCGGCGCGGTTGACCTGCCGGATGTTGGTGAACTCGTTGTCGCGCACGGTCAGGTGGCTGACTCGGCTCGCGCTCATGCCGCGCTGGAAGTTGCGGATCAGCAGGCCCTGCACGGTGACGTGCTGCAAGTTGCGGGCGAGGGGTACAGCCGTCCCCCGCACCGCACACGTCATGAGCGCCTCGTTTGGGTCCGCATCGTCCCACGGCCAGACATAGACGGCGTGCATGCCGTCGGCATCCGGCGTCTCTCCGAACACGTATTCGCCCGGCCGGTCAAGGACCAGCGGGTGCAGGCTGTTGGCGACGGCATACCTGCCGACCGGCGGCCGCCACGGCTTGCCGAAACGGATGGTGTGCGTGTCGGGGTCGTAGGACTCGATCCGCTCGTACACGACCACGTTGCTGGAAGCGTCCAGGTAAGCATAGGCCCCCTCCAGGCCCGCCGCGCCGATTCGGGCAAGCGCGGCATCGGTCAGGCTCGTGCCCGTAACCGCCTCGGAGGAGAGATAGGAGCTGCGGTCATCCCCGTAGAATGGGTCGTCCGGGTTCGGATACTGCGCCGGGAAGAGCATGCGGCCGTCCTGCGCGATGCCCGAGGCCAGCGCGTTCAGCTCGCGACCGTCGGCCGGAAAGCGGGCCACATAGATCTTGGCGAAGTTGGGATTACCGCCGCACTCCTCCGCGGATCGGCACCGACGCCAGCCTGTGACCGGTTCCGACCCGTCCAGGACGGCCTTGCCTTCGCCGAACTCGCCTTCGGCGTTGCCGTCGTAGACGACCGGGCGCCCCTCCTCGCCGGACGCGGTCACGCGCAGGCTGCCTCGGTAGATCACACCGCCCTTGAACGTCACCGTATCGCCCGGCCCGAGCTTCACCGACGCCGCTCGGTCTTCGGCCGCGGGGTCGCCCGGAGCATGGCGGAAAGCAGTCGTCGGAGATAGACCGTCGCTCCCGTCGGCACCGGACTCGTAGTCGACGTAGTAGGTTGCGGCAACGGCCTGCCCGCCCCCAAGCACAAACGCCGCCATCACCGCCGGCAGGCAGCGCGTCAGTACAGCCGTCAGTCTCGAACGCATCGTCCACACCTTCCTTGCCGCGCCGGCCCGGCCGGGCGGCGGTTCAACGAAGCTGCGAGAGCTCGCTCACGCCGAAGCTCTGCAGCACGAAGCGGGGCAACATGAACTTCATGGTCTTCAACGGGTCCACCACCTGGCAAACCCGCAACTCGCCGGCAAGACTCATCAGGCGCGCCGCCTCGTTGGCCTCCAGCCCGACGCAGTCGGTCAGGAACCGGTGGGCGGCGGTGATCACCATCTCCTCGCACTCGTCCAACGTCTCCGCCGATCCCAGGAACGCAGCCCACTCGGCCGTCTCCACGCAGGGCGTCGGCAGCCCCGCCTGCACGACGTCCGCCTTAAGCGTCACCTCCCCGGAAACCTCCGCGCCGCAGATGCAGACTTCGCCGTCGCCCATCACGGCGTGCAGGTCGCCCAGGGCCAGCAGCCCGCCCTCCACCGACACCGGCAGGTAGACAGCCGCGTCCACGCCGATCTCCCTGCAGTCCAGGTTGCCGCCGTGCTCTCCGGGCGTGATCGTGGGGACGGGGTCCCCGGCGGGCGCAAGGCCGATCACGCCAATCATCGGCTCGACCGGAATGTGCAGCTTGCTGTGAAACGTGACCTCCCCGTCGTGTATGGGCAGGATCATGACCTCATCGCTCTCGATACCGTCCGGTACGGCCCCCTTCCCGGGCGCCACGCGCATCACGGCCCAGTCGCGCGTCTCGATGCCCAGCACGGATACCTTCAGCAGGTCTCCCGGCTCGGCGCCCTCCACGTAGATCGGGCCGGTGGCGGGGTTGCCGAAGCTCCCCCGCTCCGGCGGAATGCGATCTTCCGCCGACCTCAGACAGCCGCCGTAGCAGTCCTCGGTCTCGACACGGAACGTCTCTCCCGCAGCCACCCGCATCGCCGGCGCGTTCTCACGGGACATCGCATAGCAGACGTGTTCTCGCGTGAGCCTCTGCATCTCCCCTCCAGTCTATTGCGGCATAAGTGATCCGGCTTCGCGCCGCATCTGCTGCGTGCGACGACGCATCTGCTGTATTGCCTTGGGGGCCGGGCGGAGCCTCGGGGCGTCCCCTCTCCAACACTGCCGACCTGGATATGATACTCCCCATCCGGCCATCGTCAAAGAGCGGGACCTTCGTTGCGCTGCGCGAGATACGCAAGTATCATCGCCCCGCAGAGAAGGCACACCAGAACGGAGAGTACGATATGTTTGACATCCTGATTCGCGGCGGCATGATCGTCGACGGCACGGGCAACCCGTGGTACCGGGCGGACGTCGGCGTGAGCGACGGCCGCATCGTCGCCATCGGCAGGCTCCCGGGCAAGGCGAAGAAGACCGTGCGGGCGCAGTCGCTCGCCGTCAGTCCCGGCTTCATCGACGTGCACACGCACGCGGACGGCATCGTCGACAGCCCCTCCGCCCCCAACTTCCTGCGGCAGGGAGTCACGATGGTGGTCTCCGGCAATTGCGGCGGCAGCGAGTTCCCGGTCGGCGAATGGTTGGACCGGGTGGCGGCCGCGGGGCCGAGCATCAACTACGGCACGCTGGTCGGGCACGGTACGCTTCGCCGGCACGTGATGGGCATGGCCGGACGCAGGCCGACGCCGAAGGAGCTGAAGGAGATGTGCCGTCTGGCCGCGGAGGCGATGGAAGAAGGCGCGCTCGGGATATCCACCGGCCTCTTCTACGTTCCCGGCGCCTACGCCGAACTGGACGAGCTTGTGCAGGTATCGCGCGCGGTCGCCGAGCGCGGAGGCGTGTACGCCAGCCACAAGCGCAGCGCGGGCGGCAAGCTGTTCGAGGCGCTGGACGAAGCGGCCGCCATCGGCAAGGGGGCTGGGATTCCCATCGAGATCTCCCACCTCAAGGTGCTGCATCGTCCCGGCCGAACGCGTAAGGACAGGATGCAGCGCGCACTCGCCGCCATCGCCGCCCACCGCGCCGAAGGCATCGAGATGACCTGCGACATACACCCCTACCCCGCCACCTACACCTCGCTCTCCGCCGTGGCCATACCGCCGCGCGTGTCTCAGGACGGCAGGCTGAATGAAAGGCTGCAGGACGCCGACTACCGCGCCTCCATCCGAAAGGAGGTGGCCGGCAAGATGGCCTGGATCGGCGGGGCGGACAAGTTCCAGATCGCACGTTTCGAGCCGGACCCCGCGCTGGAAGGCAAGACGGTGGCGGCGGTCGCCGAGATGCGCGGCGTCGACGCCGTTGACACGGCGATGGACCTGGTGGTAGAGGGCGAGCCGCGCTGCATATTCCACGCGCTGCGTCCCGAGGATGTGGCAGCCGTGGTCGGTTCGCCGCTCTCGATGATCGCGTCGGACGGTGAGGTGGTCGGTTCCCGCAAGGGGGTGGTGCATCCGCGCAACTACGGCACCTTCCCGCGCGTGTTGCGCGAATACGTGCGCGAGCGGAGACTGCTGACCCTGGAGGATGCCGTACGCAAGATGACCAGCCTGCCGGCCCGCAAGTTCGGCATCCCTGAGCGCGGGCTGCTCAGGGCCGGAATGGTCGCGGACCTGCTGGTGTTCGATCCCGCCACCGTGGGCGAAAGGGCGACATTTGACGATCCACACGCGTTCCCCACGGGCGTGAGGCGCGTGATCGTGAACGGCCGAATCGCCTGGGACGGTCGGGCGCAGTCGCGCGAGCGGCACGGGCAGGTCATCCGCCGGAGCTAGCAGCCCGCTCCCGTTCCTTCCTCTTCTCCACCCGACGTCCCTTGAGGCGCACGCCCAGCCAACCGAAGAGGTAGCAGACGGTGAACTGCGAGATCAGAACTGCGACGACCTGCCACGCGACCAGCCTGCGCGCCAGCGCGAACCGGACCAGCGGATTGAAGCGCAGCAGGCTGACGGCCGGCACTAACCCCACCCAGGCGAGCCGACCGGTGAATCGTCCGCAGACGAAGCCGGACACTGCAAACGCCACGGCGCCAACAAGCAACGTAACGGCAAAGACGTTGACCTGACTGCCGACGCGTTCCAGCACCAGTTGGCTCAGCTCGTGCCGCGCCTCGGGCGACAGGTCGCTCATCCCGGCCGTGCCGTCTCCTTCGCTTTGGAGGATGCCCAGCACCTCCTGCCGCAGCTCGGGGTCCTTGAGAGCCTTCAGGCCGGCCGTGACGCCCATGGTGGCACCCCAGGTCACCTCCACCAGGAACCACGCCGGGAGCAATGCCGCCACGTAGACGGCGCCGTCTCTCAGCATGCGCCTTCGGTTCATGGGCATTCTCCCTCGGGTTCCGGCCAGTACTGCCGCAACTCGCCCTCGGCGTCGACCGCGAACTGCCTGTCGGCCTCGTAGAGTGCCGGCACGGTGAGCAGGCGGCTCTGCTTCAGGATGACGGACTCCGGCACCTGCCGCCGTCGGTGCAGGTTGCGCGTCAGGAGCACCTCGCGGTCGACGTCGAAGTAGTAGGAAACGATCTCGGCGGCCGACCAACGGGCAGCCTGAACGGGCATCGAACGGAGTTCGCGCGAGTAGTTCGTCGCGTCGAAGGTCACTTCCCGACCCTCGCGCAGCATCGTCCGCACGCGGTCCATGCAACGCTGGAAGACCATGTAATTCTGGCTCTGGTCGGCGGGATCACCGGTGAGCAATTCGCGCATGCGATCCGAGGACACGATTTCAGTCCCGCCCAGATTCTTCTCGGCCCAGCGGCTCTTGCCGGCGGCGGCCGCGCCGATCAGCAGGTGCAGCCTGCCGCGGGGCATCCTCGCCTCCTGCTTCACCCGCTCCGTGTACCAATCCTGTTCGGACATGCGTGCTTCGAGCCGGAAGTAGCGCAGCGCGTTGAACATCCGATGGGCGTCGGTCGCGCCCAGACTGCGGACGTCCTGCGCCGGCATCGGGCCCGCCCACGGCCGCCCGAAGACTCCGAGCCGTTCCGCCCTCTCTCGGAAGTGCTCCAGTTCCTTCGTTCGCTGCGCATCGCCGTCCTCCACATAGGTGTACGCGACATCCAATGCATGGAGGCATCGCAGGTCGAGGCGACAGGACATGCGCATGTAGACCTCGGCCGGACCGCCGGTGCGCGGCATGAGGAAGGGCCGGTCCTGGTGGAGCACCAGGGCGGCGGCGTGCTCGCGGTCGCGGAAGGGGACTCCCAGGCTTCGCAGCACGCGTCGGGCGGCCACGGCGCTGTCCCGCGCAGAACCACTGCGCCGCGCACCTCCGCTTCCGGTATTGGTGTGCTTCTCGGCAAGGCCGGCGTATCGGAACATGGCCGCCATATAGAGGGCCGGCATGGGAGCCCACCAGGGGCGGGTGGAGTTGCGGTCGCCGCCGGCGGCCGGCAAGGACGACGCGGCCCTTACGGCGTCCATACTGGCCTGGACGCGCTGGAGCATGTCGCCGCCCGCCTCGGGGGTGCGGCGCAACCCGTCCAGGAACGCGAATCGCTCGTCGTCGCCGTCGGCAAGTGCCGCCAGATCAACGGGACGGACGTTCATCAGTTGTTCGGTCAGGTTCTCCATGACGCCCCGGATCGGGGATCTCGAACATGCGCCGGACGGCCGCCGCGTCCGCCGTGCACCGCACGGCCTCGCAGGTCACGGTCCGGCCATTGAGCAAGAACTCCCGCGGCACCCGCCTACCGACGCCGCAGGTGAACTCGTAGGGGATCATATCCGTGCGCGCGGACAAATCCTCGATCGACACCGTCTCCGAGCCCTGAGAGCCGAACAGGACCACCCCATCCCCCTGCTGGACTCCGGGCACGTCGGTGACGTCCACGACGATCTGGTCCATGCAGACGGTCCCGGCGACCGGTGCCCGGTGCCCGCGCACCAGCACTTCGCCCACGTTGCCCAGCTGACGGTCGTAGCCGTCGTGATAGCCGACGGGCAGCACGGCCATCAACGAGTCGCGTCGCGCGCGCCAGCTGAGTCCATAGCTGACACCTTCGCCCTCGCGGACCCGCTTCAGGTGCGAGATGCACGTGCGCAACGACATCACGGGGCGCAGGTCGGCGTGACCGCGTTCGTCCGACCGGGAATACAGGCCGTAGAGCATCAGGCCCGGTCGCACCCCCTCGAAGCAAGCATCCGGCATCCGGAGCAAGGCGGCGCTGCTCGCCGCGTGGGCAAGCGGGGGCCTAAGGCCCGCCTCGGCCAGCCGTTCCAAAACCGACTTGAACCGGGCAATCTGCTCCCGGCTGAAGCTGAGATCGTTCGCCCCAGCGCAGCAGAAATGCGTGAAGATGCCGCCGATGCGGATGCCCTCTAGCTCCGCGATTGCGGCGATCGGATCGGCCGCCGTATCCCAGTCGAAGCCCTGGCGGTGCATGCCGGTATCGATCTTGACGTGCACGTCCGCACACACGCCTTTCCGCAGAGCTCGGGCCGACAACTCCCGGGCGAAGGACAGTTCCTGCACCGATAGTATCAGGTCGTGGTCCAGGGCCAGGTTGACGTCTTCCGGACGGATGGCGGCCAGCACCAGGATCGGGCGATCCACACCGGTCGCACGCAGGTCGACGCCCTCCTCCACCATCGCAACGCCGAACATGTCCACCCCGGCGCGGCACAGCGCGTGCGCCACCATCGGTGCGCCGTGCCCATAGGCATCGGCCTTGACGGCCGCGCATATGGTCCGCTCGCCGACCAGGCGCCGCACTTCGGACGCATTGTGCATAACGGCGTCCAGATCCACACGGGCAATCGTTGGTCTGGGCATGGAGCCGTCTCCCCGACATTGGTGGTGCAACATCGCGATTATAGATTCCGCCGCGAGCACGATTCAATGCCGCCGGAAGCCTTGACGGCCGCCGGAATGTCCAACTACCATGGGTGGAGCCCGACAAACCGAACCATCCGAGAGCGAGGGAAGGCAGCATGGAAGCCCGATACCGGAATCAGTTGATCGTTTTCGGCGCCGTGGCCGCGCTCTTCTCCATTGCGGGCCTGGTCGGGATCGCGTTCGGCATACGCATGTACGCGGAGAACCGCGCCTTTGCCGACGGAGCCGAGGAGGCTGACGGTGTGGTGACGGGTTTCAAGAAATGGGAGTCGGGCACCGGATCCGACGAACGCGAGAATATCTACTACGCGCGCGTGCGCTTTGCTCTGGACGACGGCACCGAGATCGAGTTCGTCGGCCCCTCCAGAGACGGGCTGGTCAGGCTCAATGAAGGCGACGCGGTTCGAGTCTTGTACTATCCTGACAAACCGGAGAACGCCCGCGTCGACTCCTTCATGGGACTCTGGTTCGGGGCCACCATGCTGTGCGCGATCGGCGCGGCGGCCGTGCTGATCCCCCTTTTCACCATGTGGCAGGCCTGGCGATGGGTCAAGGCCCAGGAGGTACCCGCCGATGCGTGAGCCGGCCGCAACGGACGCGCCGCGTCGGCTGGTCTACGCGGAGAAGGGCTGGAAGTCGGGGCTGGCCGGCCTGCTGCTGACGGCATTCGGCGTCCTCTGCTTCTGGCTGGCGATGCAACGGCCCGGGGAGGAGAACGGATGGGTGCCGTGGGTGGTCGGCGCGATGTTCTCGGCGGTCGGCTTGTTCACGCTTTTCGGCCGCGCAAAGACCGTATTCGACGGCCGAAGCCGCACCTGGTCCGAAAGCTGGGGGTTCCTCTTCGTTGAGTTCCGAAAACGGGGATGGTTCGACGACCTGACCGAGATCGTCATTGAGGAGTCCTACGTGGATGGCTTCAGCCGCTACTATGTTTGGGTCAAGGGCAAGCGCAGCCTGCGCCTGCTGCCCGAGATCACAGCAACGGAGGACGAGGCGAACCGCGTGGTAGCCGATCTGGCGGCGGTGCTGCATCTGCCGGTCAAGGTCCAGCGCGACTCGCCATGACCGGCATATTAGATGAAGGATGAAGGCGATGACCGACCGGCGTGAAGTGAACTTCGCGGACGTGATCGAGTCGCTGCACCGACAGACCGACTTCCGCGGCGCCGGCGGGCACGGGGTGCTGCTGACGTCCGTCGGCAAGGATGGCCGACCGAACGTGATGACCATCGGCTGGGGGCTGTACGGCTCGTTCTACCACGGCCATCCGGTGGCCGTGGTCGCCGTCCGACCGGCGTGCCACACCTTCAAGCTGCTGGACGAGGTGGGCGAGTTTGCCCTGTGCGTGCCGACCGACGCACAGGCGGAAGCGGCCGAGTTCTGCGGTCGGGAATCGGGACGCGACTGCGACAAGTTTGCCGCATGCGGACTGACGCCGACCCCCTCGAAGCTGATCCGCCCGCCCTACATCGCCGAATGCCCCATCCACGTCGAATGCCGCATCTACCACAAGCAGCGGCCGCCCCACTACGTGCTCACGCCCGAACACCGCGAGAAGCCGCTGGAGGCCCAACACACGATCTACTACGGTGAAGTGCTGGGGGCGTTCGTCGCATAGAACCAACACACGTCTTGGTCCGGCGCCCGGCGGAGTTGTTGGCAGACACCACATCGGCCATAATGCGGCTCCCTCGAACGAGAAGGAGTCCGCATGGCGCAGCGAACCATACACCTGAGACCACGTTACGTCCGCCGGTACACCGACCCGGGCGTTCCGCGCCTGGAGAAGAACTTCCGCCACGCCCGTCTCGATTGGGACATGCCCCTTCACGAGGCCGCCCTCATCTGCCTGGACATATGGGACCGCGACCTGCCGCCCGACATGCGCCGGCGCGACGATCGCATCACCCGCGAGAGGATAGTGCCGGTCGTCGAGGCCGCGAGGGACAACGGGCTTCAGGTCATCCACGCACCTGCCACGCCGATCGCCGAGAAACATCCGAACTGGGTAAATCTGCTCAGGGACTCTCGGCCCCAGGCGGAATGGCCGGACTCGCCCGCCTGGCCGCCGGCCGAGTTCCGCGGCAAGAGGGGGCCGTACGAGAAATACGCCCGCCCCTTTGAGCCGCAGGCGGCCGAAAGCCGCGAGTTTTTCGAGGACGTTGACTTTCACGAGCTGGTAAGTCCGGTGGGCGATGAGGCCGTGATTCTGACGGGCGAGGAGCTTCACCGCCTCTGCGCGCAGCGCGGCATCCTGCACCTTTTCTACGTGGGCTTCCACACGCCCGGCTGCATGACGGGCCGCAGCTACGGCATCCCGGCGATGTGGAAGCGCGGCTACCACTGCATACTGCTGCGAAACTGCACCAACGCAATGGAGAACGGCGAGACGTTCGATGACCAGCTATGCATGAAGGGCAGCATCGCCTACATGGAGATAAGAACCGCCTACACCCTCACTTCCGACGAGTTGGTCGACGCCTTGAACGAAGAGCGATAGGCACCGGTTGGCATCGGTTTTGCGCACTCATCCTCCATAGCGGTACGTCTCATTCTGAAAGCCGTGGAGGATAGTCGTGCGCATCTTCGGCGCGGTGGTGATGTTCGTTGTGATGACGTCCCTGCTGCTGCTCGCCTACGTTCTGGGAATGTCGGAGCCTGCCCCCATCGAGTGGCCGAAAGGGGTTCTGTCGGCGGCCAAGGCGCAGGTGGTCAGTGTACCGCGTTCGCGCCTGGTCTCCACCAACATCTACCCCAGGGACAAACCGGGCATGGTGTTTCTGGTGCTCGAGATGCGCAATCCGGAAGACCAGGTCATCGTCCCCGAGAAGCCACTCGACTCGGTCAGCGTCCTCTCGGCGGGGCACGAATACTCGATGAAATACCAGTTTCAGACGACGGACGCCGACGACGCGGTCACGCATTTCCTTCTGGCTTTGGTGCCGGAGGAAGCCGAGGAGATGGCGCTTCGCGTCGCCGGGCGGGAGGATGCGCCGTTTGCCGTGCCCGCGAAGGTCGAGAAACGGGTTACGCTCGCCATCCAGCCTTAGTCGCGCCGGCAATCGGCTTTGCTCACGGCCGCCAGATGGTACCGTCGGGCAGGCGCGCGGAGGTCCAGTCCAGGTCCTCCTCCTGCGGCGGGTTCTCGGCGGCCAGATCTTCGTCGAAGTCAATGCCCAGCCCCGGGTGGTCGCTCGGCCAGATCATGCCCTCCTCCGCCTCGGGCATGCCGGGGAACATCTCGCGCTCCACGTCGCTGCGCCCTCCCCATTCCTGGATGCCGAAGTTGTGCATGGCCAGGTCCAGGTGCACGCTGGCGGCGGCAGCCACCGGCGAGGCGTCGCCGGGCACGTGCCACGCCGTGCGCACACCGAACGCATCGCACAGGTGGGCCAGCTTGATTGCGGGCGTGATGCCGCCGATCTGCGAGAGGTGCACTCGAATGAAGTCGATCAAGCGGCCGGAGATCAGCGGCACCATCTCCAGTGGATGGTTGAACAGCTCGCCCATCGCCAGCGGCACAGCGCACTGCCCGCGCAGCAAGTTGAACCAGTCCACGTCCTCGGGCGCGAGCAGGTCCTCCAGGAAGAATAGCCGGAAGGGCTCGAGCGACTTAGCCAGGCGCACGGCGTCTATCGGCGCCAGGCGTTCGTGGACATCGTGAAGGAGTTCCACACCGTCACCGAGCTCGGACCGAAGAAATTCGAAAAGGGCCGGCGTGCGCACCAGCTTTTCCGTCGGATCGAAGTAGACACCCGGCGCCGCGCCCTCGGGCGGGCGGATGGCGCGGCCGTCGATGCCGCGGTAGCCTCCCAGCTGAACGCGCACGTGGCGGAAGCCCTGCTCGACCAGCGCGCTGACGTGTTCCAGCACCTCCTCGGGCGTGGTGCCCCCGGCGTGGACGTAAGCAGTGGCGGCGGGCCGACACTTGCCGCCCCACAACTCGTAACACGGCATGCCCGCCAGCTTGCCCTTGATGTCCCACAACGCCATATCAATGCCGCTGACGGCGTTGTTGAGAACCGGACCGTTGCGCCAGTAACCGCTGACCATCATCGACTGCCAGAGGTCCTCGATGTTGCGCGGGTCCTTGCCTGTGACGAACGGGCCGAGGTGGTGCCGGACGGCCGCCTCCACGGCCCGGTGCCGCTGGGTGAACGTGGCGCAGCCCCAGCCGTGCAGGCCCGGTTCGGAGGTCACGACCTTGACGATGGCAAGCCGGCAGGTGGGCGCGGTCGGTTGGGTCAGGAATACCTGAACGTCACGGATACGCAGATCGGACATGGCGTGGGCTTCCTTCGGCGTCAGGACTTAAACACGGGCTCTACACCTTCGCTTCGCGCCATGAGGCGCTGCTGCTCCTCGGGCGTGATGGGCCGGAACCTACAGGCGAAGTCCACGAGCATGCGGAACAGCTCCTCGTCGCCGGGAGGAACGGTCGCGGTGACGTCCTGCGAGAGCGTGAACCGCAGGGCCAGTTCCGCCATATCGGGGTCCGCCAGCGGCTGATACCAGCACTTCGGATAGTCCTGGCGTTCGTCCCGTCCGCGTCGGTTCAGGGCAATGGCCTTGATGCTGAGGCGCACCACGCCGCGCTCCTTTGAATCCCGCAGCAGAGCCGGCCCGAAATTGCCCTGCTCGAAGCAGACGAAGTTGACCGGCATCAGCACGGAGTCGCACGGGAAGGCGTCCATCAGCGCGACGGCCGCCTCCTCGGAATGCGTGCTGAATCCCAGGTAGCGCACCTTGCCCTCATCCCGGGCGGTCAGAAAGGTCTCCCCCGCTCCGCCGGGCGCGGTGATCTGCTCGACATCCTCCAGCGAGGAGACACCGTGGAACTGGTAGAGGTCCACGTGATCGGTGCGCAGGTGCCGCAGCGACCTTTCGAGCTCTTCACGCGAGCCCCGCGCGGCGCGCTTTGTGGTCTTGCAGGCCAGGAACACGTCGTCCCGATGCGGCTCGAGGGCGGGGCCGAGACGTTCCTCGGCGTCGCCATATGTGGGCGCCACGTCGAAGTAGCAGCCGCCGCGCTCCACGAACTCGGCCACAACACGGTCGGCGTGGTTCTGCTCCATGCCCCAGAGGAGCATCCCTCCGAGCCCGACGACGGACAGCTCGGTCCCGTCCTTGTACTCTCGGCGGGGCAACAGCCCCCCGGTCGTCTCAGAACCCATCTTCTGCACCTCCCTGCCTCGACACTCACACCGACGCGCGGCGTCGGCCGACGCCGGCTGTCGGTCAAAGCCGCCGGACTCTCGGTCATTGTAGTCGATGCCCGCAGATATCCAACTGCCGACCCCGAATCGCATGAATGCGGTAGGCGCACGCACCGACAAGCCCTCTGCGCGTCCGGACTGGCGCCTGTTTCGCGAAATCGCCTTGACGACGGTGCCCGTGGATGGCATAATCCGGTTTACGCGCCGGAATCTTCCGGCGGGTTCCTATCTTGACAACCTGGGAGGCATTGTATCCTCAGGGGAAGGCGTAGTGCGCCTGTGCCCCGGAGTCTGTTTTCGCACATTGCCTGATCGAAAGGAGAGTGCAGCCGGATGGAAGAAGAGAAAAAGGGTATTGACTCATTGATGACGGAGAAGCGGACGTTCCCTCCCCCGCCGGAGTTTGCGGAGAAGGCATACGTCAGCTCTCCGGAGCAGTATGAGGAGATGTACAAACGGTCCGTGGAGGACCCGGACGGATTCTGGCTGGAGCAGGCCGACCGCCTCACCTGGGTCCAGAAACCGACCAAGGCCCGCGAATACGAGTGGAGCACCAGCGACCGCACGATCCAGCACACCTGGTTTGAGGACGGCAAGCTGAACGTATCGGTGAACTGCCTGGATCGGCACCTGGGCACGCCGGTCGCCAAGAAGGTCGCACTGCTCTGGCAGGGCGAGCCGGAAGACGACGTCATCAAGTTGACGTATGAAGACCTGCACAAGGAAGTCTGCAAGTTCGCCAACGTGCTGAAGTCGCTGGGCATCAAGAAGGGCGACCGCGTCTGCACCTATCTGCCCATGATCCTCGAGCTGCCGGTGGTGATGCTGGCCTGCGCCCGCATCGGCGCCATTCATTCGGTGGTCTTCGGCGGATTCAGCGCCGACGCTCTGCGCGACCGCATCAACGACTCCGACTGCCGAATCCTTCTCACCTCCAACGTCTCCCTGCGGGCCGGCAAGCACATCCCGCTGAAGGAGATCGCCGATGAAGCGCTCAAGGGCGCGCCCTCCATCGAGAAGGTCATCGTCGTGAAGCGCAACGACGAGCCCTGCCCGTGGAACGACGAGATCGACGTCTGGTATCACGATGTGATGGCGGACGCCGACACCGAGTGCGAACCCGAGGTCATGGACGCCGAGGACCCGCTTTTCATCCTCTACACCTCCGGATCCACCGGCAAGCCCAAGGGCGTGGTGCACACCACGGCCGGCTACCTGCTCTACACTGCTCTCACGCATGAGCTGACCTTCGACATCCACGACGACGACGTGTACTGGTGCACGGCCGACATCGGCTGGGTCACCGGGCACAGCTACATCGTCTACGGACCGCTGGCGAACGGTTCGACCTCGATCATGTTCGAAGGTGTGCCCACCTACCCGGATCCGGGCAGGTTCTGGCACATCGTCGACAAGTTCGGCGCCACCGTCTTCTACACCGCCCCGACCGCCATCCGTGCGCTCATTCGCCAGGGCGACGAGTGGCCGGCAAAGTACAGCCTGGACTCCCTGCGCGTGCTGGGAACGGTGGGCGAGCCGATCAACCCCGAGGCATGGATGTGGTACTACAACCACATCGGCCGCGGCAACTGCCCCATCGTCGACACCTGGTGGCAGACCGAGACCGGCGGATTTATGATCACGCCTCTTCCGGGCGCCCATACGCTCAAGCCCGGCAGCGCCTCGCGTCCGTTCTTCGGCGTGGAGCCCGTTGTTCTGCGGGACGACGGCAGCGAGTGCGAGCTGAATGAAGGCGGCAAGCTCTGCATCAAGAAGCCCTGGCCGGCCATGCTCCGCACCATGTGGGGCGATCACGAACGGTTCATCGACACCTACTTCACGATGTTCCCGGACGTGTACTTCGCCGGCGACGGCTGCCGCATAGATGAGGACGGCGACTATTGGCTTATGGGCCGCATCGACGACGTGGTGAACGTCAGCGGTCACCGCATCGGCACCGCCGAGGTCGAGAGCGCCCTTGTCAGCCACGAGGCAGTGGCGGAAGCGGCCGTGGCCCCGATGCCGCACGACGTGAAGGGGCAGGCCCTCTACGCCTACGTCACGCTGGTGGACGGCATCGACGAGAGCGACGAGCTCAAGAAGGAACTGGTTCTACACGTGCGCAAGGAGATCGGCCCGATCGCCGCGCCGGAGAAGATCCAGTTCGCTCCTGCGCTTCCGAAGACGCGCTCCGGCAAGATCATGCGCCGCATTCTGCGCAAGATCGCCGAAGGCGCAACGGATAAGGCATCCCTGGGCGACACGTCCACGCTGGCCGATCCGAGCATCGTCGACGACCTGGTGGAAGGCCGCCAGGCCTGAGCACCGGTGAACGCCGAGACGCATCGACGATGATATCGCAACGGGACCGCGGGTGCTTCCGGCACCCGCGGCCTTCGTTGCTTGATCGAGCGGGGTCGGGCTCCGCTGGGAGTCTCACTCATTTCGCTTTTCAGGTATCACGCTCCGACGAAAGCGGGTCGCCCTTGCGGGAGGTCGGAAGCTCTACTGGACTGCATCGGTATTCGGAAGGAGACGCACCCATGAACCAGGACGCAAAGGTGATGAACCGCAATTGGGTGGTGGTCGGAGCGATCCTGATCCAGCTCTGCCTGGGCGCCATCTACGCGTGGAGCGTATTCACGAACAAGATCACGGTGCCGCTCGAGCAGGGCGGGTTGTACGGATTCTCTGCGAAGCAGGCGGCATGGGTGTTCTCGGCGGGCCTTGCCACCTTTGCCGTGGTGATGGTGCTGGCGGGCCGCCTGCAATCGCACATCGGCCCGCGGCCGGTTGCGGTGGCCGGCGGCATCGTGCTGGGCGTTGGCTACATTCTGGGTGGCTTCCTCGGCAAGACCTTCATCGGCCAGTTGGTGTGCATCGGCATCATCGGCGGCGCCGGCATCGGGCTCGCCTACGTGGTGCCCATCGCGGTCGGTGTGAAATGGTTCCCGGACAAGAAAGGGATGATCAGCGGACTGGCGGTCGCCGGGTTCGGATTCGGTGCCACCCTGTGGGTCAAGCTTGCCGGAAGCTGGTTCGGTGGACTGCTCAACACCACCAACGTCTTCGGCCTGCCCGGCGTGCAGAGCGTGTTCGTGATCTACGGCATAACGTTCCTGGTCCTGGTTCTGGTGGCCAGCAAGGTCATGGTCAATCCTCCGGAGGGCTGGCAACCCGCCGGATGGCAGCCTCCGATGTCGGCCGACGGCAAGGTGCTCCAAGGCGCTCAGATGATCCCCGCCCAGATGCTCAGGCTGCCCCAATTCTACGGCCTGTGGCTGACTTTCTGTGGCTCGGCACTGGCGGGCCTGATGGTGATCTACTGCATTCGTCTGTTCGGCATTGATGCGCTCCAGGCCAGCGGCGCAATGAGTGCTGAGGAAGCGGCCACCACCGCCGGGACGGCCATGGCACTTTACGCGATCCTCAACGGCCTGGGCCGCATCGTCTGGGGCACGGCCTCGGACAAGATCGGTCGCAAGCCGGCCATCTTCCTGATGTGCCTGTTCCAGGGCATCATCATGCTGCTCTTCTACAAGATGGGCGCGTCCTCCGTCGGACTGATCATCGGCGCCTGCATCATCGGATTCAACTTCGGCGGCAACTTCGCCCTGTTCCCCGCCGCCACTGCGGACTTCTTCGGCAATAAGCACGTCGGCCGCAACTATGGCTGGGTCTTCCTCTCATACGGTGTCGCCGGCATCGCCGGGCCTCAGGTGGCCGGTTACTTCAAGGACGCCGCCCAGGGCGCACAGGTGGATGCATGGATTACGCCGTTCGTGATCGGTGGAATCGCCTGCCTGGTCTCTGCGGGCATCACGCTGATTCTGAAGGCGCCCAAGGGCGAACTGCCGACGGAAGAACCCGCGCTCGCCGTCGAAGCCGAGGCGGAAATGGACGGTGTCGAGATCACAGACGAAGAGCGGGAGCAGCGGTAATCCAGACGCGGCATGGTCCGACACGGCGCCATACTTCTGATCGGCCCGACCGCTTCCGGCAAGACGCCGCTGGGCGATTGTCTGGCCGAGCGAGGGCTGTGGAATAGACCTTGTGCTCACTTCGACTTCGGGGCGCGCCTCCGCTCTGTCGCCGAACGGCCCGAGGACGCCGCCTACCTCGCTCCCGAGGACGTCGACTTCATCCGGAAAGTGCTCGACTCCGGCGCCCTGCTGGAGGACGAGCACTTTCGCATTGCGCGGGCGATCCTGGAGCGGTTCGTTGCCGAAGTTCCCGAAGGGACCATCGTCGTGCTGAACGGGCTGCCCCGCCACTGCGGCCAGGCCCGGGATGTTGAGAGCATCGTCGACGTCGTCTGCGTTGCGGAACTGATCTGCTCTCCCGAGGCGGTCCTGGAGCGAATCCGCCGCGACACCGGAGGCGACCGAGCGGAACGCGCAGACGACGACGTTGTCAGCGTGCGGCACAAGCTGGCCATCTACGCCAAACGAACCGCTCCGCTCCTGGACCACTACCGCCGTCGCAACGTTCCCATCCGCCGCCTGCCGGTGGGCGCCGATACGGACGCTGCGGACCTGCAACGATTGCTGAACGCCGAAGGAACCCGACCCTGAACGTGATGGTGTGACCATGCTGAAACGGGAAGACACGCTGTTTGTGCTGGTGGACCTGCAGGAACGCCTGCTGAAGGCGATTCACGACAACGAGCGCCTGACGAGAAACGTGCAGATGCTCGTGCGCGGGATGCGCGTGCTGGGCGTGCCCATGCTCTACACCGAGCAGAACCCGGACGGCCTCGGCCACACCCCTGCCGAGGTGGCCAGACTGCTCCCCGGAGAGCCGATCGTGAAGTTCGCCTTCGGCTGCTGCGCGGAGCCGGCATTCGTCTCCGCCGTTGACGAACAGAACCGGCGACAGATCGTCCTTGCCGGCATCGAATCGCACGTCTGCGTCTACCAGACAGCGGCCGGCCTGCTCGAACGCGACTGCGAAGTGGAGATCGTCTCCGACGCGGTGGGCTCCCGCACGCCCCAGAACCGCACCCTGGGCCTCGAGAAGGCGCGCGCACTCGGGGCCGCGATCACCGGGATCGAGACCGTTCTGTTCGAACTGCTCGGGGACGCCCGCGCGCCGGAGTTCAAGCAGTTGCTCAGCATTGTGAAGTAGGCGCCCGCCTTCCGGCCGTGTCGCCCCCTCCCTTGAGCAACCCTCTTGGGACGGGTAGAATCCCTGGCGCTGTCGTGAAACTTGCCTCTCGTCCCAATGTGCCCGCCGGAGACCCAAGCCATGCTCGCCGCTGTCCGCCTGAGACCTTTGCTGCCCGCCCTGTGCCTCGCCGTGCTGATCGCGGCGGCACCCATCCGCACCGTTGCCGCCGCGACCTACGTCGTCGACGGCGCGAACCCACAGGCTTCCGACGACGGCGCAGGCACTGAGTCGGGACCGTGGCGCACACTCGCGAAGGCGGGCCGATCCGCCCGCGCCGGGGACACGGTGTTGGTGATGCCCTCCGTCTACCCGGGCACCTTCGCCCCCGCCAATTCCGGCACCGCAGAAGCTCCCGTCGTCTTC
>CAZZNQ010000010.1:0-65797 GCA_964655775.1 uncultured candidatus Brocadiaceae bacterium | reverse complement strand
TCTACAACCGCTCGGGGGAGGAGTATGAGAACGCGCAGGTGCGGCTGGTGGTGGGGACCATCAACCTCGTCGAGCAGATCGCCGACCTCGCCCGCCGCGGTGTCGTGCCGCCGTCCCGACCCGGGCAGCCGATGGACGGACGAATCCGGGGACTGGCGCTGGGCCGTGCGGTGCGTAAAGCCGGCATGATGGAGATGGAAATGGACGCAGCCCGCCCCGCGGAGATCGTGAAGGAAGGTCTGTCGGAGTATTTCATCTACACCGTCGAGGGCTCTCAGACGATCCCCAACGAGTGGTCGAAGCGGATGCTGAGCTTCCAGGCACGCCAAGTGGAGTTCGACGTGCTCTATCGGGTGCGCCCGCATCAGTACGGCGACCGGCCGGTGCGGTTCTTCATGCTCAAGAACGATGACGAACACAAACTGGGTACCACGCCGCTGCCGAATGGCGTCGTGCGGACGTTCCGGGACAATGGTCGTGGGGGTCTGAGCTTCCTGGGCGAGCAGTCGGTGGCCTACGTGCCGATCAAGGAGGACATCGAGCTGAACGTGGGCACGGACGACGAGGTCGTCTGGGAGAGGAAGCCGATGGAGGTGAAGCGTTCACGCTTCATCTTCGACCACCAGCCGCCTCGTGTGGTGGGCTGGGACCAGAGCGTGCGGCTGCGTGAGGAGGTGCGCAACTACCGTTCGCGGCCGATCAAGGTAGAGCTCCGTCACATGATAAAGGGGGACGTGGAGTTGGACGCGGAGGGAGCGAAGCTGCACGACTACCGGACGGTGGAGTTCACCTACGAGGTGGACGCCGGGGAGGAGTTCGGCTGGGAGTACGGCTACGTCCAGCATCACCAGCGCAACGCGAGGCAGCAGCGCATACGGCTTCGTTAGCGTCGACTTCAGACAGGCAGTGTCGGACGGGCGCCCGGTCTCTTCCATCCAGAGAGGCCGGGTGCCCTTTTGCGCGTCGTTCCGTTCCTTGAAGGCTTGATCCTTTGGCGGTAGTATCGCCGTCTGAATACGTGCGTCCTACTCGAGGAGAGCGCATGTCCGTCGAAAACCATCCCGCGCTGACGCTGTTCCGAGAGTTGCTCGCCGTGCCATCGCCTTCCGGTCGCGAAGAGCGCTTGGCGGCCGTCATCCGCCCGCGTCTCGACTCGATGGGCTACGTCCACGAGACCGACGGCTGCGGCAACTTGAGCGTGCGCCTGCAGGGCCGAGACCCCGATGCCAGCCCGATGGTGCTGGCGGCGCACATGGACGAGATCGCCATGGTGGTGACGGGCATCGAGGAGGACGGCTCGTTGCGCGTGGACCGCTCCGGCGGCCTGTTTCCATCCAAGCTCGGCGAAGGCCCGGTGGAGATCGTCGGCGACGACGGCATCGTTGCGGGCCTGTTCTCGATGGGCTCCATGCACCGCAAGGGGGCGGGGGAGACCGCCGTGGCGTGGGCCGACTGTCGCGTGATCACCGGCCGGACGCCTTCGGAACTGGCGGAGGCCGGCGTTCGCGTGGGGTCCACCGCCGTGCCGTCGCGCTCGCGATGCGGGCCCGTAATCCTGGGCGACGGCGACGACCCACTGGTTGCGGCCTGGACCTTCGACGACCGGATGGGCTCCGTGGCGCTGCTGCGGCTGTTGGAGGCGCTCAAGTCGGAAGGCATCACGCCCGCCCGGCCGACGATCGTCGCGTTCACCGTGCACGAGGAGGGAGGCTGCCACGGGGCGAAGGTGCTGGCCCACCGGGAGCGGCCGGAGGTCTTCATCGCCATAGACGGCTGTCCTACACCCCCGGGGACCGACCTGAAGCTGGACGGGCGTCCGGCGACGTGGAGCAAGGACAGGGCCCTGCACTTCGACCAGTGTCTGGTGCGCGATCTCTGCGCCGCCGGGCGCAGGGCGGGAACGGAGCTGTACACGCCCGTCTACGACGCCGCTTTCTCGGACGCGAGCGCGGCCTACGACGTCGGAGCGGCCGAGCGCGTGGCGACCGTCGGCCACGTGCGCGGCAACAGCCACGGCTATGAGGTCGCGCGGCTGAGCGTGTTCGACAACCTGCTCGCGACGCTGGCCGAGTTCCTGAAGTCCTGGGAGTGATCCGGGACGTGTGCAGCATGCGAGCGATCAGCGGGCTTGCCGCGGCGGCCCTTCGCATGGCCGTATTGCCCGGCGCTTACCTCGCCGAGGGCACGGACTTCCGCATTGTCAACGATGGGCAAGAGGATCTGACCGTGAGATTCCTGCGCGTCGTGCGCTGCACGGATCCGGGCGGGGAGAGGTGAAGTGTCGCCGCCTGCGGCTATGAGTCCGACTGACGAAAAGTCTATTCTGCGAAGGGAGGGGGTTGTGGAGAGCGGAAACTCAGAGGGGCGTCATGCGCGGCTTTCGGAGTTTGCGGAGGCAATCGTCTCCGAAATCGTGATATGGCGACAAGCGGAATGGGGGGAGATGAGGGTCGGCTACGAGACATATCTCGCGGATTTCGATGACGAGGAACTGCTCAGAGGGCTGCCCGGCGATCGCTGCCCGTGCCCGCACTGGGGCTACCTTGTGGCGGGGCGGATGACGGTCCGGTACGCAGATCACGACGAGGTGGTCGAAGCCGGCGAACTCTACTACATGGCCCCCGGGCACACGATGAGGGCGGAGGCGGGAACGGTTCTGATTGAGTTCAGCCCGCGCGACGAGTTCCGTAAGCTTGCGGAGATCGCGGAAAAGAATCTCGCCAGGCTGACCAAGGGATAGCCATAGGCCCCTTCACTGCGAATCGCGGCGATGTTCCGGACCCTCGCTACGGTCTTCGCTCACGCTCTTGGCGGCGCGTGCAATGAGACCGAAAGCTGTGGCAAGAAGAAGGATTTCCAGGAGTCCCTTCGCCGCCATGAACTTGGTCAGGAACTCCGCCGGCAGCATCCGCCAACCAGACCAGAAGTTGCCCTCGCGGACCATGAGAGAGAACGGGAAGAGCCACGGCCGTTCGCCGCGCATCACCTGTTCCAGGAAATGCCTCGACAGGGCATCCATCCCGATGTCGAACCATGGCCACAGGATCAATACTGCACCCAAGAAAAGGAAGCTGCGTATGCCGGTTCGCCTGAAACACAGCCATATGGCGATGACAAGTGCGGCTTTCAACACCAGATACGATGCCACGTAGGCGACGCCTTCCCCTGTAGTCAAAGTGTGGCCCTCCACCCCGATCGAGTCGCTGGCAGTGTATTCACGCATCAGTCGAGCGTCAAGTCCGACTTTATCCCGCCTTGGCGGGCCGGCAACTCCGTTCTCCACCATTCAGAGCCACCGATACTCGCGGTCGATCCGTTCGAAGTGCGCGCGGTGCGCGGCACGATTCACCAGGCGCGTGTGCGTTCGGCCGAAAGCCGGCGAAGGGAGTTTCCCAATAGCCCAAGGCTAACCCAATTCGCCTGGCCCAGTACCTGACAGGGCCGAAGCCTCGGGCGACGCAACGCCACTTTGTCCGCATACGGCCAAAGCATGCCAGGCTACCGGGGAAGGGGTGCAACCGGGCCGATGTACTCGGTAGCGAGGACGATGTCGTCGAACCAGACGCGGTTGACGGGCTTCGGGTCGGACACGCCGTTCTGGCGGGCCGCATTCTCGGTCACGTAGTGCAGCAGCCAAAAGAAGTTGATCTTCAGCTCCTCGTCCGTGCGCCAGCGGAACCCCTCGAACGGCACCCCGTCCTCCGTCAGGCGGAATCCCATGCCCGACCACTTGCCCCGGCGCACTCCTCGGTGGAAGTGCGCCACCGGCTGCCCGTCCAGCCAGAGTGCCAGCTCCCCGTCCGCCTTGTCGGGCGCCGAGTTGCACTGCATCATGACCTCGACGCACTGCCACCGGTCGCGTGGCACCAGAAGCGGCTTGGCCGGCGCCAGGCCGTTGCCCCAGTAGCGGCCGTCGGCCGAGACCCTCATCTCATGCCAGTAGGTGTAGAATGTCCACGCGCCGGGGGCCGGATACCGGCCGTGGTTGCCGTGCGGCTCGATGCCCACGGTCATGCGCTCGTCGCCGCGCGGGCGCTCGCCGGCGCCGCCCTGGGGCCAGGGCGTGGACGGATTGTAGCCGCCCAGGTGGACGAAGTGGTGGATGTAGGGCGCGTCCGGCGCGAACCTCACGTAGAACCGGGCGAAAAGGCGCTCGACGCCGTCGAAGCGGGTGTAGAGATGGCCCCCCGTGTTCTCCCCGAGCGTTGCCGTCACGCGGAGCGAGCGGCGGCCGACGCTGCTCGGGGGCACATCGTCACTGAAGGCCAGCACCTTGCCGTCACGGTTGCTCACGTTGCTCCAGCGGCGACCGAGGTCCTCGATGGAGCCGCCCTCGAAATCCTCGGCGAAGATCACGCGCGGGTCCGCGCCGATGCCGACGTCGCCGGGGTGCTCGGCAGACAGCCCGAGGCCGTCCTGCAGCGATGCTGTGGGTGGCGTGCTCGCCGTGCCGGCCAACGCGACGGCGGCCACGGCCCCGAAGGCGAGGGCGAATGCAGGGGTCCGTTTGTTCATCATCGCGCCTCTCTCCTGTGAGTATATACGCTGCCCGATCCTATTTGGTTTCGGGCTCCTCGTAGTGGAAGACCTCTTCCACGCGGCAGTCGAAGACGCGGGCTATCCGGAATGCCAGCGCGAGGGACGGGTTGTAGCGTCCCCCCTCGATGGCGATTATCGTCTGGCGCGTCACCAGCGCTTTCTCGGCGAGTTCCTGCTGCGTCATCTCGTCGTGCTCGAACCGCAGACGGCGCACCTCGTTCGTGATCGTGCCTTCGGATTCCATGGTCACTCCCGTGCCGCGCCGAACAGGATCCGGGACGATATGGCCAGGACGGTCAGGTATCCCGCAAGCAAGAGGACCACGGCGAACACGACCGGTTCACCGCCGGTCGCCGCCCCGGCGGCGCCGCCGCCAACCAGCACCAGCAGCAGCACGACCAGGCCCGCCACGAAACCACGCTGCAGGATGGCCTTATCGCGCTCGTCGAGCGCCAGACGAATTCCGCCGTCCCGATGCCGAAAGAGCACCAGAATGCCCGGCACGAGCAGCCAGATGACGACGCCTGCGAAACACGCCTCCGGCATGCCGACGACCGCCAGCATCGCCAGGAACACCACAGCGTTCAGCGCCACCACGCCGATGTTCCACCATGCCCAGACCTGAAGTCGCGTCATCGCATCGATCTCCTCTTGAGCCGGTCGGTCTACGCCTCGGCGGGGCTCCTATGGCGACGATAGAGGACTACGACGGTGATCGAGTGCACCGTGAAGAAGATGAACCCGCCAACTATGACGAGAAACGGCAGAATCTCGACAGGCACGCTCTCCTGCCCCCTGAGCATGAACACAAGCCAGGCGCCCATGGAGCCCAGAACGAACCAGGAGTACGACGACAATCCGCCTGCCAGCCCCGCTTTCTCGGCGATCATACGGTCCCGCTCGTCGGTCGTCACGCCGTCTCGCCTCTTGCCACCGATCAGCGGCGCGAATCCTCCCAGGCCGTAGACTGCGAGGCCAGCCCAGGCGAACCGGACGCCCACGACGGGAATCAGAACCAATACGGCTGTGACGGCCAGCACGGCCATCGCGATGATGAACCACGCCCGTTTCTCTTCCGGCAGCATCAGACCAACCCTCCAGGAATGGACCGCAGACACGTATGTAATGTATATCGAACATAAAGTAATATATAACTTACATCTTGTCAAGTATTTTTTCCGTCGGCTGGCAGAAGGGAGGCGTTGGAACTCTGGCGGGGGAAGCGCACCTGGGGACGGTTGCGCCGACTGCTGGCAATCGGCTGAACGGTCTTTCAGGAATGTTGCGCTCCTGGCCTCGGGTAGCGTGCCGGGGATGGCAGAGCCATCCGAGTGCCGGCTGCTTTTCGGAGTGCGGTGGCTTGCCACCGCTTTGCCGTTAGCGAAGCTTGCTTCGTCCAGATGCGCCCGGCGAACCGGCTGGTCCACCAGCCGGCGGCGTGCGTCGATGGCGCCAGTCTTCTCGCCCGCGATGCCGCCCCAGCAGAAGCACTTCAGAGACTCATGTCAGTCCTCTTAGCCTCGGGCGCAGTTCAGCAGAATCGACTCGAACTGCGCACCGATGCGGTCCCAGGAGATTCCTTCGGCCACGCGCCGGGCCGCCGGCCGAATGCGGGCTACCAGATCCGTGTCCGATGCCAGCGCGACGGCGGCTCGGATGAAATCGTCTCGGTCCTCGAAGGCGGCCAGCATCCCGCTCTCGCCGTCGTCGATATGCACCTCCGCTGCGGCGTAGTTGTACGCCACCACCCCCAGGCCGCTGGCCATCGCCTCGGTCACGACGTTGCCGAAGGTCTCGGTGGTGCTGGGAAAAAGGAATACGTCCCCCGAGGCGTAGTGGGCGGCCAGGTCCTCGCCGGTGCGCCAGCCACAGAAGACGAACTCGGGATTCTCGCTCTCCAGCGCCTCTCGCGACGGCCCGTCGCCGACCAGCACGAACCGCGCGCGGTCGTTGACGGCACGCATGGCGCGGTAAGCTTCGGCGGCCAGCCCGATGTTCTTCTCCTCGGCCAGGCGTCCCACGTAGAGCACCGCCAGGTCGTCCGGCTCCAGCCCCCAACTGCGTCGGATTTCCTCGCTGCGCCTTGCCGGGGAGTAGAGGTCCGTGTCGACTCCACGCCCCACCACGCGCGTGTTGACGAATCCGGCTTCGGACAGCTCGCGGCTCAGGTGCGCGGTCGGCACCAGCGTCGCCTCCGTGCGGTTGTGGAAGCTGCGCAGATAGGCGGTCACGGCCGGGCGGATGAACGGCAGGCCGTAGTATGTGCCGTAGTTCTGGAAGTTCGTGTGGAAGCCCGAGACCACGGGGATGCGGAAGCGTTCGGCTACCACCAGCGCCGAGTACCCGAGAGGCCCTTCCGTGGCGACGTAGATCACGTCCGGCGGATCGGCGTGCCAATCGCGGTGCAGGTAACAGGGGGCGGGCAGGCCGCAACGCTGGATGCGGTAGAACGGTATGCGCATGCTGCGGCGGGGGACGATGCGCAGGTTGCCCTCCGTGCGGGGGCGTTCGCGCCGATGCCGGCTGGGCCGCACCAGCTCCAGCCGGTAGCCCTGGGAGAGCAGCCGATCCGCAAAGTGGCCCAGCGTCATCGCGCAGCCGTTCACGTCCGGCGGGAACGTCTCGGTAACCATGCTGACGTAAGGCTTTCCCGCGCCGCTTCGCTGCCAGTCCGTTCCTGCGCTTCCCATGTTCGCTGCTCCCGATGATGTGCGCGATCAGTATAGCGCACGGCCCGCGGCGGTCCAACGCGACGGGTGTCACCGCAGCCGTTCGATGGTCTCCAGCGTGGCGTGGATGTTCTCCGGCGGGGTGCCGGGCATGATCATGTGCAGATGACGCCGCCGACCTCGTGGGCGGCCTCCAGGCACTCGGCCACCTCGCGCCGGACCTTCGACCGAATACCGTCGCTGATCGATTCGCCACATGCAAAGTTCCGCTTGGGCATCCGGTCTCGCCTTGAGCTAAAATGCCTTTGAGCTGAGCGTCAATGCGCGGAGGAGAGGACGGCGAATTCGACGAGAACGGGCAGAATGACGAGGAGACTGACCTTCGAGTTTAGCCTTGGTAGGGAGGATCAACGATGCGTTCCAGAAAGATCGCCTGGATTGCTCTATGCTGTGTGATGGGCTCCTTCTTCGCCTCGGCGCAGGCAGCGCAGACGTCGTCGGACCTCTACCTGCTCCAGATACCGGGCTTGGGTGAGGATACGGTGGAGCACCCGAACCGGGAGCGCCATCTCGTGCGTTTGGTGGGTGACGGGCAACAGCGCCGGCTGCGGAGGGTGTTTCCGGACCTTTACTTCTCCGAGTTCACGGGATGGGACGATCTGTGGGAGGGCAAGCTGTCGCCCGGTCTGGCCGTCACGGGGCCCGAAGAGGACGACGGAGCCGTCACGATAGAGGGCGTGATCGTGGGCATCCCGATGTACTACGGCGTGGCGTTGGAAGGACGCCGCGAGAGGCCTGGCTACTGGGAGGGCAAGGCCAGGATCAAGCTGTTTCCGTACGGGCACGAATGGGTCGGGCACATGGAGAGCCGCTGGTGCCTGCAATCGGCGCCCCCATCCCGTGTTTTCACCCACATGGTCGCCGCCTTGGAGCATCTGAGGAGACTCTCGGAGGGGCCGCAGGTCTACTACGATGGTCCGCGGCTTGATACGGCGGAGGATTATGTGGTCTACCTTCGGGAAGGAAACTGGCCTTTGCCCAAAGGTACCATCCTCTGGAAACCCATCGAGCCCCGGTTCAGGAATGCCATAGCTGATGCGCTGGCGCAAGGCTGGATCGTACTAACGGACGAAGGCTTCGACGTGGCAAGAGAGGTCAGGAGGGCATTCGAGGACGAAGCCCCTCCGAGGGTGATAGACATGAAGGTTACGGCACACGGGATTCCGCGACTGGAGCGAAAGGAACCGCCGCAAGAGGAGCAGCGGCTGGAGAAGTTGCTGAGGAACTATAGGCCCCCCCGAACTGCTGATTCACTCAGGCGTCTGGCCCACTGGCCAGACAGGGAACAACGTTTGGCGGTAGCTGGCGAACGGGTCGAGCGTTTCATCTCCGCGATGGACTACACGTGGGACGAGCTTCAGTTCATCCCGGGAGTCGCTTTCCTGGCGGAGCATATCGCCTCGGTTCCCCCTGAACTGCAGAACAGGGCTGCCGAGCGCTACATCCGAGACGGCTCGGAGGACTTCTTCCCCGGCATGGACTGGGCCGAACTGGCCCGTGTTCCGAACCCTATCCTGCTGATGGCCTGCCTGCCGCGGATTAGGGACACCGCCCAGAGGGAGCAGAAGGCGCTCGCCGGCATCCTCCACAAGGAAGGTTACACGCTCGACGAGTTGGAGCAGATGGCGGGGAGTGAGCGGATGCGGATGAAGGAAAAGTATCCCGAGTTTGGCCGACTGGCGGTTCGTCGGACACCTGTGGGTCGGGCCGAAGCGTTGGCCGCCACCGAACGCGTGAAGCCGTTGCTGGATGTATCGGGCCTGAGGATCGAGGAGATCGGCAAGTACACTATCCCGCAGCTCGTGGCGAAGGTCCTGTCCCCCATGTCGTCGAAAGAGGCTCAGGCGCTGGTGGACGAGACGCCGAAGTTCAATGAGTACCTCCGCGACAGCGAAGATGGAGAACTGAAGGCACTCGTCAAGCAGAAGGGCCTGAAGTTGGGACCCGCGCCGACGGATTAGGCGGGCGCCGCCGGCGGCGGGCTGGGGGAGTTCACCGGAGCCGTTCGATGGTCTCCAGCATGGCGTGGATGTTCTCCGGCGGGGTTCCGGGCATGATCATGTTGGACGTCCCGCAGATGACGCCGCCGACCTCGTGAGCGGCTTCCAGGCACTCGGCCACGTCGCGCCTGACGTCGTCCGGGCTGCCTCGGTGGAGCACCTGTACCCGGATGTTGCCCTGGATCGTGAGATTCGGGTATTGCTCGCGCAGGCGGCGGATGTCCATACCGGAGCTCTTGTCCGTCTCGAACCAGCCGTCGATGCCGATCTCCTCGAAAAGCGTGTCGCCGACCGGCCAGAAGTTGCCATCGCTGGCGTAGAAGTAGCGCATGCCCCGACGATGGCACTCGTCCGCAATCAGCTTGAGCCCAGGCGCGACCACGTCGCGGAAGACGCCCGGAGAGATGCACGGTCCCTGCGGGAAGCAGAAATCCATGCCGGCGACGTTCAGCTCCAGGCCGGTCTCAGCGAGCCAGGGGATGGTGGTCTTGCAGATCCAGCGCGCCTGGGCCAGGAGCTTGCGGGCGAACAGATCCGGCCAGAGCGCCGACTCGATGAGCTGGGTCTGCGAACGCATGTCCACGAACACGGTCCCGCCGCCGGCGCGGATTACGTAGTCCGGGTAGCGGGCGATCTGGTCCCTCAGGTAGTCGTAGGGATTTTCCGGAGGCGGGGCCTGTTCGGCCCGGGCCTCGGCCTCTTCGACTTCGCGGCGCAGGGCGTCCTCGTCCGGCTCGCGGTCCACGTCGCTGCTGGAGACCGGCCGCTCGCTCCCGCCGACGCCTTCCTTCCGGGTGAGGAGTTCCAGTTCAGGGTCGTAGGTCATCGTGAACCACTCGCCTTCGGGATCGCCGAATAGGAACGTGTGCTCGTCGATCCGGCGAGTGGGCTTGCGCGTCCACGGCCAGTAGCGAAGGCGCAGCATGTCGTGTCCGCACGCCTCCTGCAGGGCGACCACGTCCTTCTCGCGCGTCTCCTCCCATTCGCGGTAGGCGTCGTCGCCCTCCCACAGCTTCTTCATCGCGACCCATTGGGAATGCTCGCCACCCACCCAGACGTCCTTCTTGCCCAGGATCACCTCGGCGGCGTAGCCGGAAAAGTTGAGATGGCAGACGGGGATTCGGTCCACGGGTTCGTTGCGGACGGTGGCGAGAACGCGTTCGCGGGGCTTCATGCCGTGCTCCGTTCGTAGATGTGGTCGACGCTGCAGGATGGACGAAGTGTCCGAGTATCCTTACCGGATGCGGCGGGCGGCGCAAGGAGCGACGCGCCCAAGCGCGTGCGTTCGGTTACAATGCCCGCGGCCCGGACCCAATCGCAAGGAGAAGAGAGCAATGGCTGAGCGGTTCACATGGCTGCGCGCGAGACCCGAGGAGTGCGGCATGTCGTCCGGGCGTCTGGAGGCGCTGAGAGCGGAGCTTGAGCGGCACCGAACGGAGTCCCTGCTGGTCATCCGCGACGACCGCGTGCTGGTGCAATGGCACGCGGAAGGACGATCGGCCGAGAGCCGGCACTACACGGCGTCCCTGGCCAAAGCGCTTGTCGGCGGCACGTCGCTCGCCCTTGCGCTGCAGGACGGGCTCCTGGGTCCGGACGACGCGGCCTGCGAATACATACCGCAATGGCGCGGCGATCGGGTTAAGTCCTGCATCACCATCCGGCATCTGGCGACGCACTGTAGCGGCCTGGAGAATCCTGCACTGGACGCCATCGACCGGCGGCAGCTCGGGTCCAAGCATTCGCTCAGTCAGAAGTCGCTGCCCGGATGGAAGGGCGCGTTCTGGCGGCGCGAACCGAATCCGTTCACCATTGCGCGCGACGAGGCGCCCGTCATCTTCGAGCCCGGCTCGCGCTACGACTACAGCAACACCGGCATGGCGATGCTCGCGTATGCCGTGACGGCCGCGCTGCGCGGCACCGAACACGAGGACATCCGCACGCTGCTTCGCGAGCGTGTGATGAGGCCGATCGGCGTGCCCGACGACGAATGGCAGATCGGCTACGGCCGGACCTACGTGACCGATGGGCTGCCGCTGGTGGCCAACTGGGGAGGTGGCAACTGGACGCCGCGTGCGGTCGCCCGCCTGGGGCGGCTGATGCTGTGCGGCGGCGATTGGGACGGAAGGCAGATACTCGATCCGGGCGCCGTCGAACGGGCCGTCAGCTACGCCGGCACGCCACTTCCGGACCGCTCGATGGATCCCGCCGCGCCGGCATCGGGGCTGTGCTGGTGGGTGAACCACGACGGCGCGTGGCCGTCCGTTCCGCTGAATGCCTTCGCGGGGAGGGGAGCAGGGGACCAGGTGCTGCTGGTGGTGCCCGGACTCGATCTGATCGCTGTGCGCTTCGGAGAACTGATCGGCGACCCGGCGTGGACGGGCGCCGACGAGTTCCTGTTTCGGCCCCTCATGGAGGCGGTGCTGCCGCCGTGCCCTGCCAGTCGCGTGATAGGCGGCATCGAGTGGGGGCCACAGTCCAGCATTGTCCGGCTCTGCCACATGCGCGGACGCGACGGAAGCGACAACTGGCCGCTTACGTGGGCCGACGACGGCGATCTCTACACGGCCTACGGCGACGGTTGGGGATTCGACCCGCCCGTGCCCGAGAAGCTCAGCATGGGCGTCGCCAGGGTGTCGGGCGATCCGCCGGATGTCGAGGGCGTCAACATCCGCTCGGACGTCGAGCAGGAATACGGTCCCGGCCGGACCGGGATGAAGGCAAGCGGGATACTGATGGTGGACGGCGTGCTCTACATGTGGCTGCGGAACGCCAACCATAAGGGCGAGCACTGCCGGCTCGTCTGGTCGGCCGATCACGCCGAGTCATGGACCTGGGCCGACTGGAGTTTCCGCGCGCTGGGCTACTGCACGTTCCTGAACTTCGGCCGCAACTACGAGGGCGCGCGCGACGATTACGTTTACGTCTACTCGCACGATCATCCGTCCGCCTATCGCGCGGCAGATCGCATGATCCTCGCCCGGATGCCGAGGGATGCCGTTGCGGACCGCTCGGCATATGAGTTCTTTACCCGTGTCGACGGTCAAGGTCGGCCCCACTGGGCGCGTGACATCAGCAGGAGGGGGGCGGTCTTCGAGCACGAGGGCCGGTGCCTGCGCTCGGCCGTCACCTACAATGCTGGACTGGAACGGTACCTGTGGTGGCAGATGCTCCCCAACCACCCCCACGACCCGAAGGTGCGGTTCCAGGGCGGGTTCGGTGTCTATGACGCGCCCGAGCCGTGGGGGCCGTGGACGACGGTGCTGTTCACGCCGCTGTGGGACGTCGGGCCGGGGGAGACGGGCAGCTTCCCCACGAAGTGGATGAGCGACGACGGTCGGGTCGTCCACCTCGTCTTCTCTGGAGACGACACCTTCGCGGTGCGCCGGGGGCGGATTCTTCTGCGCCAGGAGTAGGGCGCTGGGCGTCCGCCGTCACTCCCACTCGGACGTGCGAGTTTCGGGCTCTGTGCTCGGTTCGTCCAGGTCGTCGGATTTCCGCAGCAACATCATGCCGCGTACCTCCGTGACCTCCTCGGCCATATTCAGCAGAAGGAGCAGCACCTGGCCGATTCCGAGCATGCAGGCGCCGGCAGCAAGAATGATGAAGCAGGAGAGAACCCAGTTCGCGTGCCCGAAGATCGACGTCGCCATGCCCATGCCGCCGACCACGACGGCCAGCCAGCCGGCGGCCAGCATCACTAGCCGGAACAGCCTCACACGGGGATACCGTTCATCCATTGGCCGTCTCCGTCCGTTGGCGGAATGCGTGCGCCTCAGCCGAACAGGATGTCGAGCCGGTCGGACGTCACCTTCCGGATCGTGCGCGCATCCAGGCGTTCGACGCCCCTCTTCTCGGCGAAGTTATCCCCGAAGTCCGAACGGTAGACCTCCAGCTTGATATCCATCGGCAACAGTGGCTTGAACGGCTTCGCCTCGTCGGCCAGGGCCACGGCCTTCCGCGCCGCTTCACGGATCAGGGCCTGTGCCTCCTCCTCCGGGAGGGCATCGGCGCGGTTGCGCCCCAGGCCCTGCTTGACGGCCGCCGTCTCCACGGGATTGAAGAAAGCGCGCGCCTCGGCGCAGGCGGCCACGTCGCCGGACACCATGAGCATCGGCACCTCGAACGCGCCCGCTATTGTGGCCCACTGTCCTAACTCGCCAACGCGCCGACCGTTGATGTAGTAGTTGAACCACGTGGTGGAGGATTGCGTGTGATCCAAGAAGCCGTTGATGGTGCCGGCCATCGCGTGCGCGCCGATGAAGAACGTGCCGTCGTAACTGCCGTCCATTATGCCCCACCACTTCTTGTTCGGGCGGGTGTCGTTCTCGGCGCGTTCGTCCAGCAGGTCCAGAATGAAGTTGCCGCCTCCGCCGTGGCTGTCCAGCACGGTCACGTGATCGGCGCCGCCGTCGAACGCGCCGGCCACGGCCGCGTTCAGGTCGGCCATGAGCTTCTCACAGCAGGCCCGGTACTCGTCGCCGCTCCGGGGTACCTGCTCGCTCCGGTCGATGCCGCTTATGCCTTCCAGATCGGTATGGATGTAGATCTTCATCGGACGGCCTGCACCTTTCTCAAAGGGATGCTGAATGCGACGTGAACGACACGACGCCGGCCCGCGACGTTCTCTCTCTCGCCGCGCGGACCTGCGCGAGCATAGCATAGCGGACGGTCGCGTGCCACCATCCGGGGCCTTACTTGTCGACCGTCACCTGCAGGTGACAGATAGCTTGCTGCCCGTGCTCGTTTTCGCGCCGGACCGTGACAATGTACTCGCCCGGCTCCTTATACGTATGCGCGGTGTATGCGTAGCCCTCCGGGTTCATAGGGTCGACACAGCCGTCGGACCTCGTCGTGACCGTCGGCGAACCGTCGCCGAAATCCCAGACCTCCTCGCCATGCGTGGTGCCGAACGTGCGGACGCTGAACGCGATCTCCCGGCCGGCCCTCAGGTCCAGCGTGGGCCAGTAAGCTGCGTGGATGCTGGGGGGCCGCTGGTCCGGGTTGTCGCGGTTCAGCACCTGCACCACGGCGAAGTCATAGTCGACGTTGCCTTCGGAGTCGGTAACCTTGAGGATCTCGCTGTAGACGCCAGCTTTCTCGTACTGGCGCTCCACGATGGGGCCGGCGGCGGCGCTGCCGTCCGTGAACGTCCACTCGTAACGGGCGATCTTGCCGGAAGCGCTCCACGACGGCGAGGCGTCCAGGCGGGCCGTCTCGCCCGTCCACAGCAGATGATGTGGCCGCGCCACGGCGATGACGCGCGGTTTGTACTGGTCGATGTAAGCCTGCCAGGCGAATGCGTATGCCTCGCCGGAACCGTTGCGGCCGGACGGCTGTGGGTTCCACAGCCCGAAGTGCAGGTGCGACCAGCCGCCGCTGTGCCCTTCCTTGCCGAGCGTGCCGATGCGCTGCCCCATCCTGACGACCACGCCCGGCTTCACCCACGGCTCGAAGGACTGCAGGTGGTAGTAGCCGTGCAGCCAGCCGCGCCGGTCCAGGATGCTCATCTTGTCGTAGCGCGTACTCGCGTAGGCATCGGGCAGCCTTTCCTCGCCCACCTGCACCACCACGCCGTCCACGGATGCCAGAACGGGCACCTCGCCCTCCATGCCGCCGATGTCCAGACCGTTGTGGTAGTAGACGTTAGTGTCGGCGGTCGGCTCCGGTCCGTCGACGAACACGGGCTCGTTGCCCATCTGGGTATCGGTTGCGAACCAGCGCTGCTTGACCGGATAGGCGAAAGTGCCGGGCCGGATCCACGGCGAACCGCCCGGCCACAGCCGCAGGCGCACGTCCTTGCGGAGGCGCCAGTTGTTCGCGCGGGAGTTCGTGAGGTACCCGGCGGTGACGGGGCAGTCGACCTGGACCCCGCCGACCGCCACGGGCAGGTGATAGGTGGCGGAGACGAGAGTGGCCGGCTCGCCGTTCACCTCGACGCGTACCTCGGCCCGCCGCACCGCATTGCGAACGCTGTCGCGGATCTCGTTGAGCGCCAGCACCCTCACCTCGGCCATCGTGCCGTCGCTCAGCTCGACGGTGCTCGATTCACCCACGTCGAGGTCCACGCCGCGCCAGAGCTGATCCAGATCGCATCTCCATTCGGCCTCGCTGGCCAGCACACGAGGCGGCTCCGGGTCCGGCTGGGAGGCGGCGCACCCGCTCAGGACGGGCAGGCACAGAACCGACGCGAGTGCCACGAGAAGGCAACGGAATCCCACATCGGCTATCTCCGCCATTGCTCAGACTCCCTGCGCATAGTCCATTGTCGACTCACAACTTTCCGCGAACCGTCTCGGCTCGAATCCCGGCGCGGCTCGCACTCAGGCCCCTTCGACAACGCGGCGGAACGCATCTTTCGGTTCGTGACGTTCGTCGAACAGGAGCGGCCAGTTCTTGCGGCCCTTCACCGGGAAGTTGTCCAGCCAGGTTCGGTCGTCCGCCACGCCCCAGAAGGTGAAACCGGTCACCAGTTGGCTCACGTCTCGCAGCATCGCGAACAGTTCGTCATAGAGGCGCGCTTGCTCCTCCAGTCTGCCGGCCGGCGGTGCTTTCAGGGCCTCCTCAGGTCCGCCGACGTCGCGGTAGAGTGACAGATCAAACTCGGTGATCTGTACCTGTAGGCCCAGGGATGCGAAGTCCTCGATCGCTGCGCGCAGCCGGGCGACGTCCAGATTGTCTATGCGCGAATGCGCCTGCATACCCATGCCGTGGACGGGCACGCCGCGGTCCAGCATGCCCCTGAGCAATCGCATGATGAGAGCGTGCCGATCCGGCGCGTCCGTGTGGCAGTCGTTGTAGAAAAGCGCGGCGTCCGGATCCGCTTCATGTGCGAACCGGAAGGCCATGTCCAGGTAATCCTTCCCCACGGCTTGCAGCCATGGAGTGTCGCGCAGGAAGCCGCCGTTGCGTTCGTCGACGGCCTCGTTGACGACGTCCCAGCAGTAGACGTCTCCCCGGGTGTGGGCGAGCACGGTGTGGATGTGTTCTTCCAGTCGTTCAAGCACGCTACGGCGTGTGGCCGGGGCGCCATCCCCGCCGACGAAGGGCCAGTCGGGAAGCGCCTGGTGCCAGACGAGCGTGTGGCCCCGGACCTTCATGCCGTGCTCCCGTGCAAAGGCAATGATCCGGTCGGAGCGCTCGAAGGTGAAAGTCCCCTCCTCGGGCTGGGTGCGCGCGAACTTCAGGTCGTTCTCGCAGGTCAGGCTACCGAAGTGGCGGCGAAGAAGTTCGCCGTGCGATTCGATCACCTCGGGGCTGACGGCCGCCCCGACGGGGAAGAAGTCGGCATACGCCTGCTGCAGCGAGGCGGGTGACTGGTTCGAGCGTGACAAGATTGGTGTCCCGTGCGCGGGAAATCAAGGTTACAGCATGACGGTAAGCCCTGCGGTCGTTGTGGTCAAGAACACGGCGCGATTTCGGCGCCCTAAGGGCGGCGGACGCATTACCGCGGAGTGACGTAGACCGGGTAAGGGCCGACCTCAACCGATACTGTGCCGCTCTGCACGTCTACAGTCTCGCTCGTGCCCAGCATGTCGGTGACGACGGCTGTTGCATAGGGAACGGGGATACGCACGTTCCTCCCTCGGCCTGTGACCTTCCACGCCATGACGGCGGTGCCGGCGTCGGGGTCCAGCTTGTCGGTGACGAACTCGTACGCGAAGTACCCTTCGTCCCCATCCGAGATGATGCGCACCAGCTTTGGGTTGGGCATCAGGCGGATCATGTTCTGGATCGCGTAGGCGACCGGGCGGAACGGTTTCGCGTCGTCCCTCGCCCATGCTTTTGTACGGTTGAAGATGCCGCCGTTGTGGCCGTCCGCGTCGACGATGTGCATCGGCGTGATCCGACCGATCCCGAGGCGCAGACCCATGGCGTAGTAGCGGACGTAATACGCAGCGTGCAGGTTGCCCGGCAGATCGCCGGTTTCGAACATGCCGCCGTCCTCGGGCAGGAGTCGCCATCCGCCTTCGGTGTACCAGACCGGCAGCTTGCCGGGCGGGCGCCCGGCTTCGGCGAAGCGTTGGCGGATCAGTCCGAGAGTGCCGGCCATCGCGTAGCCGCCCCATCGGCGAAGCGCAAACGATTCGGGCGGCTCGCCTCCGGACATGTAGGGGTGGGTGGCGAACACGTCGAACGACTCCGCCATCGCCGGTTCCAGGTCCAGCGAGGCCCTCACGAACGGGACGTCCTGACTTGCCGCGCCGCCGCAGCTCCAGCCGACCACGGTGGCTGACGGCCAGTTGCCCTTGATCATCGCGTAGGTGCGCGGCAGAAGTTCCGAATAGAGCTTGTAGCGGATGGGGAACATGGAGGCGTCGTTCGACCCACGGTACATGTACTGGAAGTTCGGTTCGTTGAGTATCTGGAAGCAGGTGAGGGGCTTATACGGCACGTCGGGGTTATCCCTGAAGAAGCTGCCGCCGGGTCCGTACCGCTCGATGGTTTGCCTGAACGACGCGAGTGCGTTGTCAAGGTACTCTTCGTCGCTGTCAAACTCGTCGCGTCGCTTGGCACCCAGGGGCAGGATCACGAAGACGTCGTCCTCGATCATGGCGCGCAGCCAGTCTTCGTTGGGCTGTCTTCCGTAGGCCGTGACGCGGAAACTCTTGAAGCCGACCGCTTTGATGTCTTCCCGGAAGGTCAGGTACGATCCGGCGCCCACGTAGAGCCCGTAGATCGGCCACGGGTCTTCGGGCATCTCCTTCAGTTCCTGTAGTGAAGGGAAGCCGCCGTCATACAGCCGCCATTGCCCGCGCGGGACGGTAACATGCACGGCCTCGACCGGAGCCGTTCCCCCTCTCTGCGCCACGTCCGGGACCTCGGTCTGTCCCGGCACTTCGGCCGGCTGCCGCAGCATTTCGGACGCCGCAACCGTTCCGCAGAGAAATGCGAGCAAGACGGCGAGCGCGGGTGCCTTCTTCATGGTGTGTTCAGTCCCTCTGTTACCGTAGTGAGAAGGCCGGCAGAGAAGCTCCGCCGGCCTTCTTGCAGGCGCAATGCGACAGCAGTTACTTGTCGAACGCCGCGTCGAAGGCCAGCCCGCTGGCGGGGAAGTCTACCGACTGCACGAAGTCGCAGGCTTCCTGGGCGCCGTGCTCGCGCTCCATCCCACTGTCCTCCCACTCGACGGACAGCGGCCCGGCGTAACCGGCGCGGTTCAGTTCGCGGATGATGGCCTCGAAGTCCACCTCGCCGCGCCCCAGGCTTCGGAAGTCCCATCCCCGGCCCGCCTCGCCGAAGTTCAGGTGCGAGGACAGGATGCTCTCCCTGCCATTCAGCATCACCGCGCAGTCCTTCATGTGGACGTGGTAGATGCGGTCGGGGAACGTGCGGATGAACTCGGCGGGGTCGACTCCCTGCCACTGCAGGTGGCTGGGGTCGAAGTTGAAGCCAAACTCCGGCCGATGGTCCAGCGCTTCCAGCGCGCGTTCGGCGGTCACGACGTCGAACGCGATCTCGGTCGGATGCACCTCCAGGGCGAACCGGACTCCGCATTCCTCGAAGACGTCCAGGATCGGGTTCCAGCGCTCGGCGAGCAGCTTGAAGCCGTCCTCTATCATCTGGCCCGTCACCGGCGGGAAGGAGTAGAGCAGATGCCAGATGGAACTGCCGGTGAAGCCGTTAACGACCTCGATGCCCATGTTCCTGGCGGCGCGGGCGGAGTTCTTCATCGTCTCGATGCCCCACTCGCGCATCCTGTCGTAGTCGCCGGCCATCTCCTCGGGCGCGAAACCGTTGTGCCGTTCGTCCAGCACGTCCAGCACGAGCTGGCCGGGCAGATGGGCGCTGATGGCCCAGCACTGGAGTCCGAATTCCTCCAGCAGCGCTTTCTTTTTGTTGCAGTAGTCGACGCTTTCAGCCCCCTGTGCCGGGTCGAAGTGATCGCCCCAGCACGCCAGCTCCAGCCCGTCGTAACCCCAGGCCGACACATTCTCCGCCAGTTCCCTCAGCGGAACGTCCGCCCATTGCCCCGTAAACAGCGTCACCGGTCTCGCCATGACACGTCTCCTGCGATGAGTTGTTGGATGTCCGTTCAACGGTGAGCGAAACTATCGCGCTCGTACCGGGAAATCAAGTCCGGATGCCGGCATTAGCGCGCGATGTAGCCGCGTTCGACGCACTGTTCGCGCCACTGCTGGTACTTGTCCTCGTAGACCGGGACCTGCGCCGGGCGAGGGACGACCTCTCGGTCGACACGGACCATTGCCCGGGCGGCCTCGGTCAGACCGGAGTGCCTTGTACGGGACGCTGCGATGACGGCCGCACCCATCGCCGCGCCGGGGAGGGCGGGCCGGCGGACGGTACGGTTCAGGACGTCGGCTCGTATCTGGAGCCAACCGTCGTTCAGCGATCCGCCGCCCACAGAGTACACCGTGTCGCCGATCCTCGCGCCCAGATCGCCCAACGTCTCGAACGCCAGCCGTTCCAGGTAGGAGACCCCTTCCAGGTAGCCGGCGAACAGCTCCTCCCGGGACCTGGGGCTGCCCAGCACGAATCCCTCGGCCTCCGCGTCCACGAAGGGGAAGCGCTCGCCCTTGCCCACCAGCGGATAGCAGAGAAGGCCGGTCGGGGAGTGCTGCAGGACGCCGGGCGTCATCTCCTGTATCTCCTCGGCGGAGAACTCCGTGTTCAGACAGCCGGCTCCGGTGTTGCTGGCTCCTCCAGGGAGCCACCATCCGTCCGGGTGGCGATGGCAGTAGACGCGCCCCTCGGGATCCAGGATCAGACGGTCGCTCACGCCCTTGACGATCATGGTGGTGCCCAGGCTGGTGTTGTACTCGCCTGGGGCCGCGGCTCCACTTGCCACCTGGTCTGCGCACCCGTCCGTGGTTCCGGCGACCACCGGCGTCCCGTGCGGAAGCCCCAGCTCATCCGCCCTCCTGCGGAGCAGCTTGCCGACTTCTTCGCCCGGCCTCTGCACCTCGGGCAGCAGACTCGCCGGCAGGCCGAGGCCGCCGGTGATGAAGGGGGGCCATCGCTTCTCGATCAGGTCGTAACCCCACTTCAGGGCGTTGTTCTGGTCGGTTCGGCCCCATCGGTCAGTCAGCCAACCGATGATGTAATCGGTCGGGCTGGTCAGGAAGGCCGTCTGGGCGAACACCGCCGGGCGGTGGCGCCGGACCCACATTATCTTGGGCAGGGCGAACGAGGTCTTGACCCGGTATCCCAGACGCTCCGCGACATCGGCGCCCGCCTTCTGCGCCTCGCGTGCCTCCGCCGCGCATCGGGGATCGTTGTACATTATGGCGGCGGAGACGGGCCTGCCTCGGGCGTCGAGGCAGCAGACTGTGCCGCTCGTGCTGGTGACGCCGACGGCCCGCACCTTGCGCAACGGCCGACCGGCTTGCCGGGCCGACGCGACCGCCTGGGACACGGCCCTCTTCACGGCTGCAGTCCAGGTTCCGGGCTCCTGTTCGTCCTGTTCGTGCCCCTCCTCGGCCTCGGGCACGGGCGCGCCCGCACGGTGGATCGCCAGACCGGGCCCAAAGACGGAGGAGCCCTCGCTCACCAGTTGCCCGTCGTCGGTCACGAACACGCACCTGGCGCCCTGTGTTCCCACGTCGATCCCGCCGAAGACCGCGGCCATGGCCGACCTCCGTCTGCAAATGCTCATGTTGCTTTCAGCGCACGTCGCGCGCCGGAGCGAAGAAGCTCGGGCGGGGCAGTATCGTGCGCAGAAGTTGTTCCAGATACGCGTCGTCGCGCAGGACGACCACCATCGTGCCGTCTTCGAGTTTCTCCGCCACCACCGGCGCGTCGGGCCGCCGCGCAAGCGCGGTCGCTATGGCATCAGGAAGGCCTTGCATGTCGTGGTTCGCGGTCGTAACCCACACGATACTGGGATTCAGGGGACTTCCCTCCACTCGGTTGGGGAATGCGCGCGACACCTGGACGGTGTAGCCACTGCGTTCCCGGATGCCCTTCTGGAGGGCAAGGGCCGCCTTCCACGCCTGTTCGCCCACGTCGGCGACGATCGACCACTTGACGGCGTTGCCCTCGATCATAGGCACGCCGCGCCAGTATGCCTGCCCCGGGGTCTGCGCGACCGACTCGACCAGATCGCGGGCCGCCATCGTCGTCTTTCGCCGCGCCTCACTGAATCGACCGATTGAGACAGCCGCGAGGCCCGGTTCAGGGACGACACGAGGGGCGAGGCCCCCGCCGACGTCAGTCTCGCGCACCGTGAGGACACAGTCTTCGGAGTTACCTATGACGCCTTCGAGGGAGCTTGCGGCGAACAGCGCGGCCGTCCGAGCGTCGGGGTCGGCGTCCGGGCGGGCGAGGTCGCGAGCGCGCTTCAGCGCCGCCCGCCACAGTGAAGCGTCGCTGCAGGCGTCCCGGACGATGTGCCAGACGACCGGTTGGCGGTCGGCCGTGCCGGGCGGCGCGTCGCAGCTTACGGCCACTCCGGCCAAGCCCTGCCACGTCGCGGCCCAGACCGCCGCGGGCACGGACGTGGCCGCCCAGCGCCAGTCCGCGTCGCGCAGGTCCATGTAGAGCCAGACATTGTCGTCGGGCGCAAGGGATTCGTCCTCGATCAACGCCCCGACGGTACCGGACGAGGGACCGCCCGCGACCAGCCAATGCCGGGGTCGACCCGCTCCCAGGCTGTACCGGGCAGCCGCCATGGGCAGGTGATCGCAGACGAGCGCGGGCCGGTAACCGTATCGGCCGCAAGTGAGCACCGAAGAGGGCGTCGCGGCGTTCGCCCTGAGGAGCCAGACCGGCTGCACCTCCGGCATCAGCAACACCTCCGGCCCGGCAGACCGGGGCGGCTGGAGCCCGCGGCGGCTGCAAAGGGAAAGAAGCGACAGTGCCGCGCTCCCGTGCGGCTCAGCAAGGTTCTCAAGCGCGCCGTCGGCCGCCAGGGCCGCGATATCGAGAGTGGCCGCGTCGACACCATACTCCCGAAGCGCCTGCATGGAAGAGCCGGCAAAACCGTTCCCAGCGTACCAGAGGCCGAAAGCCGTTCGCGCATCCGCAAGTGGGTCGGAGACGGTCACCCGGCAGGTCATCTCCCACGGTGTTCCGTCGCCTGCCAGGACCACATTGCACGCGTAATCGCCCGGCCTGAGGCCCTCTGCGTCGGCCGTGAGGGCAAGCCAGACGAGTTCGCCTTGCTGCAGGGCCGTCTGCCGGAAGGGCGCGAGAAACGCGCCCCCGTTCGCCTCCTCCAGCACGCGCCACGTGTACATTGCGGCGGGGGGCAGGTTCTGGACGGCACCGGATTCGGCGCCGCTTCCGGCAAGCGTGATGCGAAACTCCTCGATACCCTTGAGTGCGCGCAGGCCCAGGAAGATAGTCCTGCGCTCGCCACTCGTCAGATCGAAGCGCAGTTCACGTTCTTCGCTGAGGGCGGGGACGCCCGTGAACTCCCACACCACGAACCCCCGTTCCCGCATGGCGTCGCTCAGCGGTATCAGTCCGCCGGGGACGGGGGCACCGCCCGGTAGTTCCTCCAGGTCCGGCTGCGCCTGCGGCTCGATTTCGGCCGAGAGTTCTGTAAGGGAAGGGGCGGTCGCAACGGCCGAACGGCCCTGCAGGCTGCCGCGGCTGTACAGTTCCTGCACGATCCAGTCGGGTCGGGCCTCGCCGTCCGGCAACTGAGTCTCGCCCGAAACCTGCTGCATCGGCTCGATCTCCTCGAACAGCAGCGGATCAAGCGGGGCCAGTTCCCGTCCCTCTGCGTCGAACGTTCGACTCACGAAGGAGACTTCCTTCAGGCCGCTTTCCAGGGCAAGCAGCTTGAGCGACATCTCCAAACCGTCCTCGGTCTCAGAGATGCCGGTGTGCGCCGCGTACTGGGGCGTCAGCTCGGTGACGGCCGTGAAGCCCTCCAGCGGGACGACGCGTATGCGGCTTGTCAGCTTGCGGCCCGCCGGCACCGTCGGCATCCTCCAGCCGAACTCCACGGTGTCCGCCGCGCGCAGAGGCAACAGCGGGGCACATCCGCCGTGGGTGATCGCAAAGCCCAATCCCCGGCGGGAGGCCGGATCGGTCACCGCGATCCAGCGAAGCGACCGGTCCGGCTGGCCGTCGCCGTAAAGGGCGGCCAGGAACGATTCCCGCGAATGGATTTCGCTGCCGCGACCCATGTCCATGCAGTAGAACTGCCGGGCTGCGGCGTCCTCCCCCCCCGGGACGGCCAGGCTGCGGAGCGCGGGGGTGGGCTCGCCGGCCAGGGGTGCCCTGGTCCGGTTCGCCACCTCTATCTCCACGTCGAACCAGTGCCGGTCTCCGCGGAAGAGGAAACGCTTCGTCAGGTCGAACTCCCGCTCCTCGCAAACCAGGACCAGACGCACAGCGTCGTCGTTCTCCGTCAGTTCTCGCACGGCGAACGGCCGACGGGCCGTGTGCTCCTCGGCCAGCAAGCCGCCCCTGCCGCCATCAGTGGTCAACGTCGTCTCCGTGCCGCGGTATACGAAGGAGGTAATCCTGCCGCCGGCTGACGGGCTGACGGCGAGCGAGTAATGAGGGTTGGAGACGAGGACGTCCGCCCCTTCGCGCCGGACCGATATCTCGACGGCGTCGACGCCGGCCGCCATCCAGATCACGGCCAGCAACATCGCTGCCAAGGCCGTTCGGAGGCGGAAGAGCCGGGCCGCAGCATCGCCCTCGCCACCGGGATACGACTTCCTCATGGACTCCCTCCCACGCGCTGCAGGAACCGGATGCATCCCGGTCGAGCGAGGCCACATCATACCGGTGCAGGCCCCGGTCGGGCAAGGAACGGACCGTCGGCGGATTGACCGGCCGTTGCCGCAGGGCTAAAATCGCTCACGGACCGATCGCGCTGCACCGGAGAGCCCATGACTGCAATCGGCACAATGAAGGCCGCTTACCTGACGGAGCCCGGCCGGGTGGCCGTGCGCGAGGTGCGGGTGCCGGACCCCGACGACGGCGAGGTGCTGGTAGCCGTGCGTTCGGCCGGGATCTGCGGCTCGGATCTGCATTACTTCGAGCAGGGGCGGCTGGGCAGTCAGGTGATAAGCGAGCCGCTGGTGCTCGGACACGAGTGCGCGGGAGAGGTGGCGGCGATAGGGCGGGGAGTGACCCGTGTGCGCCCGGGCGATGCGGTCGCGGTGGAGCCGACCGTTGCCTGCCTGAAGTGCGACTACTGCTTGAGCGGACGCTACAACCTGTGTCCGGAGGTCGTCTGCAAAGGCACCCCTCCCCGGAACCACGGTGCCATGCGGGAGTACCTCACGTCTCCCGAGCGCTTTGTGCACCCGCTGCCGGGCGGCGTGACGATGGAGATGGGCGCGGTGGTCGAGCCGCTGTCCGTGGCCCTGCACGCCGTGACCCTCGCGGCAGTGGCCCCGGGCGAAGCCGTAACGGTACTGGGCGCCGGGCCGATCGGCCTCTTCACCGTGGCGGCCGCGGTGGCCGCGGGTGCGACCGATCTCTGCGCGGTGGACCTCGCTCCGGCCAGGCTCGAGCTGGCCGGTCGCATGGGGGCCAGCCGGACGCTGAATGCGCGCACTGCGGATGTTTCGGATGCACTGAGAGACTCCGCGGACGTGGTGATCGACTGTGTCGGCGTCCAGCAGACCGGGCCGCAGGCCGTGGATATTGTGCGGCCGGGCGGCCGGATCGCCTGGGTCGGAGTCGGGTGTGACAACCTGCCGGTGCCGCTCCTTCGCGCGATGCGCAAGGAACTGCACATATTCACCGTATTCCGCTACGCGGGTACCTATCCGAGGGCCTTGAGGCTGCTTGCCGCAGGCCGGATCGATCCCCTGCCTGTGATCACAGACCGGTTCGAGTTCCCGCGTGTTGAGGAGGCGCTCCGATTCGCCTCTCAGCATCGCGATCGGTCGGGTAAGACACTGGTGAACTTCGCAGAGGCGGTGCGCTGAACAGGCCCGGGATACACTGTTCCGGCCCCATTGCGGCGGTTTTCCCCTTGACAGACACGTGGCCGGGGCTGGTATGATTGCAGATCGTTGGTTCGGAAGATCGTATGCTGACCGGTTTCTCGTATCGCTCTATGAGGAGGTGCTGCTGATGGGTAGCGGAGATGGCAAGGAGATGCTGATCGTCGGGACGAAGGTCAAGAACTACATCAAGGGCAAGGACGTGATGAGTTCTTCCGACGTGCTGGACGAGCTGAACTCGGCCGTCTATTGGATGCTGGATAAGGCCATCGAGCGCGCCAAGGCCAACGGGCGCAAGACGGTTCAGGGACGCGACGTGTAAGGCGCGGACATTCAACCGCCGGGCTGGACCCGCAGAGATCGGGCTATCCCCGGCTGGCCGGTGCCAATCGGTCACAAAAAACGCCCCCTCGGCTCATGAAGGCCGAGAGGGCGTTCTGCTTTGTGCTCTACTCCAGTTCGGAAAACGCCGCGATATTGCCTTCGGGGTCGGCCACGTAGAAGGTCGTGGTCGCCTTGGCTCCGGCGAACATCCAGTCGTCGGACACGGGAAGGGCCCACATCTCTTCGCCCGTTTCCAGCGAAACCGCGGCCAGCGTGTCCTGGTCGGTGAGCACGTAGACGGCGGAGGGTCCCACCGTCAGCACTCGTGTTGCCCCGGTGTACTTCCAGACGATCTCAGTCTCCGCTCCGGCGTCCAGGCAGAAGAGCGACGGGGTGGACGTGAGGGCCAGCACGTGATCGTCCGCAAGAAGCGGCTTGTCCACGACAGGGCCGTCCAGCATCGTCCGGTTGACCAGATCCCCGCTGTCTGCGTCCAGGCAATAGAAGAATCCCCGGTTGTCGCCCACGCACACGTGTCTGCCCAGCAATTCAATGCCGGAGGTGAGCATCGAGGGGGCGAGGGGTTTCCAGGCCCATTCGAGCTCTCCGTCCTCCAGGGCGATGGCCGCGGCCTCGGCGTTGCGTCCGGCCGCATACACCGTCTCGTCCGCTATGACCGGAGGATGCACTATCGGGCCGGACAGGGAGTAGATCACCTCACCCACTTTCGCTGTCAGTGGCATCTTCATCAGGTGGCCGTTTGCTCCCCCCAGCAGCAGGGCGGTGCCGTGGACTGCGGGCTGCGTAAAAACGAGGAAACCGGGGTCGTAGCCCGTCGTGACCGACCGCGTCTCAATGTCGTAGCTCACGAGCCTGTCGACGACGATCAGAAACAACGTGTCGCCCAATTGTGCCGGCGGCTGTGCCAGCGGGCTGCGCAGGACGGTGCCGCTCCGGTACCGGCCCCACTGGGCGCCATAGACGTGCATCTCCCCGCCGCTGGCCTCCACCACGACACAACCCTCCGTGGGATGCAGGGCGGTCAACTCGCGGCCCGAGATCTGGCCGAGATTGGCCTGCCACTTCAGCTTCAGGCCCTCGTCTTCCAGATCGAACACGGCGTTGCCGGGTGCGATCTTCGAGACCGACACGGCCTCCCGACGTGCTTGCTCCGGAGTCATACAGGATGCCAGAACGAAGGCCGCCAGAGGCAGCATGAGCACGGACAACCGGCGCAACGTCTGATTCATCTCTTAACCCTCCGGACGCGGATTGCACAGAACCGCGGGTGGTCGGCCCGCTTGCGAACGACACAGGTGTAGATGTATCCTCAGGTTCACCAGAAATGTAACTAGTGTCCGGCTCAGTGTCAAGCACAAAAGGTGTCGGGAGGCGTCCGGCGGGGAGGTGCCGGCATGATGAACGAACCGGCCCCATGTTTCATTTGCGACTCCATGCTGGGCGGCCTGGCCAAGTGGCTCAGGGCTGCCGGCTACAGCGCTGCTTTCGAAAGTCACGTTGACGATGGCGAGCTAGTGCGCCGGGCGTTCGAGCAGGACCTCTTTTTGCTCACCAGCGACGCCGGCATCCTGGATCGCTACGCTGTCTCTCAGAATCTGGTGCGTTGCGTGTTTGTCCCTCTCGGGCTCTCCAAGACGGAGCAACTGGCCCACGTGATGTCGGAGTTGGACTTGAAGCTGCGGGAAAGCCGGTGCATGCGCTGCAACGGCGTACTGGAGGAGGTGGCCCTGGCTGACGTCCGCGAGCGGATTCCTCCCAAGGTGCTCGCCAACTGCCGACGGTTCTACCGGTGCGACGGCTGCGGGAAGGTCTATTGGAGGGGGACGCACTGGGAGAGCATACGCGCACGACTGCGGAGGGTGGAGGCACTTGCCCGGTCGGAGTGCCCCGAACGTCCGTGATGCCGCACGGCGTGGCCGGGCGTGTTTCACTTGCGTGGGCCTGCCGTTTGCGTGATAATAGCCGCCTACGTGATGTTGGTGGTCCGATATGGCGCTGTGGCGCCACCGCGGAAACGGCTGAGGCGGCGGCTCGGGGATGCCTGATACCGGGGTCGCGCCCGTTGAATAGCAGAAGACACCATGAGCAGCCCACCAAAGCGACCCGAAGGCCCTCTTGACAGCGAGAACCTCCCGGACGACCCGGAATTGTTGAAGAAGCGAGTGTGGGAACTGTCGACGCTGTTGGGGTCGGCCCAGAGCCGGATCGAGGAACTGGAGACCCGCAGTCCCGAGCCGCAGTTGAAGGTCCTCTCCGAGCAGCTCGAACGGCAGGCGATGCTCCTGGAGCGCGACGAGCACGTTGCGCGCGAGCTGCAGCGCAGCCTGCGCCCTGTGCTGGACGAGGCGGTGCCGGGCCTGGAGTACGCTATCGAGACGAAGCCGGGCACGCGCGTGGGGGGAGACTTCTACGATATAATCAACCTGGGCGACAAGTTCGTCGCCTTCCTGATCGCCGATGTATCCGGCTACGGTCTCCCGGCGGCCGTAATCATGGCCACGGGGCGCCTGGCCTTCCGCACCTACGCGGCCAACGAACTGGACCCCCGCGTGATCATGGACAGCGTCAACCGCACGATGCTGCGAAGCACGCTGGCCGGCCACTACCTTACCGCCTTTTTGGCGGTGCTGGACACCGAACTGCTCACCCTCCGCTACGTTAATGCCTCCCACTGCTCGCCCTTCATCATGCGCGGCGGTGAAGCCATCCCCCTGGACACCGAGGGCCTTTTCGTCGGCATGTTCGAGGATCCCCAGTACGAACAAAAGGGGATGCAGCTCGAGAAAGACGACCAGATCTTCTTCTACACCGACGGTCTGCTGAGGGGATTTGAGGCGAAGGATCGGCATGAGGCGCAGTCCAAGCTGCAGCAGTATCTGCAGGATAGCGACGCCCAGGACGTGCAGGAGCTCATCGACCGCCTCGGCGCGCTGCTGCCCGAGCCGGAGGACGACGTGGCCCTGATGGGCGTGAAACTCCTTCTGGAGAAGGCCAAGCGCAAAACCATCGTCATCAGCAGCATCCCGCGCGAAGTTGCCCACGTGGAGAACGCCATTCTCCCGGTGTTGGAGAACAAGGGCTGGGGCCAGCGCGCGGTTTTCGGCATCCAGCTTGCCCTGGAAGAGGCCGCCATCAACTCGATAAAGCACGGCAACGAGCTGGACGACACCAAGCGGGTCACCGTCAGCTTCGGCGTGGACGAGGAGCGCTGCGTGATCTCTATCGCCGACGAGGGGCCGGGATTCGATCCGGATGCCCTGCCCGATCCCACGGAGGCGGACAATCTGCTGGCTACCTCCGGCCGCGGCGTGGCCCTGATCCGCGCGTACATGGACGAAGTGCGGTTCAACGAGTCAGGCAACGAGATCACCATGATCAAGTACGCGCCGTGGGCGTCCGCGAAGCACTCCTGAGATAATATCAGCGGCAGGTGAAGCAATGCGCGAAGATACGGCTTCCGGAGCAACCATCGAGAAGGAGTACAGGGACGACGTTGCCGTCCTGCACATGTCCGGCCAGATGCGCGAGATGGGCGCGGACGCACTCCGAGAGGAACTCGACAAGCTGCAGGAAGAGGGCTATCACAAGCTGGTCTTCGACCTGAGCGACGTTTCGTTCATCAGCTCCACCGGCCTCGGCCAGATGATGAGGGCCTTCCGCAACGCCAAGCAGGGCGGCGGCTACGTCCGCGTAGCCAACCCGCAGCCCCTGGTGGAGGAGGTGTTCCGTTTCACCAAGCTCCACACGCTCATCGGCATCTTCCCTTCCGTAGAAGACGCGCTCGCAGAGGAGTAGGGCGCCTCACTCTTGCCTGTCGCGATCGCTCCGGCCCGCTTCTTTCCTGGCTCCCTCCGCCAGCCCCGTCAGGCTCAGTCCCTGCCGGTAAAGGACCGTCAAGCCCACGATCGTGATCGGGATCACATTTATGGCCCAGAGCATGTTCGCGAAGGCGCCCGCATTTCCCGCTGCCACTCCGAACAGGCGCGTTGCCTGCAGCACGGCGGCCTGATAGACGCCGAGGAATCCCGGGGCCTGGGGAGCGATGACTGCCACGGTAATAAACGATTGCGCAAGCATGATCCCCGCAAAGGGCATTTGGAGGTCGAAACCGCGCGCCAGGAAGTAGGTCGCCATCGGGAAAGACATCCACATAGCGGCCGTCAGACCCAGCGCCGTGAAGATGCGGCCGGGGCTGCGCAGGAACTCCATGGATTCCACAACCGACCGAAGCAGACCGAGAAGCGGGTCGCGCCAGGACTGCGGGAGAACGCTAAGGCACGCTTCGCCGACGCGGAGAACCACCTCGGGGAAAAACGCCAGCACGCCCAGACCTGCCAGTCCGATGCCTACCAGGGCCAGCACCTGCAGCCCGCCCTTGCGGATGACGACCAGCCAGTCGCGGACCGTGCGCTGCCCATTCTGCTGGGCGTCGGGAGGGGTCTGGGCCTCCGCCTGAACCTGCTGGGCCGCTTCTGTGCCTGCCGCCGTCGGGTCCGGCGCCTGTTCCGCGTAGAACCAAAGCAGGGAGAAGGTCACGAACAGCAGGAAGAGCATCCCGATCAGATCGAAGGTGCGCTCCAGGCCGATGGCGGTCCCCGCAGCCTTGCCGAAACTCAGGCCCGACTTGCGGTGCAGCACGTACGGCCGAATGATCTCTCCCGGTCGAAGCGGCAGCACACACGAGGACATGAATCCGATAACGGTCGCCGTTGCGACGTCCGCGGTGGATACGTCCGCTATGGGTTTGAGGAAGAGCTTCCAGCGCGTGATGCGCAGCACGTACACGACTACCAGAGACCCTATGGCGGGCAACAGGTAGAGGTAGTTGGCCTTAGCGAAAGCCCGGCCCATCTCGGCCCAGTGGCCCTGCATGCCGTGGGCGAAATACGCAACGGCACCGACTGTGACCAGGGCCCCGACCGCGATGACCACGTGCCTCTTGTTGAGTAGCGCCACTGGGTCCTGCTCCCCTGGGGATGTCCGGTCACGTCGCGGCCTTTATAGCGCAAGTGGTGATCGGGCTTCAAATCCCCATCGGCGGACGTCCTGATTGACACTGGCGAGGGCGCGGCTATAATGATAATGGCGGCGGCAAAGGGGCCGCCGCGATCGCTCGTGATCCCGCTTACTGAAGCCCTCTCGGTGCGCTTGCCGTGCCCAGCACAACATACAAAGACGCCGGCGTGGACATCGAAGAAGGTGCACGCTTCGCCGGCAACATCGTCGGGATGATGAAGCGAACCTTCAGCGACCGCGTCGTGGGAGAACCCGGTGGGTTCGGTTGCCTCTTCTCGCTCGATTACGACGAGAAGCTTTTCCGGCGCAACTACCGGCACCCCATCCTGGTCAGCGGGACCGACGGCGTCGGCACTAAACTCAAGATCGCTTTCATGACCGGCCGGCACAACACCGTCGGCATCGACCTCGTCGCCATGTGTGCGAACGACATACTGGTGCAGGGAGCGGAGCCGCTGTTCTTCCTCGATTATCTGGCCACCGGCGCCCTCAAGTCCGAGGTGCTGGAGCAGGTGGTGGAGGGCGTAGCCGAGGGATGCATACAGGCCGGCTGCAGCCTCCTGGGGGGCGAGACGGCCGAGATGCCGGGCTTCTACAGCCCGGGTGAATACGACATGGCCGGGTTCGCCGTCGGTGTCGTCGAGAAAAAGCGCGTCATCGACGGCCATCTGGTCCGTCCGGACGACGTCGTGGTCGGACTGATGTCCAGCGGGCTTCACTCCAACGGCTACTCGCTGGTCCGGCGCGTCGTTTTCGACAAGGCCGGCATGGACTGTGACGACTTGCTCAGCGACTTCGGCATCGACCGGACGCTGGGGGAAGAACTCCTAACTCCCACGCGCATCTACGTTAAGTCCGTCCGCTGCGTGCTCCACCACTATCGCATCAAGCAGGTCGTTCGCGGCATCGCCCATATCACGGGCGGCGGCCTGGTCGAGAACATCCCCCGCGTGCTGCCCAGGGGCTGTGCGGTGGAACTGGATTCGTCAACGTGGCAGCGACCGCCGATCTTTGATGCGCTTATGGAACTGGGCAATATCGGATTAGATGAGATGTATCGCACGTTCAACATGGGCATCGGTATGGCGCTCATAGTCTCGCCGTATTTTGCCGACAGCGTCATCGGTCAGCTCGAGCGCGCAGGGGAAGAAGTAAGCGCGATAGGGCGCGTGGTGGATGGCGACGGGGGAGTGGCAATTCTCTGAGGGCTCGCCGGCGGTCCGCGTCTTGCCGGCCGAAGGACAATGAGAAGCGAACGATCAACCGACACCGAGACCCTCGCATCCCGCTACGGCATCAGCCGTCGGCTCGCGACCCGCGTGGTTGCGCTGCTTTCCCGCAACCTGGACTTTACTCCGACCGTGCTGGCCGCCGCCGCTGAGGACAAATCCCTCGCGCGGCTGCTGCTGCGGCCCGAACTCCTGAACCCGGACGAGGCCCTTACCGAACACAAGCTTCGTTCAGTGGCCGAGGAACTCGACTGCATGGACGCGGATCTTCTGCGGCTGGTGGAGTCGGAGAAAAAGGGCTGGCGGACCGTGGCCCTGGAGGACGACGTGCTGGCCGACGCGGCACGCGACGAGGCGGACGGCGCGACGGAGGAGATGGGTCTCGTCCGGACGGCGCCCCGCGACATGTCACTCCGGGAGACGCACGATCTGTTTACGCCCGAAGAGGTGGCCCGGTTGAAACTCAGCGTGCTCACCAGCCAGGACCCCGATCAGCGCATCGAGGCGGTCCGGAAGCTGGTCTTCGCGCCGATCGAGGGGCCGCAGAAAGCCAGCATGCTGGTGAACGTTCTGGTGGACGGAGAGGCCCAGCTGCGGGTGCGGCGAGAGGCGCTGCGCTCGCTCGAGCAAATCGGCTTCCGGTCGGATATGGCCGAAGCGCTCCGCGGGCTGTTCGAGGAAGACCGGCAGGCCGAGGCCTACAGCGTGCAGAGGCTGGGCGCTCTGTTGAGCGAGGCGGAGGCCGGAGAGGCCGCCCTGAGCCTCGCGGTGGTGCTGGAGCTGTTCGACCAGTGCCGCAATCGCGAGCTCACGCGCCAGCTTCTGATGCTGATCGGCCGATCCTCGCATATCCTGGTCGGCAACGCGAGCAAGACCGAGCAGTTCGTGCAGGCAACCGTCCGGCATCTGGCTAGGGATTTCGAGTTCCTGCGCGGTGCGGCGGACGCAGCACTCACCGAATGTCTCCAGCAGGGCCGGGAGATGGTGGAGGACATGCTGTGGCGGGAGACGGAACGCACCGACGAAGCCCGCGTCCGCAGCCTGCTGCTGGGACTGTGCGAGAGCGTTGTGAGCGATGCTGATCGGGAGCGCGAGCTCGCGTCGCGTGCCGTGGCGGAGATACTGAACCCGCTGCTGGCGGAGAGCGAGAAGGCGCGGTTGCGCTACGCGCTGGTGCGGGTGGGCGAGCCGGCCCTGAAGGTGGTTCTCGGCAAGATCGAGGGGGCCGATCCCATCGAGAAGGCCGAGCTGGTGCGGCTGCTGGATGTGCTCTGCACGGAGAGTGATGTTTCGGACGAGTCGGTGCACGAGGCTGTGCGGGCGCTTTTGGACCTCCTCAAGCTTGCCGATACGGCGACCCGCCGAATCGTGGTGGAGGCGGCCGTGCTGGGCGACGCGCGCATACCCACGCCGCTGCAGAGGGATCTGGCCGAGGAGCTCCTGTCCCTGATGCAGGAACTGAACCTGCCCGATACGCTCTCGGTCATTCGCCATACCCTGGAGAGCATCGGTTTTCCGGCCCTGGATCCGAGCTACCGGTTCATGCGGCGTGCCTATCCGTCCGAAGCCGCGCAGTACGCCGCGCTGGCACTCAGCCAGTTGATCATCGACCATGCGGAACGGTTGGACCGGGAGATGGCTCAGCAGATCCTCGCCCTGTGCGAGGACCTGCTGGACGATGACCAACTGGAGGACGGGGAGTTCGTGCTGCCGCTGGCCTCGGTGTGCGGTGAGACGGACTTCGGCGCCTCCCGCTTCGAAGGGATCATGCGTCGCCTCCGAGACGTGATCTGGAGCGTGCCGTACACGATAGAGGTCCTGGATGCGCTGGGCATCCTGGCGGGGGCGCGCAACGCGCAGCAAGAGCATCAGGAAGCCCTGTTTGAGCTTTTCGACGGCATCGTCACGTTCCGTCCCCGCGCGGAGATCGGCGTACGCCAGGAGACAGAGGAAGGGCCCGTCTACACCTTTGGCCGTGAGGTGGAGTTCGACACGCGCATCGTGCCAGCCGCCGTACGTGGCCTCGAGCGCATATGCCTCAGCCCGCAGGCGGCACCCGACCTGCGCACGCGCATCGCGAAGAGGTTGCTGATTCTGTGGGAGGGAGTCTCCAAGGTCCGCATCGTCTGGGGGCCGTCGGCTATCGAGGCGTTGATAACGGCGATGTGCAGCGCCGCCTGCATGCCCGAGTCCACGGTGCAGACCAAGGTGCGGCTGGCCACGTCGCTGCTGCGGTTCCTCAACAAGCTCAGCGTCATACGCAGCATCGGGCAGATATGCTCCCAGCCGGATACCGAACCGGCGGCGCGTCGATTGGTGGTCGAAGCCTGCACGGCGCTGCTGGACGAGTGGGAGACCTGCGAGGAGCAGGACGTCGAGCGCAGGGCGGAGCTGCTGGACGCCATCGGCCGCATCGCGGCCAATCCTTCGCTGCAGACCGATGAGCGCGAGGGCGCCACCCTGGTGGAGCGGGCGCTTCAGGCCCTGTTCAGTGGGCTGAGAGAGGGCCTTGACGAGGTGCGGGAGCCCCTGGTTGTGATGCGAGAATCGCCCAATCTATCGCCGGAGCAGAAGCGCGACGTGGATGCCCGGCTCAGCAAGGTTACTGGTCTGGTTCGCTCGGCTCGGCGCGGTTGACGGCAGTCGCGTCGACATTGCGGCCTGTGAGTTCCGCGTACAGGCTGCCGAACATGATGTCGGCCTGTAACTTCAGCGGCACACGGCCCTCCTCTGAAAGCCACAGGCGCACGCGGCGGTAGGGCTCCTCCTCCTCGCCTTCTTCGATCTCCCGCATGTGCAGCGCCACCTCGATGGCGCTGAACATTCCCGCCGGGGACTCAAACGGTTCCGGTGCTTTCGGCGTCGCCGTAACGCTGTAGCGATCCTCGCCGTCCATCACGGTAAGCGATATGCTCTCGCCGGGCCTAAACGGGAGTGCGCGCAGCATCAGCAGAGATGAAGCCATGTTCGGCTCGCCGTTGTAAGGATACGTCCGCTTCTTCGGCTCGTCCCGGTCCTCCGCGGTCTTCACCACAGATATCTCTCCAGCAGCGCGATTCACTGTGACGGTTTTGCTTTTCGTGCTGCCTTTTTTCACGGAGATTCGCTCGGAACGAACCGGTTCGAGCGTCTCTTGCCGGACCCAGGACCGTCCCTCCGCTCTGTAGCTCCACAACGTTTCGACCCCGGCCGCCGGCTGCAGATCGTACATGACAAGCAGCAAGTCGGAGCCTTTGCCGTCCGCTTCCTCGAAGGCCAGGCGCAGGCTTGCCGCCTGCACGCCGTTGACGCCGATTTCGTACTCCAGCACTTCCGGCAGGTCGAACGGCAATGTCATATCCGATCGCTGCGCCGGCTCGGCGGCCGGCGGCGGGCCCTCCTTCCAGAACTGAGCTCTGTATGAGCGGTAGAGCGCCGCGGCGGCCGCTGCCAGCAGCAACAACGCGACTATGGTTTTCTTCCGGCGCATGGCTGTTGCCTCTGAATCGGCTCCCGCCTTCGGTGCCCGTCGGCGTCTTGCGATCGGAGCCAAGGCTTTGAGAATTGACCGACCCTTATTCATACTGTAACATGAGGCGGGTTCAAGAGCGAAATAGACTCAAGGGGTCCGGCAGATGCCCAGTAGGTTTTCCGCGAGAGGCCTGTTGTTGGTGCGGCCCGTTACCGTCGCCGCCCTGGCCCTTGCAGTGTGCCTTACGTTCACCGGATGCGGGTACCTGTGGAAGAGGCCGGTGGAGCCGGTTCCGCAGGGACCGAGTCCCGAGAACAGCGAGCGTTTCGCCCAGGCGGAGAGCCGGCTTGCCTCGGCGGATCCGACGGTGCGACAGCAGGCCGCCGTGGCGCTGCTGAGTATGGACCATCCCGCCGCGCTGCAGGCGCTTCAGGAGATCTTGCACGGCACAGATGATCCAGCCGCGAAGATCAGCATAATCCGCGCGGCCGCATTCTACGCCGATCCCCGTCTCTTTGACGGCGTGATGCAGGCTATAGGCGACCCCTATCCCGACGTACGCGCCGCTGCTGCGGAGGCACTCGCACGCTACACTCGCGCCGACCAGGTTCAGGCGATGATCGATCTGATCGGCCGGGCCGGGACCACGTCGCAGCAGAAACAGCTTATGTTCGCCGCACTGGGAGCGGGGCTGTCTGTCAAGGCGACGCCCGTGCTGTTGGAGGGCCTGGACAGCGGCGACGAGGACGTTCGCGCCGCCGCGTGGGAGGCCCTAAAGACCATATCCGGCCGCCAGCTGCCTCTGAACAGGGCGGAGTGGGAACAATGGTGGGAAACCAACCAGCATCGGACCCGCGAGGAGATACTCGATGAGCACCTGCGGGCCATGTCGTCGCTGCTTGCCGAAAGATCGCGCGAGGTCCGCGACCTGCAGGAGCAGCACGAGGAGTTGATGGCGCTCGCTGGTTCCCCGGATGCGGAAGCCCCCCGCAAGCTGCTGGACGCGCTCAGCAGCAGACACCTGGCGGTCAGGCAGTTCGCGTCTTTCCGCCTTTCGTCGATGGACGCGGAGGCATTGGCCGGCGTGCGCCTGGAAGATCGCGACACGTATGAGATCCTGCGCGCTGCGTTGGAGGACGAGTCGCCACAGGTTCGGCGCAACGTGATACGTTTTGCCGTACGGGCGCAAGGGGCCCGGCGCGACGACCTCATCCGCAAGGCCCTTACCGATACAGATCCCCAGGCGCTGGTCGCCGCCATTGAGTCCGTCGAGGCCACCACCGGACCCGGGGCTGTGGTCAGACTGCAGGACTTGACGGTCAACTCACCGTACGACGAGGTGCGGGAGGCGGCAGCCAACGCGCTTGGAAAGGTCGGAACGACGGAATCGGTTCCGGCGCTTATCGCGGCCCTGGCCGACGAAGCCGAGGACGTGCGCTGGTTTGCCGTGGAGGGGCTCAGGAAGCTGGGTGCCACGCAGGCCGTGCCCGTCATCTCGCAGAAGCTGGAGCGGGATCCCAGCCCGAGGGTGCGGGCGATAGCGGCCAGCGCGCTGGGCGAGTTAGGGCAGCCGGCCGCCGTGCCGTCGTTGCGGCTGGCCCTGGGCGACCGGGCTGAGCGGGTGCGCGAGAAGGCCGTGGCCGCGCTGCTGGCCCTGGCGGCGGACAACTACGAGCGGATGAAAGTCATCGCCGATGCGTTCCGCCGCGAATCGCTCTACAATCCGGCCGAGCAAGTCCTGCAGCGGATCATCGACACCTATTCGGACGAACCGGACATGCGGGAGGAGGTGGCCGCCGCACACCGCGATCTCGCCGATGTCATGAAGGACGACGGAGACCTTGCGGGAGCCGCCCGCGTCTACGGGCGACTGGACGATTACTTGGGCGGCAGCATTGATGCCCGGCGCAAGATGGTGGACAGCTGGCTGAGCGCCGGGCAGGATTCCAGCCTTGTCGCAGCGCTCAAAATGTGGCTTACCGACGGCGGCAACGTGGAACATATCCCCCTCCTGGAGCTGGCGGTGGACGCCGCGGAGAGATTGCTGGCCGACGACAAGCGCGAGCAGGCCCGAGCCGTGCTCTCCTCGGTGAGGGCGGCACAGACCGAACAGATAAGTTCCCGCCTGGAAGCCCGCATAGCGCGCCTGGTCCGCGAACTGGGTATGGACGAGTCGTAGCCCAACCCACCCCTGTTCACAAACGTTACTGCGTCCGCTACTGTGAACCCACGAAAGACACTTGCACTAAGAGCAGTTGCGTGCCTCCCGACGGCATCGGCGCTTCGGGTGGCTGCCGCGGGCGTATGTATGCTTGTGGCAGCCGGCGGCTGCGCCGGTACGGTTCCCCCTTTGCCGCCGCCCGTCCAACCCCGACCTCCGCTCACTGCGTCGACCCCGAGCTACTTCGTCTATCATCTGCGGAAGGGCGATACCCTCTACTCGCTCGGGAGGCGGTTTGGGGTGTCCTGGGTGGAGATAAGGGAAACCAACCACATCGACGACCCCGAGGACATCTCGGAGGGCACCCCGCTGCTGATCCGTAGAACGGCCGGAGTGGTGCCACCTCAGCCGCCTCCCATGGAGCCGGCGAGCTCGGCGGCGGAGAGGGTGCCGGTCTCCCCGCGGGTGCTGAACAGAGGCAGGGCTTGGTCGCGCTTCTGGTGGCCGACCGGCGGCCGCGTCCTCACGGAGTTCGGTGACGCGGTGCGCGGGTTCAGCGAACCGGGCATCACCATCGCCGTGGCCGTGGGCACAGAGGTCTACGCCGTGGCCGACGGGACCGTGATCGCCTGCCTCAGCGCGGGCCGGACCCCCGAGTCCGGTTGGGGCAACGTGGTCGCCGTTTCCCATGCCGGCGATGTCGCGAGTTGGTACGCACATCTAGGTCAGGTGCTGGTAGAGAAGGGCGACCAAGTTCGCAAGGGGCAGCCCCTGGGTACGGCCGGCACAAGCGGAGCGGCCACCGAAGGACAACTGGCCTTCCGCATGTTTATGGATGAACGTCCCGTGGACCCTCGAGACTACCTTCCTTGAGAGCCTTTGTAAACCGCAAAGTGTTGCCTTAGGCGGCGGGGAGAGTATACCATATGAGCGCGCCGGAGAGACACCACCGCAAATGACGCCAACCGAAGAGGCACGCATGCCCGGGACCGATGACGCCGAAGAGCGCCGGAACACCATCCTGGTGGTGAGCGAACGTCCCGAGGGATTGGACGAACTGCGCCGTCAGCTTGAGAGTATCGGGCTTGATCCCGACTCCACAGACGACGTTGCCGGCGCCGTCAAGCGTGTCAAGACTGACGAGCCGGACATGGTGTTGCTGGACGCGGAGGCAATGGGGGAGCAGGTCAAGGCGCTTGCGGGCGAGCTTCGACAAGATCCGCACACGGAGACGATCCCGCTTATCGTCATCGTCGGTGGCCGCACGGAGGACCAGGAGGAACAGGCCCTCGCTATCGGGGCCGACGGCTTTATCTGTCGGCCGTTCCATCGGGCGGAACTGATCACGCGCGTCAAGACGCTGGCCCGGATGAAGACCCTGGTGGACAAGGTGGCGGAGCAGAACCGGGAACTGATGGCCCGGAACCGTGAGTTGGAGATGGGTCGCGACATGGCCCACCGACTGCAGGAGGCCCTGCTGCCGCAGCAGTACCCCCGCTTGGAGAACATCAGCTTCGCGCATGCCTATCGTCCCGCCGAGGCCGTCGGCGGAGACGTGTTCCAGATTATCGACCTGGAGGAGGGGCTCGCGGCCGTCTTCATCGCCGACGTCAGCGGACACGGCATCCGTGCGGCACTGGTCAGCAGCATTGTCAATGCCGTGATCGACTACATCGATTTCGAGAACAAGACCCCCAGCCAGGTAATGCAGGACTTCAATTCGCGGTTCCGCAGCATCCTTGGCCCGATGACGCCCCAGATATACGCGACCGGCGTCGTCATGGTGGTGGACGGCCCTCGGCGACACGTCAGCATCGCCAACGCCGGCCATCCCTGCCCGCTGCTGGTGAGCAAGAGCGAGATGTCCGCGCGTCCCATCATGACGCTCGACGATCTGGGACCCGCAGTGGGCTTCATCCCCGATCCGGAGTACCCTACGCTCGAGTTCGACCTGACGGTGGGCGACATTCTGTTGGCCTTCACCGACGGCATTTACGAGGTGACGAACCGCGAGGGCGAGATGTTCGGCCTGAAACGCCTGCAGGGCCTCATTGCGGAGAACGCCCACTTGGTGCCGCGCGATCTCATCCACAAGATCGTTACGGAGACCGGCGCATTCATGGCCAGCAGCCGTCGTCCGGACGATGTCTGTGTGGTCACCCTGGAAGTGGGTTGAGCCTGCCGCCGGGCAGATTCAGCCGGTTCCGCCACGCGTCTCGAAGCTCAGTTCCGCCCGCGCCGTCTCGGCGGCCAGCTTCTCCTCGATCATCGCGCGAAACTCCGGATTGATCTCGTACCCCACCGAGTCCCTCCCTTCCTGCTGCGCCGCGAGCGCGGTGGTCCCGCTGCCCATGAACGGGTCGAGGACCGTCTCCCCGTGGAAGCTGTACATCTTGATCAGCCGGCGCGGCACCTCCGGTGGGAACATGGCCGCATGCCCCTGCTGTCGAACGGGCGGTATGCGCCAGACGCCCCGGAACCATTCGCTCCTCTGGCGTTTGGTCAGGCGGCTGCGTGCCTTTGCTGCGGCCGAAGGACGCGGCCATTTGCCCTTTTTGCGCAGCAGCACGATGTATTCATGCTCGTAGGTCACGTGGCCGTCGCGCGGGTAGTAGGTGGAGCCCATCCAGACCCCGCCGCCCGTCGTGCGGGTCGTGGATATCTTCTGCCAGATGATGTTGCCCATGAAATCGAATCCGATGTCCCGCGCGGCGCGGATCACGTCCGCCGGTATCGGCTGCACGCGGTAGCGACTGTGCTCGGACGCCCGTAGGTATTGGTCGCCGATGTTCAGAGCGGCCCGACAGCCCGGATGCAGCACGCGGTGGCATTCACTCAGCGCTTGCGCGAGGTCGGAAAGGTATTCCGGGTAGCCCTGATCGCGGCCGATCTGGGCCTCGTGCCGGTAGTCCTTGATGCACCAGTACGGGGGAGAGGTCACCACGAGGTGCACGGAGTGATCGACCAGTTCCGGCATGGACCGGCTGTCGCCGAAGATTATGCGGTGGTGCGGCATGAATTCCATTCCTGCAAGTCCCGGGCTGAATCGGCAATGTAACCGCTAGCGGCTCGCTCATCAATCAGATAGCGCGTTGAGTTGACGGACCGGCTTGCGGCCGCCATACTACGCGCCGTTCTGCCCGGAATGCTGTTCCGAGCCACGCGAGGTGCCCATGTCTGCCAGCTATTGCGAAGAGGGCGGTGTGCCGTTGCTCCAAGTTGAGGTCGGCGCGCTGGTAGAGATGTCCGTGCCCGCCGTCTTCGAGGAGCGGGCGACGACGATGGGCGAGCGGCCGGCGGTGCGCCTGGGCGGCGAGACGCTTTCCTACGCCAAGCTGAACCAATGGGCCAACGGGATTGCCCGCGCGATCATCGATCGCTGCGAACAGCCCGGGCGGCCGGTAGCGGTGTTGATGGACAAACGGCTTGGTCTGTTCGCAGCGATGATGGGCGTGCTGAAGTCCACGATGATCTACGTGCCGGTCGACGTCGCCTATCCCGAGGAGCGGCGGCGCGCGATCCTGGAGGACGTCCAGCCGGCGCTGGTCGTCGGGAACGGCCCGCCACGCTGCGAGGTTACCGACTCCGGTCTGCCGTTTCTTGACCTCGGCGACGTGGCTGGAGATGCACCGTGCGAGAATCCGGGAGTGGCGATCACGGCCGACGACCTGGGTTGTATCGTGTACACCTCCGGTTCCACCGGGCGCCCGAAAGGCGTTACGCAGAACCATCGCAACATGCTGCACGCCGCCGCCCTTTACGCCCGAAGCCTGAACCTGACCCCAGCCGACCGGGTGGCGTGCCCCTCGTCCCACGCTTTCTGGGGCTTCATCCGGCCGGCCTTGGGCACGCTTCTGACGGGTGCGACGTTCCTGCCGATGCAGCTCTCCGAACTGGATCGAATGGGCCAGTTTCTGTGGGACGAGGGGGGGACCGTCTTCCACGCACCGTCCTCCGCCTTTCGGCATCTGCTGCACTCGCTGGCCGGTTCGCCGGACCTTCCCTCGCTCACGCGGTTCTACGGCGGCGGGGAACCCCTCTATGCGACCGACGTTGCCAGGTGGCGACGGCTGTTCCCCCGCACCACGCTCCTGCACGTGCTCGGCATGACCGAGGCCGATACGGCGCGGCAGTTCCTCCTGGACGCCCAGACGTCGTTCACAGGGGACGTTGTCCCACTCGGATACCCGGTCGAAGGTGCGGAAGTGCTTGTACTGGACGAAAATGGATCACCGCTGCCAACGGGAAAGGTGGGCCAGATCGCAGTGGTCAGCCGCTATCTCTCGCCCGGCTACTGGCGGCGTCCGGACCTGACTGACGCCGTTTTCGGTGCTGCGCCGGACGGCGAAGGCAGGATGTATCTCACCGGCGACCGGGGCCGTCTGGGCGACGATGGCTGCCTGGAGCATCTTGGCCGCGTGGACAACCAGGTGAAGGTCAGAGGTCACCGCGTGGAGCTTGACGGCGTGCAGCGAGCGATCCGCCAGACGGTCGGCATCCGGGACGCCGTCGTCGTGCACCGCGCGGCGGGCGACGGCTCGCATCAGCTTGTCGCCTATGTGGTGTTCCGCGACTGCGTGTGCCTCACGGAGAAGGAACTGCGCAGGCGGCTGGCCGAGCGCCTGCCAGGATACATGGTGCCGTCTGCGTTTGTCGTCATGCCGCGCCTTCCACTGACGCCGAACGCGAAGATCGACTACGACGCGCTGCCCGCCCCAGATTCGATGCGCGAACCGGCAGTGGGAGATGCGCGCGAGGCGACCACAACGGCGCAGCGGATCGTGCAGAGCCTGTTTGAGGAGGTTTTGGGCAGCCGGGGATTCGGCCTCCGGGACAGCTTCTTCGACGTCGGCGGCGACTCACTCCGTGCGGCCAGCGTTCTGGCACGCATCGAGGCTACCACCGGCGTTCGTTGCGGCGTGGACACCTTCTACGCCGACCCGACGGTGCACGGACTGGCGGAGGTGGTGGAGGGGCGGGGTGCTCCCGGAAGGGTGCCGGTGGTGGTGCCCGTACAGCCGCTGGGAACTAGCCCGCCGCTCTTCATGGTCAGCCCGGCTTTCGGCTGGTTCTTCTCCGAACTCGCGCGTGAACTGGGCACCCAGCAACCCGTCTACGCCCTGAACGCGCTCGCGCTGGTCGGTGAAGGTGCCGACGCGCTGGAGGTGCAATCGCTGGCCGAGCGCTTCATCGTCGAGGTGCGGAAGATTCGGCCGAGAGGGCCCTACTGCATTGGTGGCCTATCTGCCGGCGGTGCCGTGGCCTACGAGATGGCACGCCGACTGACAGAGGCGGGGGAGGCGGTCGGCCCGGTCTTCCTCGTGGATACGCCGACCAGGCCTCCAGCCGTCGCCGCCTACTGGGGCATGGCGGCCGGACTGAACCGTCATCTGGGGCGCGCCCGTCAGGGCGCATGGCGGGCGAAGGCCGCCCTCTGTGCCGGTGCGGTAAAGGCACTGGGTAGCTGGTTCCGGCACCGGGTGCGCCGTCTCCTCGGCAAGGTCGATAGGGATGTGGTACAACACCGCAACCGATTGCAGGGCCGAGTGCGGGCCCTGATCCGCGCACACAGGCGAGCGGCCCGGCGGTACCGACCCCGTCCGTTCCCCGGACGCGTGGTGCAATTCCTATCCGAGGAGATGCTGATTCTGGCGCTCCGCGACCCCCGCCTCGGGTGGCGCAGACTGGCGCACGGAGGCTTCTCCGTGCATCGCGTGCCCGGCTATCACCACGAGGTGATCCTGCCTCCGAATGTTCACGAGGTGGCGCGAATCATCGAGTCCTGCCTGGAGGAGACGTGGCATCTGCCTGACACAAGCGGGGCAAGGTTGCACTGACAGGGCGTACTGCCGTCAGCAACCGTATCCGACCATGCGGCGGGCGTATTCGCGCGCCGTTTCCACCGCGGGCAGACCCTCGTCGCCGCACTCGCCCATGAGCGGCCCGGAGTATCTGGCGTCATCGAATGCCTTTAGAACGGCTGGCCAGTCCACGTTGCCCTCGCCCGGCAGACCGTGCGCGTCCCGGTCGCCGTGGTTGTCGTGCAGGTGCACGGTGACGATGCGCTCGCCGGCCCTGCGGATATAGGCCGGCACGTCTCCGCCCGTGTTGACGTGGCCGGTGTCTAGGCACACGCCGAGGCCCGATGCGGGGAAGGCACCCAGAACCTGCAACATCTCCTCCGCAGGCCCGCACAGGGAGGTGAGTCCCATGGTCTCCAGCGCCAGCGTCACTCCCGTCGGCGCCGACTGCAGCGCGGCGGCGATGCCCTCTCGCGTCCACTCGATCTCGCGCCGCCGATCCAGGCTTGGCACGTCCCGGCCGGGGTGCACGACGACGGTCCCCGCGCCGAAGCGCTCAGCAACACGCATCGCCTGCACCAGCTTGCGCACGCCGTCCTGGCGTGTGTCAGGGTCGTCCATCGCCAGTCCGCAGAACGGCGCGTGCACGGACCAGACTCTAAGGGACGTGGGTGAAACGACATCGGCGAGCTCGTCGACTCGGCGGGAGTCGAATATGTTCAGATGCTGCGATTGCAGGGCGGCGACTTCAATCCAACCGATATCCGTCTCCGCGAGCCGGCGGATCTTGTCGGGGCTCAGGGCATGGCGGTGGCCGAAGACGCTGGTGCAGATGCCGAGACGCGCCGTCACGGGAGAGACCTCTTGGGATTTGCTCTCCATTGCCGACCCATTCTCGGTCAGACGTCGGTGTCGTGCGGCCGTCTCTCTGCTGGCTGTGCAGTGCCTTTAGAAAGGCAGCGTCGGATGGAAGACGGGACCTTCGCGCGGTTCATCGCGCCACCAGGGCCAGTCGCCTTCCCCCAACTCCCTCAGGTCGTCGTCTCCGCATAGATCGTAAGTGCTCCAACCCAGGAGGAAATCGGCTATCTCCGCGTAGCGGACGTTCGCGCCCAGCCCAATCCAGCCCAGGTGGATGTAGTGAATGCAGGAGATACCGTAGGCGGGGCGCCGGGGCGGCTCGGCGACCCAGCCGATCAGGCCGGCGTACCACTGCTCGAGCGTCTCGGGCTTGTCGGGGTCGTAGTCGTCGCCCCACCCGACCTCGCTGTAGCTCCACGGCCCCAGACCGAGCGTGCGGTAATAGTGGCGCGTCACTCCAATCCTGTCTCCTCCCCAGCCCACGAAGTAGCCGTCGCACTTACCTGCCCCCAGCGATACGATCCCGGCGCCACACGCATACATCGCCAGGTAAGGCTTGGCGGAGTACATCACGCCGACATCGGCCATCTGGAGCGCATCCCGGCCGCGGTCTCCCAGGTAGGAGCAGCCGGGCGAGGAAGCCAGCAGAACCACCATACCCAAAGCGAGAAACAAAGACCTTACCTTCGTAGACTGAGCCACGTTCCACTCCCTTGCTTTTGCAGTTCCTCTCAGGGCCGATTTGCCGAGGCAAGCCCGGTCATGCGGTCAGAGTGCCGCAACCCCGATACCGGCCCGGCGATGTTGGTGCAAGATATTAGACGCTCGCCGGCCGTCAGGCAAGGGGAGACGGGGGAGTGCTGGCAGCATTCCGCCGTGCACTCCTCTCGGTAGAGCGCGCAAGGAGACCGAAGCGCACCCACGACGTTCGGACCGCGCGGCAATACCCAAGTCCGGCTGGGCGCGGCCCATTGGGCCGGACGGAGGGCTTTTCTGTGGACTGTCCTCGACGGGCTGGTTCGGCCTAAGCAATGAAAAAGGCGCGGCTTGTGACCGCGCCCTGACGTGCGGGATGGTACCCCCTGCAGGATTCAAACCTGCGACCTCTGGCTCCGGAGGCCAGCGCTCTATTCGCTGAGCTAAGGGGGCCCCGACGAGGTCCCATTATAACGCGGCCCCCGGTTTTGTCAAAAAGCGCGGCTTCAACGCGGTGGCTTTCCACTCCTGCACACGCAGTCTATAATGGACCTTTCCGCAAGACTGAAAGGGGGCGTCGTGGACGTCGACGTGGTCTTCTTCGACGCAGGAAGCACCTTGATCTACCCGGATCCGCCGGTAGGCGAGGTCTACGCCGACGCGCTTCGTCGACGCGGGGTGCCGGCCGGCAACGAGGCCGTGCAGAACAGGTTCCAGGCCGTGTGGCGAGAGGCGAGGGCCGAGCGCCCCGTCGGCAGCATCGAGTACGGCATGACGGCCGGGAAGGCTCGCGCATGGTGGCGGGGGATCGTGCGCGATTCGCTCGAGCCGTTTGGGACCGTGGATGATTTCGATGCGATGTTCGAGGAACTATGGGAGCACTTCGCCCGGGCCGACGCGTGGTCGATCTATGAAGACGTGCAGCCGACGCTGGATCGGCTTGAGGGCATGGGCAAGCGCCTGGGTCTCATCAGCAACTGGGACGTGCGCATCGAGAAGATGCTGAGCGATCTGGGGTTGGCCCGCCGGCTTGAGTTCAGGATCGTGTCCTACCAGGTGGGTGTGGAGAAGCCGGACCCGACCATATTCCGTAGCGCCCTGAACCTGTGCGGCCGCCCGCCCGAGCGCGCCCTGCACATCGGCGACAGCTATAGGGAGGACTACTTGGGCGCACTGTCGGCCGGAATGCGGGCCGTGTGGCTCTGCCGCGATGGTGACGCCGCCGACCAACATCCGGGCGCCACGGCGGTGGCCGGCCTGCGCGAACTCCCCGAGCTGCTTGACTGAGATGTCACACGCGCGTGGGCGCTCAGTTGGCGACGGCGACCGGTGGCGCCTCCGCAGCGGCGGCTACGGGTGCTTGCGGCACGGGCCAGTTGCCCTCGATCATCTCCGCCAGAACTGAGACGGCCTTCTCGAGCTGCACGTCCTGGAACTCCTCCTCGGACTGCTCCCCCTGGTCGTCGGGCGACGCGGCCTCGGTGCCCCCGTCAGGGACAGACGAGGCTTCCGGTTCGGACTCGGTCTCATCGTCGTCGTCGTTCGAGTAGCCCAGGGCCGTGCTAAGGTGTTCCATCAAGGCGACAAGCTGCTCTTCATCCAGATCGACCGCGATGTCGGGGTCCACGCCCTTGCCTTCGATCAGATCGCCGGAAGGCGTGTAGTAACGGGCCGTGGTGATCTTCACCGCATCGGCTCGTGTCGGGTTCTCGAGTATCGTCTGCACGCTGGCCTTGCCGAAGGTCGGTTCCCCGACCACGACGGCCCTGCCGTTGTCCCGCAGGGCGGCAGTGACGATCTCGGCCGCGCTTGCGCTTCCTTTGTTGACCAGCACCACCAACGGCACGTCCCGGAAGATCTGCTTCCTGTGCGCCCTGTAGACGCGCAGCGGGCTGTTTCGCCCCTTGGTGCTGACGATCACGCCCTCGTCCAGGAAGAAATCGGACACCGACAGCGCCGCGTCCAGCAGGCCGCCGGGATTGAACCGCAGATCCAGGATGAACCCCTTGACGCCTTCCGCGCGCAGCTTCTCCAGCTCGCTGACCAGATCGCCGACGAGCTGCTCGTGGAACGAGGCGATGTAGACGTAGCCGATGTCGCCGTCTTTGCCCAGCCTCTGTGCGCCCCGCACGCTGGGTATCTTGATGATCTCGCGCTTGATCGTGATCTTCTTCCTCTGGGCGTCCTCACCCTCGCCGCGAAGGACGGATATCGTCACCCTGGTGCCGACGTCGCCCCGCAGCACGCGCAACGCGTCGTGGATGTCGTCGAAGCCCTCCGTCTTGATGACCTCGTCCGAGCCTTCCTGCTGCACCTCGTAGACCATGTCCTCGGCCAGCACTCCCTGGCGGAACGCGGGGGTGCCGGGAATAGGGTGCGCGACCACCACGACCTTCTTCACCGGGTCGAAGTAGATTTCCATCCCGAGGCCCCCGAACTCGCCGCGGGTGTCGTCCTGGAATTCCTTGAAGGCGTCCGGTGGGTAGTAGTTGCAGTAGCGGTCCAGCTTCCACATCATTCCCTGGTAGGCGCCGGTGAGTAGATCGTTCAGGTCGGTTTCTTCCACGTAGTTGGCGGTGACCTGGGATACGAACCAGGCCATAGGTTTGAAGAACTGCTCGACGATCTCGTCGGAGCGGTCCTCGGCCGACTGCGCGACCAGCGAGGTCAGCGTGAATCCGGCCAGCAGGCCCACCACGAACGCGGCCCATATACTCTTTCTGTGCATTGCGTCAGTCCATCCAGCGTTCGGGAACAGGCCGAGAAGGGCTTCGCCCGGCCGCTCGAACGCATCTCACGGGTATCAATGGTTCGGGCTTCACTTTGCCCCACCCGAATGTCGCATCGTCAATCCACTAACGATGATACAGGGCGGCTGTCCGTGCGGTCAAGGGGCCGTTGCCTTGACAATTCGGCGGTGCCGGATTAGATTACACGGGCTGTCGGGGCGTGGCTCAGTCTGGTTTAGAGCGCCGCGTTCGGGACGCGGAGGTCCCCGGTTCGAATCCGGGCGCCCCGACCATCCTGCAAAACGAGCCCTTCGGCCAAGACGTCGAAGGGCTTTCTCCATACGGGGCAAAGACTTACGCTATCCAGGCGCCAGTTCAAACAGAGGATTTCGAGCACCTGGCGCTTCTCGGCCACATCTGCCGTAGCCCATTTGCCAGACAAGGCTTGTGATAGTTCAAACGCCTTGACCGCCAAGTCGGCATGCTCGCTCTGCTGACGGCCATGCGCTTCGATCTGGAGCGCCAGTTTGACCTCCTCGTCGCGCAGTTCCCTGTGCTTGCAGGCGAAGGTGTCGCCGTCGACCTCGTCCGCCAGGCGCATGTCGAGCAGCCTGTCCTTCTGGCGCTTGACCTCTACCAGCTGGCGTTCAATCCGCTCGTAGCGCCTGACACCTGCCTCTTGCGTGACCTTCGCCTTCGCCCGCAGCACCTTGACGATGAACTTGCGCACCTTCTCGTCTTCCACCCGAAGCCCCTCGAACATCTCCCGGATCTGCCCGTCCAGGTCGCCCTCCGTGATGCGTATGCGCGGGTGGCCCTCGGCTGTGTAGCGCGAGCAGCGGTAGTAGCGGTACTCCTTCACGCCCGACTTCAACTGTCTCGTCTTGACCTCGAAGACGATCGGACGGCCGCAGTGGGCGCATTCGACCAGGCCGGTCCCGTAGACGCTCTCGTGGCTGGCGTAGGTGGCGTTGCCCAGGAGCACCTGCACGCGCTCGAAGGTGCTGCGGTCCACCAGCGGCTTGTGCTGGCCCGGATGCCACTCGTCGCGCCAACGCACCTCTCCGATGTAGGAGCGGTCGCGCAGGATCTCGTGCAGCTTTCTGCCCGGAAACCGGCGGCGGCTCTTGCTGTAGAAGATGCCTTCCTCCTCGAGCGCATCGGTCAGGCTGTCGAGCGTGTGGTTGTGGTAGGCGTAGAGCTCGAAGATGCGGCATATCTTGGGGCTGTTCTCCGGGTGCGCCTCTACAAGGCCGCGTCCGTCTACCCGGACATTGCGGTAGCCATATGGCGCATGCCCGGGGAAGAGGCCGCTCTGCACCCGACGGGCCATGCCCTCCTTGACCAGCTCGCTCTGGAGCTCCACCTGAAAGGCGGCCATGTTGGCGAGCGTACGCCGGTGGAGCCGGCCGGCGGGGCCGCCCCCTGTCTCCTGCGTCACGAAGATGCTGGGCAGACCTTGATCCTGCTCGAGGCGCTCCAGCTCAAGGTAGTCGAAGAGGTTCCGGGCGGCGCGGTCTACCTTGTAGAAGAGGAGACCGTCGAGACTTGCAGCGTTCTTACGGGCATGCTCCACCATCCGCTTGAACGTCCGTCGCTCGTCGCGTTTGCTTGCGGTCTCCGCCACGCGGTAGAGCTCGACAATCTGGCCGCCCTGCCGCTCGGCATAGCGCCGCAATGCGTCCTCCTGAACGTCCAGCGAGAATCCTTCACGTTCTTGCTCCCTGCTCGAAACCCGCGCCAGCGCCACGTATTGCTTCATGTTCCGCCCTCCGCTGGAATGACGTCCGCCAGGTGGCCAATGCTCAGGGTGATCTCCAGCGCGTCTTCCATGGTCAGCTCATGGTCATAGTAGGGCTGCCACACCTCGATGGCCTCTTCCAGTAGCTCGGCAGTCACCCACTCGGGCGCGCCGCTCGGCACCTCGGCCCTCCTCCGCATGATACCGGGGGTGCGCCGGGACTCAAGGGCCTTTTCAGGCCCTTCTGTCCCGCCGCGCACAAGCTGGCCGAGGGCAAGCGATCTCACGGCGTTTCCTCTCGAAGCAGGCCCAACAGGTCGAGGTCCACGTGGTAGGTGGAGCGGATGACCTGGCCGCGCAGGTCTTCTATCGCCTCCCGTGCGAAGCGCCACTGGCGACCGATCTTGTAGGCGCCAGGCAGCCGGCCGGCACGGGCCAGGCGGCGCACGGTGGCAGCATGCACGCCCGTCAGCTCGGCTACGTCCTGCACAGTCAGGTCCGGTCCCAAGTCCCTCCTCCTTTGCGATAGTACGGCGCAGTTCGCAGCAACACGGCGCATTGCGCAAAGTGTTCGGCAGGAAAAGAAACTCTGTTCAGTAGTGCGGTTGGTTCGACCGCCATCGAGGCCGGTATGCGCCAGGTAGGACCCATGAACCCGTGGGCAGTGACGCTGGTGACGCTCGTGACGCTGTTTTCGCTACTCTGTACGGACATCCCGCCACCTGCTCTCCTCGTTCCCTTGCGCTTGTTCGGTGCACAAAGGGGGCATGGGGAAAGAGCGTCACTGTGTCTGTAGGAGGTGTGCGCTGGAGCGTCACAAGCGTCACTAACCGCCCGGAATGCCCTCTGAGCGGCGCAGAGGCCGTATCGCAGTGACGCTGGGAGCGTCACTCCAGCGTCACTGAGCGTCACTCGAGCGTCACTGTTGGGAGTAGGAGTTACCATCAGAAGGGGCACTCCGGTTCGAGGGTCCAGAGCCTTCCGCGAGGGCCGCTTCGGGCGAAGCTCGCCGCGATCCCGGCCGATTTCAGCTGCGGGACGAGCCGCCGCAGCCGGGCGCTCAGGACATGAGGGGCCGACGGCCAGCGCTTGCCCTTGATGATCTGAGCGGCCTTGTCCGAGCCGCGTTCGTCTTCGAGCATCTGCTCCAGCGTGTCCAGCAACTGAGAGGCGCTGCCTTCCCATCTGCGCTCGCCGGCCAGTTCCAGCAGCATTACTCCGACCGGATCGGCTTCGAGCAACTCGTCGCTTGCCTGCCTACGATTGGCGGCATACAGTTCCAGGAAGTCCATGTCTCTCCAGGCGGGCACCCGGCGCAGGGCCGGCTCAGCGGCCCTGACCCATGTGGCGAAGTCGAGCATCCGGGGGCGCCGGTCGGGAGGGATATTCACGCCAGGGCGGTTCTTCAAGGCGACCACGGCAGCGCCGAGCAGGGCACCCAGGATGCGAGGCGTGGCCTTGCGGGCCCTGTGCCACAACTCCGCTTCCGTCTGCGCCCCCTCGACGGGCGGACAGGGAAGGATGATGGCCCTATCCATGAGGTCCTCACCGAGCCCGGCGATGTCGATGCCGTTGAGGATCACCGGCTGGCGCACCTGGATTACTGCAAGCTCGTTGTCGGTGTAGAGGCGCCTGGTGGCCTGGCCGCTGCCGGTGGCGATTGAGGACAGGAGGTCGCTGAGCCATTGGGGCATGCTTGAGAGGTTGTCGAGGGCCAGCACGTGCGTCCCGGATGCCGACGCGAAGAGGTCCCGGCCTTCGCGCGGCGGCGATGCGACAAGGGTGCCGTCCGCGCCGGCGGGGTCCACCAAGAACCGGAGCAGCCGCGTCCTGCTGGACTTGCCGGAGCCAGCCGGGCCTACCAGGAGCAGCAGGGCGAACGGCCGCCCGGGCTGGAGGCATCCGAGCAGCCACGCCGTGGCGAGAAAGGCATCCACTGCTGGAAGGCCCAGGAGCTCCACGAGGGCCTCGAGGTCCTCTACCGCTGCATCCTGGGCGGGTTCGGGGAGCGGGGCGAGAGCCTCGCTCGTGGCAAACAGCACGGGCGGCCGCTCCACGACGTGCCAGCCGTCGGGCGTGACCTCGACGGCCCTTGTGTCCTCGCGGCCCAGGTCCACGTATATGCTGCCGTCGTGCTCGGCGACGCGGGTGTAGACTTCGCGGCGCGGGCCTTCGAATCGGGCCCGGCCGATGAGCGCCCCAATCACATCGGACACATCGCCCGCCCGGGCCGGCCTACCGTGCGCATCAAGGAAGCGGTGTCGGAGCCAGGCTGCAAACGGGCTTCCTCGTGCGTCCAGGCGCAGCGCCCGGCCGTCCGGCATCACGGCCCAGGCGCAGCCGTCCCCGGAGTGCACGAACTCGACGGTTGCTACGAGCCCGAGCAGCTTCTCCGCAATGGTCTCGCTCTCCGCGTTCGGGTCCTGCCATGGGAGCGCCTCGCCAATCAGGCACTCGAGGTCGGCGCCCGCCCGGAGCCGGTCGTCGAGGTCGGCATCGGAGCTCAGGAGACCTCCGCCCTCGGGCGGGACGTAGCGCACCTCGCACTGGACGTTCCGGAGCGCGCGGCCCACGCGGTCGCGCCACTCGGCGCCGCTGTCGTCCGGGTGGGGTGCCAGGACGACCGATCGGCCGGGCAACAGCATCTGGAGGTACTTGAGGCAGTCCTTCCCCGGATTCGCGCCGGGCGTGGCGACCACCGGGACGCCGGGCAGCGCGCTGAGTGCGGCGGCAGCGTCCGCTTCGCCTTCCAGCACGAGGACCAGGTCCCCGTCGGCGTCAGGCAGGGGCCACGGACAGATGAGGCCGTTCTTGGAGCCCTTGACCGACAGGCACTTCGGGGCGTCTTCGCCTTGGCCGAATCGCTGGTTATCCGCTCCTCTGAGCCGCCAGCCCGTGATCTCGCCGTCGGCACTGCGCATGGGAAAACGCACCTCGGCCCGTCGCCCGTTCCGCTGGTGCGGAACGGCTCCGAGGGCCTCCAACGCTTCGACCATCCACCCGCGCCGTCGCGCCAGCTCCTTGAGCGGGTCTTCGTGAGTAGCATCGGTCTGGTCAGCGCAGTTGGAGCCGGCGGCCAGGAAACGTTGGTCTCTCAGCCAGTCGAAGGCAGCCGCCGCGTCGAAGCGCAGGGCGGCCTTCACAAGGCCGACGGCATCGCCGCCCTGACCGCACTTGTGGCAGTACCATGCGCCCGGCTCATCCCCTCCGAGCACGCAGGCCGGACGCTGATCGTCGTGCTCGTGTTCGGCCAGCGGACATTTGCAGACAGTGCGTCCGCCCACGTGCCGGACATCGAGCCCGAGGGCCTCTGCCACTTGCTCAATGTCCAACGAGGACAGGTTCGTCTCCGTGGAAACCCCAGAGCTCATAGCCCCCTCTCACTGCGAGTCTCGTCACGTCTCTTGGCTCCTTGCTGACATGCGATCTCCCTCTGCAATTGGAGAAGGGCTTCGGCGTCGTAGAGCCTCAGGATTCCGGCGCGGGCGGCCGGGCGGATGTGTGGCCGCGTCCGTAGGAGATAGAGCACCCGTGACAGCGGCATGCCCAGCCGCTCTGCGAGCACGCCCGGTGTCATAAGTCTGACCTCGGTCACCTGTATCGCCTCCCTAATGCGATCCTCTCACCTATAGGAAGGCGTTCACGGCGTGAACAACGACAGGGCTTGTGCGGCGGGAAGGAATGAGGCGTTCAGGGATGCGCCGTTCGTGAACAGTTGTGAACGGCGATCATGAACAAGCCGCAGCAATCACGGCTTCTTGCGGGGGGAGAACCTGTGGCGGGGAGCTTCTTCGTCGTCTTCGTAACCGTGACCCGTCTCGCGGCGGTCCGTTTCCTGCTCCCTCAACAGCCGCTGCAGCTCGGCGTCTTCTTCGCCGACAGTGGCCCCCAGTTTGTCGGTGAGAGTTACGCACTTGGGCATGCGCCCCTTGCGGCGTTCCCCTATCACGGCCTGCCATGCAGGAAGCTTCGGCACAGTGCCCAGCCCGCAGCCTATGGCGGCGGCCAGATTGCGAGCTGTAGCGAGCGGGTGTTCCTTGAGATACTCGCGCGCCTTGACGTTGTACTCCGCGCGCCCAGGGCGCGGTTCCTTGACCCCCTGGCCGGTCTGCGGCCCGCCCGAGCCAGCAGTGTTCTTGTTCGAGTCGGCGGCCCGGAGGTTCCTGTTGTAGTCCAGGATCAATCTGAGCCTGTTACGACCCTCCTGGTATTCGGACCTGCCGGTCTGCCTTTTCTCCCGCTGGATGCGCGATAGCTGAAGAGGCTGCTTAAGGCAGGCTTCCAGGAGCGCCAGCTCCTTGTCGTTCAGCTCTGGCGGCTCACCGGCGGCCAGAAGGCGCTTACTGGGGGGATGCTCAGACCAGTCTGACGGCATTTCCGGCTCCCGTATCCGGTCCCGGCAGAAAAGACGGGCGGGGCAGGCGGCCGGGATACCGCTCTTCCGGGTGCACTCCGTAGCCTCGCACGGCGCTCCACACATCATACGCACCGGCGGGGCTTGCCGAAAGAGAAAGGCTGGAGGGAGTCAAAGACAGATTCGCAGGCTCAAATCTGCCTCTTGAGGGAAATCAGCCCGCCGGCCGGCACTCACCTGCTGGCTACGGCCGGCTCGAAGCCCTCCACGATGCGGGTCTCGCCCTCGCTCAGGCCGTAGAGGCGGTAGACGATCTGGTCAGAGTGCCAGTCGGTTGAGCGGATGCTGCCCACGTCGTACTCCCCCGTCTCGGGGTCGCGCTCAGGCGCGCTGTCTCGCGCGCCTCCTTCTTGCTCGGGCGGCAACCCTTCCCCATTCTGTTCTTGCTCATGCTCATGCGCTCGGCCCCTTCACCGGCCGCGTGCCACGAATCAGCGCCTCCAATTCCTTGCCCACGTTCGCAAGCTTGGTCTTGGCGGCAATGACTTCCGCTTGGGCATCCTGCCAAGGGCGCACAATAGCGCGCTGGACAGGCAAAGGCGGAAGGGGCACTTTGATTTCTTCCAGGTCGGACGGTTGCACGCGCTTCCGGCCGCTCGCCCCGCTAATCATGCTGTTGATCTGGCGTCGGAAAGCCTTCGTGCGGAACAGTAGCTTGACGCACTGCTGTCCAAGATAATCCCGATTTCCTGAATTGCCCCTCCTTTCGGGGCCTCAAAGGCGTGTTTCGGACGGGTTTGTGCGGCCGCAGAATCGAGGTCTCCCCCTCTTGCTGTCCAAATCACATCGGAAACAGCGACAGCTGTTTCGGCGGTGGCTCCTCCACCGGCGTTTCGAAGGGGAATTCCAGCCACACCCACAAATCGCGGTACGTCAGCAGGTTCAGCCGCAGCAGCGCGGCCAGGTTCGAGAGCGACCAGTCGCGCTTCGATCTTATCTGCATGTACTTCAGCAGCAGCATCGCGATCAGTGCTGTCCAAATCTGCGTCTTGACCGCATTTTCGGTCGTCCCGACGAAGGTCTTGACCTTCAGGTTCTGCTTGAGTGCCTTGAAGAGAAGCTCGATCTGCCAGCGTTCCCTGTAGATCGCGGCCACGGTGCTCGCGGCCAGATGAAAGATGTTCGTGACGAACTCCACGACGCGCCGCTTCTGCGAGTCCCAGACGCCGAGAACGCGCAAGGCGTGAGGGCCCCTCTCCTGAGAGGCGTTGCCCGTCAAGACGACCGTCTCGTCCCACAGCACGTCTCCACCCCTCGGGAAGAGCCTCGACTCGACGGCCCGGCAGGCCATGTTGCCTTTCTTCCGCGTCACGAAGAAGGTGCCCTCCTTCGTCCACCGTGCGAAGAGGCCGTAGTCCACATATCCTCGGTCCACGGCCACAATCGTCCCAGGGGCAAAGGAGAGACTCTGAGCGACCTTCACGTCGTGGCTCTTGCCGTCGGTCACCAGCGCCCAGCACGGCAGGCAGCCCTGGTGGTCGAGCTGCAGGTGGAGCTTCACCGCGCCCTTCGTGCGCCGGAACCTGGCCCAGTCGAAGACCTCGGCGCACAGGTCGATGGTCGTCGAATCCAGCGACCGGAGGGGGTTCTTGAAGCGGAATCGCCGTCCCTGGAAGGCGGCCATATCCTGGCACTTCAGCAGCAAGTCGAAGAAGACCGTCTCGAACAGTTGCCATGGGCGATGGTTGTTCGCGTAGGAGAGCGTCGAGCGCTTCGGCGCACCCTTCAGCCCCAGGTGCGTCAGCTTGCCCAGCGCCGTGGCCAGCCCCCCGCAGATTTCGCGCAACGAGTTCGCGCCCGCCATGTGGCAGAACAACATGGCCACGAACTGGTCCCAGCAGCGAAAGCCCTTCGCACCGTATTCCGCCTGATGCCTCCGGACAGCCCGAGCGAAGCGGTCGCGGTCGATCAACTGCAGGACTTGCGAAAACATGCTTCCGACTCGTATCATCGTATCGCCTCCGGTTGAGGGAAGTGGCGGCGTTCGAGCGCCGCGCCTTGTCACGTGAGATCATGGCATTCTCCCAAGACCGGAGGCCTTCTGTCTAAGGTTGTCTTGGACAAGAGTGAGCTTGACGTACTCCGGCAAGGCTACTTCCGGGCGAACACGATACACGGGATATTCGCTGCTGACCGCCACATGGGGCATTTCGGGCGGCACCACGCCGATAGCGCCGTTGCGCACGTCAATCTTGGAGTACACCACGTCGCCCGCGACGGCCTCAAAGAGCTTGCCCTTGAAGGTGGTCTTACCCTTTGTGTCGCGCGGCTGCATTTCGCCGTCGAAATGCAGCGTCACCAATTGCAGCTCCGCAAACTTTGCCTCGGCGCGGTCAACAACATCGAATCGGCGTTGTAGGGCGGCCGACAGGGGCCTTATCAGGTCCGGCGGCCACTTCCAATTCACTTTGAAGAAGGACAACACGTTCCAGCGGTCAAGTTCACCAAAGGGTACTGCAAATACTTTCCGCTCGCCGTCCACTTCGGCAGTTTCCAAGAAGGGTTGCGGACTTGTGCGGAAGGCGCGGTACAGCACGAGCGCCGTAGCACCCGATTTCATGCCCGCCGGCAAGCCCAACGTCGCGTCTTCGTACAACTCCGTCGTATCCGGCTCACCCGTGGCCGTAATGCCGACGTGCTCGGCTTCGTACAGGAAGACCGGGTAGGCGAAGCGCTCTTTCAGCAGCGCCCGCGCCTCGGTTTGAATCTTGTCTTCCATGTCCCGTCTGTACTGGCGAAGCTCCGCCTGAGGCTCCTTGCGCCGGTCGGCGTCCTTGTCCTTCTTCGCCTGCTCAATCGCTTGGTTGAGCCTCTCGTCTTCGGCGGCAAGTTCAGGCGCGTACATCTCGCGGACTTCGGCATCGGCGGCGGCCTTCTTCGCCTCGAAGTCGGCCTTCTCTTCCTCGGTGAACTTCTGCATGAACAGCAGTGAAGCTTTGACCGTCGCGCCGGACGAATAGAATGTTTCTTGTGGTAGGCTCACCACGGCCCGGATGAAAGCGCGGTCTTCGCAGAACTCACGCACGTAGGCCAAGGACGGGTTGTTGAGCACACCTTCGGGCAGGACGATGCCCAACCGCCCGCCGGGCCTCAGCAGCTCCAGGCACCGTTCAATGAACAGGATTTCCGTCTTCGTCTTCGACTTCTTGCCCTTCGGCAGTTCAAACAGGGACGCGATGGGTTTGCCGATGGCGGCGCGCGTGCGCTGCATGGCCTGCTTGTACAGGTCCCCGAACTGCTCGACATACTGGCGTTCCTCAGCCGGGGGGACCTCGGTTTGCGCCTTGAGAACCTTGTCAGACGGTTCAACGTTCGCGCCGAAGGGGGGATTGGTCAGGATAATGTCGAACCGCCCTTCGAAGATTCCGTTCACGTTCAGGAAGCCGTCGTGGTGGTGAACGCCGCCGTGCCCGTCGCCGTGCATAATCATGTTCATCTTGCTTGTGCGGGCCATGCGGTCGTTGGCGTCCGTGCCGTAAATGCAGCGGTTGGCCAGGTTCCACAGGCGGGAGCCCTCCGCGTCCTGCCGAATGGACTGCTGGATTTCCTCGTATTTGTCCAGCAGCCGTTCGGCCCTGTCCTTCTCAGAACCGGCCTTCGCCTCCAGGTTTGCCTTGAATTGCTGATACTGACGGTCGGCATCGGCAAGAATCCGCTCGCGAACGATCTCGAAGAAGCGAATCAGGAAGCCGCCGGAACCGCTCGCGGGATCGCAAATCACTTCGCCTTCCTGGGGGGCCACCATGCGGACCATGAATTCCACAATGGGGCGGGGCGTAAAGAACTGCCCGATTTCGCCCCGGAAGGTCTTGCCCAGGAACCGTTCGAAGGCGATGCCCTTTATGTCTTCGCTCGTGTCGAACAGGTTGTAGCGTTCCAGCAGGCGGACGATTTCCAGCCCCGTCGCCGGCTTCAGGTTCAGCCGTTCGTCGGGTTCGAAGATTTGATCATCGGCGTAGTGGGCCTTCGTCTTCTGGAACAGGTCTTCCAAGGGATTATCGCCAGGCTGCTGTTCCAGGTAATCGGCCGTGAACAGGTTCTGCCGGCGGCGCTTGCGCTTCAGTTCGCGTTCGACGTAGACCTTGACGAACAGAATCTTGGCGATTTCGTCGAAGGCCGCCACGGGGTCGCGCTTCTCGCGGTTGCGGATCACGTTGTGGCACGTATGGAGCAGGTCGGCGAATTCGTCTTCCTTGAACGTCTTGAGGCGCGAAAGCAGTTCCTCGATTTCCTTATCGCTCGCGTCGGCGTGGGGGATGTTCTCGATCTCTTCCAGGTAGCCCGGCATCCGGTCCTTGCGGACGCGCCAGAAGCGGGTTTCCTTGCTGTTGTGGGTAACAACAAAGCGAGCATCGACAATGCGGGCGTAGTTGTCGCCCTGGAAGTAATCGGCCGGGCGGATCGTCACGTTGTCCGACTTGCATTCGACGATGATAAGGGGCGGCCGGTCGTGTTGCCGCTCTTCGACGGTGCGCCAGATAACGAAGTCCGCTCGGGCCTGTCCGGCGCCCCGCCCCGTAAGCTCAAGCTCTTCGTCAATCTGTTCCAGGGCGAAGCCATACTCCCCCACCAGCACGGGCAGGAACTCTTGGCGGACGCGCTCTTCTGGCGTTTCGACAAGCCACTTCTGGCGAACGTGGCTCCATATGGTGCCCTTGGCTTCGTCGCGCCGTACCTCAAGGTCGGGGCCGTTGCTGTGCTGGGCCGGCCCGGATTGCTTCTTCGTCTTCGCTTTGGCCATGTTGGATTCCCTGCCTGTTCTCCCTGGTGCACTTCGGGACCAGACACAAGAGGTGCCGACACCAGTTGGCGCCGGCTGCCCCAACGTGCCGGAACGTGACAGGATGATACGGAATGCGGGGGCGGTTCTCAAGCGGGGGGCGGCGGGCAAATGCGGCAAGCTCGCGGCGGGGCAGGGAGCCGCCCTCAGTTGCCGCTGCTCGAGGGCGGGTAGCCGAGACCGAATCGGTCGTAGGGGTCATTCTCGTACGTATCCTGGGCGAAGTCCTGGTTCCACATCGGATTGGCCGCCACAAGGTCGAACCGGCGCAGCGAGCCATCGTCGTTCAGGAACGCGGGGCGGTTCATCGTGTCTCCGAGAGCGATCTGTGCCTCCATGTCGTGGATGAAGGCGTTCATCTTGGCCATGGCGAACGTGGAGTGCAGGATCTCCTGACCATAGAACCGCAAGGGAGCAACGGACGGGTCGTCGCCGCAGCACTCTCTCAGCCGCAGGTAGCACTTGATGAGCAGGCCACCCGAGCCGCAGCAGGGGTCGTAGACTTCGGCGCCCGGCTCAGGCTCAAGGAGCCTGCTGATCAAGACGGCTACCTCGCGGGGCGTGTAGAACTCGCCCGCGCTCTGTCCGGAACCCTCCGCGAACTTCCGGAGCAGGTACTCGTACGCCCGGCCAAGGATGTCCGGCTCGACGTCGTTCAGCCCCAGCCTATGCCGGCCCAGGGTGTCCACGAGGGCCTTCAGCTTCTCGTCGCTGATGATGCGCTGGCCGGCCGTGGTGGCGTTGAAGTCGGCGATGTCCACGACTCCCTGGAGGCGGGGGTTCTCGCGCGCGATGGCTCGCACTGCGTCAGTCAGGTACTCCCCGATCCCGGTCGTCTGGGCGGCAATGCCGGCCCAGCGGCTATCCTCAGGCAGGTAGAAGCGGACGAGGCCGTGGTCCTCAGCCAGCAGATTCTCGGCGATGTTGCGGCTACCGTAGTCGGCGGCCAGGCGGTCCAACTCGTCCTCGAAGACGTTTGACAGGCGCTTCAGGAAGATGAGGGGCAGAATGTAGTCCTTGTACTTCGGCGCGTCGACCGGCCCACGGATCTTGCAGGCGGCGTCCCAGAGCCAGTTCTCCAGCGTCCGGACGTCGAAACCGTTCTTCTGCTTCGCCATGAGTCCGCTCTTTTCACAAGGGGAACCGGCATGTGCAGGGCGTACGCCTGCGCAAGCACGTTCATAGGATATCTTGCCCGGCCTCCCGACTCAAGTCGGGTTGGCGCGCGGGGAGCGCCAGTGGGCTGATGCGTAAGTCTGACAATACATTACGAGCCTACGTCCGGTGGCGCCTGGAAGACAGCCTCAGCAGCATAGCATGGTCAGCAAGGCCGAGTGGCGGCCATCTGGACGGGGCTGGGAGGTGATCGTGAGCATGTGAGCGTCCAGGTTCGTGTGTTGCTCACCGGTGCCGACATAGAAAACGGACGGCGATGCGTGACATGTTACGTCGCATTGGCGCCACGTTACGACGTAATCTGCCCGAGGGCAGCCGGCACTGCGCCATCCTGGCGGTCATCACGCTGTATCGCGCCATTGCTGAGTACCTCATACAGCCCTGACGCATGAGGGCGCACAGAGCCGGGCAATACCTGGCAGCGTGTTCATGCTGAGGGGGAGCACTTCACATGTCGCCGCGGGTTGTTCGAGCTGTAAGCCGAAAGCAAGGCAGAGTGCCTGCGATCACCGAACCCGCCCAAGAAGTCCTCGATCAGACCCGTCACCACGCACGCCCTTGGTGTGTAGTGTGCGGCCGGGTGCACGAAGCCGGACTCGGCCTTTGCTTCGAGCTTCGGGATGACGGCAGCGTCGAAGCGCGCTTCGACTGCAGGGCCGCCCACCAGGGGTGTAGCGACATCCTCCACGGCGGCATCGCGGCGGCCCTGTTGGACGCGGCGATGACCAATTGCTTGTTCGCACACGGCGTGGCAGCGTTCACGGCGGAGCTGACCTTACGCTTTCGCTCTCCCATAAAGGTAGGCAGCCACCTGACCGCACGGGCATGGATGTCACGACCGCACAAGGCTCTGTACGGGATGCAGGCGGAGTTGGTCCAGGGAGGTCAGGTGAAGGCAACGGCCAGCGGCAAGTTCATGGAACGAACGGCCTGAACACGCGCTGCCATTGTGCCAGGTGCCGAACGCAGAGGAATCGGCCGCTACACCATGTCCCCATCAGTCGCTTCAATCGACGCCGCATCCCTCGCCTGAAGGGGCATCGGCCAACCAGAGGTGGGGCGCGGACCTGACGAGTGTTTCGGTGTACCCATTTGATGCACGCGACAGCACGCCGCCCGTGGGACCTGTTTCGACGATTCGCCCCTCGCGCATTACCGCTATTCGGTCGCTCGCCTTCCGCGCCAGAGCAATGTTGTGCGTGATCAGGAGCATACTCAACCCTCGGCGTTCCTGGAGGGTGTTGAGCAGCTTGATGATCTTCGCCTGCACGCTGGCATCGAGGGACGAGGTCGGTTCATCGGCGATCAACACTTCGGGCTCCAGCACAAGGGCGCGCGCTATCACGACGCGCTGTATCTCACCGCCGCTGAGGTGATGCGGATGACGGTGCAGGAAAGCGTCATCGTCAGGTAACTCGGCATCCCGTAGTGCGGCTCTGACCCTTTGCTTCCGTTCTGCGGCCGATCCGATATTCTGCACGTCGAGGGGCTCCCGCACAGCTTTGAAAACGTCCATGCGGTGCGAGACGGCTTCCCTGGGATTCTGGAAGATCATTTGGACCCTTCGGTAGTAGTCCCTGTCCTTTCTCTCGGCCCTTGCGCCCTCAAGGTACACTTTGCCGGCGTCGGGCTCCAGCAGTCCGGCCAGGCATTTCGCCAGCGTGGTCTTGCCGGCCCCGCTCTCGCCCACCAGGGCCAGCGTCTCGCCTTCGAAGACCGTGAGGTCCACGTCGCTCAGAACGCGCCGACCGTTGAAGGACTTCGACAACCTCATCACGGTCAGCAGGGGAATGATGCCTCCCCGGTGGCAGGCCAGGAGCCTGCCGGCGATTTGGCACAGTTGCGGGGTCTCTTGCCCGCAGATCTCGATGGCCTGCGTGCAGCGGCCGAAGAAGGGGCATCCCCGCGCCACGAACGACGCCCGTCCCCTGATGCCCTGGAGATCCTTGCTCCGGTTCATGTCCGGGTAGCACCGAATGAGGCCGCGCGAATAGGGATGTCTGGGGTCCGTGAACGCGGCCCGCGTCGGAGCGATCTCCACGATGCGCCCGCCGCAGAGCACTGCGACGCGATCGGCCAAGGCGGCAGCGGCCCCGAGGTCGTGCGTGATGACCAGGCAGACCTTGTTCCGGCACAGCTCCCGCAGCATGTCATTCACGGCCGCTTTCGAGATCGCGTCCAGGGACGAGGTGGGCTCGTCGAGGATGACGACGTCCGGGTCGCACACCAGCGCCATCGCAATCAGCACGCGCTGCTTCTCGCCGATGCTGAGCTGGTGGGGGTAGGCGTTGAACCTGGTCTCGGCCAAGCCCGTCGTCTCCAGCATTTCCCGAGCCCTGCGGTCGGCTCTCTCGCCCCTGCAGATGCCGTGCTCCACCAGTGGCTCTCGCACCTGAGCCAGCACGGTGTGGACGGGATTGAGCGCGTCATCGGTGTTCTGAAAGACCATGGAGATCCTGGTCCACCGGACCTCGCGAAGCTGATCGCGCCCAAGCCGGGCAATGTCCGTGCCGTCCAGGAGGATCCGGCCACGGACGCTGGCCGCCTTCGAGCGCTCTTTCACCAGTCCCATGAGGCTCAGGCCGAGCGTTGTCTTGCCCGTGCCGGACTCGCCGACCACCGCGAGTGTTTCTCCCCTGGGCACCTGCAGGTCGATGCCCCGCAGGACCTCTCCGTCGCCATAGCTTACTCTCAGATCGACAATGCTAAGCATCTTTCAGCCGAGGCTCCATGACTACTTCCAACGAGTGTCCGAGGAACAGGAACGACAGGATCAGCAACGATAGGCACAGGCCGGGCGGCAGCAGCCACCAGCTCCAGGCGGCGGTGTAGTAAAAGCCCAGCGCATTGCGGATCATCGTCCCCCAGCTCACCATGCCGGGGTCGGTTATGCCGATGAAGGCCAGTCCGGCTTCCATGAAGACCGCCGCCCGTGCCCGATGGATGAAAGACACGACCAGCAGCGGGCCGAGGTCAGGCAGGATGTGACGCAGAGCAACATGCCCCGGCCCGGCGCCGAAGGCCCGAGAGGCGAACACGTGAGGGCGCTCTTTCAGAGAGAGCGTCTGCGAGCGCAGCACGCGGGCTCCTCCCTGCCAGTGCAGCAGCGAGATCAGGAGGATCAGCCCCGGAAGCCCGGGCTGCAAGAAGGCGGACAGCAGGATGAGCATGACAAGCGCAGGCACGACCAGCAGCGCATCCACGATCCGCATGGCTGCCCGATCGTAGAGTCCGCCGCCTGCAAGCCCGGCCGAGATGCCCACCAGGGCGCTCAGAAGCGTTGAGAGCGCGCCCGCGCCAACCGCTACCAGGGCCGACGTCCTGGCTCCGGAAGCCAGTCGCGCCCAGACGTCCTGCCCCACCTCGTTGGTGCCGAGCAGATGCTCCCCCGATGGCGCTTGCAGCACGTTCACCGTCTCCCGCGCCGGGTCCGGGGACAGTGGCGGCCCTAGCGCCGCAAGGAGTGCAACCAGGGCCAGCAGGCACACCCCTGCCTTGCCCATGCCGCTGCGCAGCACGTCTCTGGCGTAATCAACGTGCATGGCTCACCCTCGGGTCGAGCTTCGCGTAGAGCAGGTCCACGGTCAGGTTGACACCGAGGACCAACACCGCCGTTATCAGCAACGTCCCCTGGAGCACCGGGTAGTCCCGGTTCGACAGGGCCTGACGGATCAGGCTGCCCATGCCGGGGTAGGAGAACACGACCTCGATGAACAAGGCGCCCGTCACCACGCGGGTAGCCATCATGATCCCGGTTGCCGTCACCACGGGTAGCAGAGAGTTGCGGGCGGCGTGATGGTAGCGCACCTTTTTGTCGCTCAGCCCCTTGGCATGAGCGGTCAGGACATAGGGTTCAGCGACGACGCCGATCAAGGAGTTCCGCGTGAGCAGGTACGTTCCGGGCAGGAACACGAGGACCAGTGCGAGCAAAGGCAGGGCGAGATGCCTCAGCACGTCCCAGATCAGCCGGATTCCCGTCAGGCCCGAATACGGCGTCATGGCGCCCTGGAGCGGCAGGACCTGCAAGAAAGCTCCGAAGAACAGGAGCAGAACGGCTCCGATGAAGAAGCTGGGGAACCCGGACATAGACATAAGCGAAATCAGTAGTCCGCGGTCCACGATGCCCCCGCGGCGCCAACCCGACTCGATCCCCGCGATCACGCCCAGCCCGGTGGCCAGAAGAAAGGCGCTGCCCACCAACAGCAGCGTCCAGGGCAGGTAGGAGAGAATAACGCGCACGACAGGCGCCTTGTGGTAGAACGAGTAGCCCAGGTCGCCCCGGGCCAGACGTGCCAGGTACGCGGTGAACTGCTTCCAGGCCGGCTGATCCAGCTCGAGGCGCTCCGTGAGCCTGGCCATCATCTCTGGGCCCATCTGGAGCATGGCCTCCTCCCCGTAAATGGCACTGAGGGGATCTCCGGGCATCAGCCGCGGGAGGGCAAAGTTCAGGCACAGAATTACGAGGAAAGCGATGGCGTAATCGAGCAGCCGCCCTTTCATTCGCTTTGGCCTCTGACGAAGGACAGTCTGTTCAGCGGAATGGGGATGCCGTGCGCGAGCCCACCCGGAGTATAGGCAATCTCCACTGTGCCCTCATGGGCCCAGTAGGCCGCGGGGTGGTACAGCGTGATGGCTGGCATCTCTTCGGCGTAAACGCGCTGGACCTCCCATACCGTGCGGCGCCGCTGGTCGGGGTCGGTCTGCCGAAGCTGCATGTCAAGAAGCTCCAGGAGTTCAGCGTTTGCCTCATACCTGGCGCTGTTGAAGCCCGCGCCCGCGATTACGGTGTTGAGGATCTCCGGGTCCCCGCCCAGGCCTCCGTGTCCGCTCAGGGCTAGGTCGAACCGCCAGCCCTCGACCATCGCGTCCAGCGTCTTGGCCTCCACCCCGCGCGTCCGCACAGCGATGCCCGCCTCTGCAAACTGTCGTTTCAGCACTTCGGCCATCCTGCCGAAGTCCTGCCGCCCGGGAGAGACGAGGAGTTCGAACTCCAGCCTCTGGCCGTCTTTGTGGAAGAAACCATCCTGGTCCTGTTTGTAGCCCAGATTCCGGAGGAGTTCCTGAGCCTTGCCCGGGTCGTGTTCGTATTGCTCCGCTTGTGGGTTGTGCCAGAAGGCATTGGTCGGTGGGACGAGGCCGATGCTTCCGGGAATGCCGTGCCCTCGGCACACGATCTGGACCAGTCGTTCCCGGTCAATCGCATACGCCAGCGCTTGCCTGAGCTTCTTGTTTGATAGAGGGGGCTTCCTGTGGTTTATCATCAGCTTCGCCGCCCACTCGGGCGGCTGGGTTTCTAGGTGCAGGCCCGCTGCCTTTAGCCCGGCTACGGCCTCTGGCGGAACGCCCCCGGCGTTCACCTCCCCGGTCTGCAACGCCGTCGGCGTCATCTCCTCGCTGTACTTGACGAAGCGGATCCTCTCCACTGCGGGCTTGGCCAGGTAGTATCCGTCCCACGCGCCGTAGAGGTAGGTGCCGTGAGCCGGGCTGTAGTCGAGCAGCCGGTACGGGCCGCTGCCCACCAGCGCCTCGTCTCCTCGGAACTGCTCGGGGTCTTGCACGTCCTCCCATATGTGCGCCGGCAGGATCGGCAGTGTCCCGGCGATGTTGGTCAGGAACGGGGCGTACGGCTCGGTGAGCGCGATCTTCACGGTCTTGCGGTCGACTGCCGTGGCGTCCTTCACTACGCCGGACTTCATCCAGGGCCATGGATGCCCCCGCACGTAGTCGAAAGTGAAGACCACGTCATCGGCGGTGAGCTCCTGCCCGTCATGCCACCTGAGGCGATCCCGGAGAACTAACGTGTATGTGCTCTCTGCCTCATTGTAATCCCACTGCTCCGCCAGCGCTCCCGTAAGACCGTTCTCGTCTTTCCACACCAGCGTGTCGAAGACGAAGCTCATCCGGACGTATCCCGGCCCGCGCGCATACATGCCGTAGGGGGTGGGATAGCCCCAGTCACCCGTGGGATCGGCGATGGTGTACGTGGAAGGACGCGTCTCAGCCGTAGAGCCTCGGGAAGTGGTAGAGCCCAGCCGAAGGAGCACGGTCACACCGCCCAGTGCACAGATACCCAGCACTGCCAGGCCGATCAGCCATCTTTTCGACACGGTCCTCCTCCTGTTTCATCCGCCGGCGGCCGACCGGTCAGTAGGGATGCCTATTCTCCGGCCGGCAACGCAGCGTAGGGATCGGCCCCGGCGCCGGCGACCTCGTCCGCCAGGCTCGCCTTGCCGGAGAACCGCCTGAGCGGT
>CAZZNQ010000009.1:17000-66121 GCA_964655775.1 uncultured candidatus Brocadiaceae bacterium | reverse complement strand
GAGAGGGCTCTCCTCCGACCAGGTAATTGGAGCCCACGTTCGTCAGCAGCGCCATGCCCAGCAGCACATAGGCGACCTTTCGGACGCGCCCGGCCGACCACGAACCTTCCCTGGCCTGCAGCCAAGCGCCCGCCATGCCCAAGCCACTGACGATAAAGTATATCAGGATCGGCAGCGCCGGCAGAATGTAACGTCGTCCCGGCGCGCCCAACAGGACTCCACCCATGTAAACCACCACATAGACGGCCAGCAATACCTTTCGGTCGGCCGCGCGGCGGACCATCCCGACCGCTGCAGCAGCCAGCAGGAGGACGCCCAGCACTGCGTCCACGCTGTCCCCTATCCGCACGCCCAGAAGCGCGTCCGGAACCGCCTGCAGCAGGGGCACCACCTGTTCGAGCGCCTTCAAGGGCAACCGCAACGCCAGGTGGCGGCGCCCGATCGCCAGGTCCGCGTAGTTCCGGGCGAGCGGCGTGGACACGGACCGGCAATGCAGGATCCACAGCACGCACAGCACGGTCAGAGGCAGCAAGAGCAGCACCGTCTTGCCCAGGCGCGGCTTCCAGTCGCCGTGCACCCCCTTTCGCAGCCAGAGCCCCGCCAGCAGAGCTATGACCGCCGCCGGGCCGAAGGGGCGTACAACCGTGGCCGCAAGCGCCGCCGCTGAGGCCCCCGTCCACCATCCCCAGCTCCAGTCCTCATCCGCAGCACGGATCCCGCAGTACAGCGCCGCAAGCACCAGGAAGGTGAACGGCACGTCGGTCATGATGTGTGTCGAGTAGTAATAGAGCGTGCGGGACACCCCGAAAAGCAGCGCACAGGCCAGCGTCGGTAGAAAAGGGAGTTCCAGCCGCCGGAAGATCAAGCAGGCCAGCGCGACGCAACCCAAACCGCAGACAGACACCAGAACGTTCATGGCGAGGAAGCTCTCGCCGGTCAGAACGTTGAGACCGGCCAACATGGCCGGGAATCCCGGGAGCGCCAGGGTATGGACGTGGGAATTGAACGTGTACTCGCCTCTCTCCGCCAGCGACCGGGCAAGCCCCATGTACAAAGCACTGTCTGGCTGGTATCGCCAGCGCGCGTTCACCCCCAGTGCGTACAGCAGTATGCAAGCCCCCACCAGCATGGGGCACAGGCGGCGGAAACGCGGGAAGACGCGCGGGGAATTCTGGCCCGATGTTTCTGTGGACATGGTCTGGCTTCCGGTCGGTCTCGCGTCAACAGGAGTCTCCTTTTATAGATGCAGCAAGCGCGTGCTGTCAAACACCGTCTGCGCCCCGAATCCGCCCCGAAGTCGCTCCGCCCAAAGCCTTTACATGTCCTGCCGCATCACCTATAATGCCGCTCGATTCTCCTACAATGCACTGAGCACGGGGCCACACGCATGGAATCGACACCGAAGGGCGAGACGGGCGGGAAGTTGTGGCAGGCCGAGCAGCTGCTGGCGCACCGGTACCGGGTCAAGGAGTGCCTGCAGCCGGCGGGCTCGTGTCACCTGCATCGCGTGCAGGACGTTTTCCGGGGGGAGCTTCAACTTGTAACTCGGCCGAGTCCGCGCGTGCTCAGCACGGCGGGAGGTCGGCAGTGGTTCAACGAGTATGCCAAGACAGCGCTGAGCATGCCCGCCCACCCAAACATGCTGCCGTGCACTCGGATGGATGCAGCGGAGGGCGTGCCGTTCCTGGTGATGCCGGACGCGCAGGGAGTCTGCTGGGACCGTGCCATCGCCAAGGGTTATCTCAACAGTCTGCCACCCATGCTGGACATAGCCGCTCAGTTGGCCCGGCTGCTGGCGTGGCTGCACGGGGCGGACCAGGTTCACGGCAACGTAAAACCGGCGAATGTGCTGCTTACTTCGACCAACGTCGTGAAGATGTGGAAGTACCCCCAGGAGGGGGCCAAGACGCGTGCCTATGCGTCTCCGGAGCAGATGGCCGGCGGCGAGCCGGATATGTCCTGGGACATCTGGGGATGGGCTCTCAGTATCCTGCACATGTTCGAGGGCAAGGTCGCCTGGCCTCAGGGCCCAAAGGCGCCCGTCGCCCTGGAGTATTATCGGCGCAAGGGACCCACCTTGAAGGGGATTCCGTTGATGCCGGGCCCGCTTGCCGACCTGCTTTCCCGATGCATGCGCGAAGACCCGGACGACCGCCCCGACAGCATGGACGAGATCGTCGAGGAGATGCGTGGGATTCTGGAGAATGCGTCTGAAGGATCCCCGAGCACCTTCTCCGCGCTGGCGGAAACGCCGGAAGAGGCGGAGGTGGCTGCGGAGTCCGACGAGTTCGCGATCGAGGGCATCCTGCTGGAAGACGCAGACGAGGGCGAGATCGAACTGGAACTGGTCGGCGAAGGTGAGGAGGACGGCGGGGGTGAAGTCGAGTTGGAGTTGATCCCCGAGAATGAGGAGGACGAAGCGGACGACCTACTGGTAGAGCTTGAGCTGATCCCTGAGAGCGAAGAGGAGCCGTCCTCCGAAGAGGAACCGCAGGAGGAGGGGATGCAGCCGGAGGAGGTGGAGGAGGATGAGGGAGCTGCCAGGCCGCGTCCTGCGCGCTGGACGGCCCGACGCGATGGCAACTCGGACAGGCGCCCGAGGGGAGGGAAACTGCCGCCCCGCCGCTGAGGATCAGGGCGTGGGGGCGCCCGTCGAGTGTTATGGTTGATGGAGGGGGCTACGTGGAGGAACGAACCAGCGGTCAACTCGAGGCGGGCGGTCTCCAAGCCGGATGGGCGACGGACGCCGGACGCCGCGGCCACGGCAACGAGGATGCCTGCGTTGCGTTGCCGGAAGACGGTTTGTTCGTTGTCTCGGACGGAATGGGAGGCGAACAGGCCGGTGAGGTAGCTGCCTCCCTGGTCGTGGAGAAGGCGCCTCGCCTCATCGCCGAGCATGTGGGCCGCCTGCAAGACCCCGACCGGGCCCGGCTCGAAGCAGCATTGCGGGACGCCGTGCTGGAACTCAATCATCAGATCCGTGAAGAAAGCTCTCAGATGACCGGCGTGCGCCGCATGGGGGCTACGGTCGTAATGGCCCTGGTGCGCGACGACGCGGTACACGTCGCCAACATGGGGGACAGCATGGCCTACCTGGTCCGCAGGGACGACGTTGAGACCCTCTCTCGGGATCATTCCGTGGCCGGATTGCTGGAGCGCAGGGGCGCCCTGACGGCTGAAGAGGCCGCCCACCACCCGATGCGCGCCCGGCTCTCGCGCTACGTAGGTATGGGCGGCAACGCCGAACCCCACGTCTGCACAACGTCCTTCCCGCCGGGTAACGTGCTGCTGCTGTGCACGGACGGCCTGACTTCCGTGATCGGGGAAGAAAAGATCGGGGAGATCGTGCGCGGCGAAGCAAGCGTCGAGCGGGTGTGCAACGCCCTGGTGGATGCCGCGCTCAAGGCCGACAGCGAGGACAACGTCACCGTGTTGGTCGTCCGGCCGGCGGAATCCTGAGGCGCCGCCGTGGGCCGTGTCATATCCAGAAGATCTGGTTGCCGACCGTTCCCGTGATCGTGTCCACGATGGCCCATGTGCCGGCCACCGTAAACTGCCCCAGTATCATGCCCAGGAACAACTCCCTGGCCTTGCCGAACATGCCCGCCCCGCCGAACCGCACCACGGCCAGTTTGGCCAGCCACGCAATGAATATGGTCAACCATAGCCGGTCCGTCCAGCCCACCGAGCAGATGATGAAGCCCACCGGGTGAACGGGCCACCAGAACAGTGTGCGATGCGCCAGCACAAGCAGCAGCATGATGCCCGCGCCCACGCCCGTCCACAACATGCCGTGAGGATCCGGCGGCAGCCCGCTGTCGATCTCCCGCACCGTCCAGTCGAAGAGCCGCTGCGGGCCGGCGGTGAAGAACCAGTTGCTCAGATTGGCGGCACCGTGCTGGTAGCCCAGTCGCACTGTCCACGCGCTGGCCACGGCCACCGTGATGCCCGCCGCCAGCAACAGGATGACGACCAGGTGGTGCGCGCGACGCCGGGCCAGGTACATGGCGTGGGCGGCGGAACTCATCACCGTCGTGCGGATGTCGCTGCACCAGACCCATGCCATCGACAGGGCGCTCAGGCTGCCGGCCGAGAAGTTGCCAGCCCCAAAAGTGCTGGTCATGAAGCTGGGCGCTATGAGGGGCGCAATAGTGACCGACACGCCGCACTGCGCCACCACGCGGGTCAGGCCGTAGAAGATCAGCAGGGCCACAAGCACAAAGATGATGGTGTAATGCAGCGGAAGCCCCGTCTGCCAGATCCACACCACCATAACGGCAAGACCCACCAGAAGAAGCAGCAGCGAGGATCGGTAGGAGGCCGGCTCGCCCTCGTCGTAGGATGCCTGTCCGCGGCCCATCGCGCAGAGAAACACCCGCCGCAGGTGCTGGCGGGAGAACCAGAGACCCGCCCCGATGAACACCAGCATGGCGCCCATGCCCTGATGCGCCATGATCGGGTATCCGGCCGCCCCGTAGATACCAAGATTCTCCTTCATGTCCAGGTTATAGGCAACCAGGTACGACCGCACGGCGAACGAAAGCAGGTTCAGGAACCACAGACTGAAGGCCACGCGGTTGGGGATCAGGAACGTGAAACCGAGCACGGCGAAACTCAGTCGCACCTGAAGCGGTATCGGCCCGAACTCCGACACGGCCCTGGCCAGAGTGATGGTGGGCACCGTGGGGAAGTAATGATGCAGGCCCGTCATGCTGCCCACAACGAACGGAATGGCAAAACCCACCCAGAAGAAGACGCTGACCAGGATGGACGGCTTCCGCCACGGCGAAACGGCGGCGTTGCACAGTTCCTCGGGCACCTGCGCAATGGGGAAGCTCAGGTGCTCGTGGTCCACCCACTGCTTGCGCATGATTGCCATCAGCGACGTCATGCAGGCATAGAGCCCGAACAGAAACACGGACCAGATCAGCAACGGCTTCACCCAGGGCTCCCATGGCATGGGATCCCCGGGGGCCACGCCCTGGAAAAACTTGGTGATGGCGATGGTCTTGCCGCCCGGGTCCAGCGGCGAGAGCCAGTTGGGCAGGTGTGGCCAGAGCTTGATGTTCCACTGATTGTGCACCGTGGCGAGGTAGTACGGAGCGGTAATGTTGGGGATCAGGTAGCCCACCAGGCCCATGGTGGTGATGGCACCGGCTATGAGCATCATCGCCGTCACAACCACCATCTCGTTCCGTCGAAAGGCAAGCGGGCGGTAGATCCGTCCTACAATACCATTGAGGATCAAGACGAGCAGGAACAGCAGGAAGATGCCGCCGCCGACGCTGTAATCCAGGAACAGCGTGGACGTGCCCAGATAGAAAGTCCAGTACGGGCCGATGATGCCAATCAGAACGCACATGAGAGAGCCGAAAACGACCGACCGGAAGGTCAGGATCGACGTTTCCCGGCTATCGTGCACCGACATCGCCAGCTCGCTGCTCAACGGATCCTCCTCAGTGGTGGCCGAGAGCTCCCAGGACAAGGAATGCACGCATTCTACACGGGAACCGACAGATGGCAAACGCCCCGCGGCGGACTCCCCCAAAAACTCGCTTTCCGCCCACCAAGACCTTATCTCCATGCTCGGAAACGGCTGGGAGCCTCAATCCAGTTCGCCATACGATACGTCCTCGGTGAAGAACAGCTCGCTGGACACCGGCCCCCAGGTCCCGGGGGCGTAGTTGGGGAAGTCCGGATCCGGGCCGTCTTCCCAGGCATTGAGTATGCCCATGGCGAACTCCCATGCCAGTTCCACCTCGTCTCGGCGTGCGAACAGGGCCGAGTTGCCGGCCATCACCTCCAGCAACAGGCGCGAGTACGCCGCCGCCGATGCCGCGGGGAAGGCGCTCGCGTACGGGAAATCCATCTCGACGTTGCGCAGCTCCATCACCAGGCCGGGGACCTTGGTGGCGAAGCGCAGGGAAACGCTGTCGTCGGGCTGGATGCGGAGCTTCAGTCTGTTGGGCTTCAGTTGCGCCCCTTCCATCGCCCCGAACAGAACGCCGGGCACCGGCTTGAACTCGACGGACACCTCGGCCAGGTGTTCCGCAAGCCGCTTGCCGGCACAGAGGAAAACGGGCACACCCGACCAGCGCCAGTTGTCGATGTAGGTGCGAAGCGCCACGAACGTCTCCGTGTTGGAGCCGGCGGCCACGCCCTCTTCGTCCCGGTAGGCGGGCACCTGCTTCCCGTTGATCTCCCCGGCCGCATACTGGCCCCTGACGACGGAACGCTTGACTTCGGCGCCCTCCAGCCGCCGCAGGCACTGTAGCACCTTGACTTTCTCGTCGCGGATCGCATCCGCCTTCAGAGAGGAGGGCGGTTCCATCGTTACCAGGGTGAGTAGCTGCAGCACGTGGTTCTGGAGGATGTCGCGCAGGATGCCGGTCTGGTCGAAGTACTCGCCGCGCCCTTCCATGCCCATGGTCTCGGCCACGGTCACCTGAATGCTGCGGACGGAGTCCGAGTGCCAGATGTGCTCGAATATCGAGTTCGCGAAGCGCAGAACGCTGATGTTCTGCACGGTTTCCTTGCCCAGGTAATGATCCATGCGGAACACCTGCGACTCGGTCAGAAGCTCCTCGATCGTGTCGTTGAGTTCCGTGGCCGATTCAAGGTCGCGCCCGAATGGCTTCTCGAACACCACGCGGAGGTAGCACCGACCTTCGTCCGGGCATGGCCGGCGCCTTTCGAGCGAGCCAACCCCCGAAAGATTGCGCAGGATCGGTCCCACCACGGAGGGCGGCACCGCCATGTAGAATATGCGGTTCCCGTCCGTTCCGTGCTTTTCATCGATCTCCTGTAGCCGGCTCTCCAGATCCTCGAAATCGGCGCTCTCGCTGTAGCGAAGCCTCTGATAGAACACCCTCTTCGCCAGCACGTCCCAGATGTCCCAGTCCACGGGGTGCTTGGACGCGAAGTGGCCGATGCCTTCCTTGAGGTAGTCGCGGAAACCGTCGTCGCTCAGCTCCGTGCGCCCGCAGCCCAGTATGGCGGTGTTCTCCGGAAGGACTCCCTCCCTCGCCAGGTCATAGAGGGCCGGGGCGAGCTTGCGGTGAGTCAGGTCGCCGCTGGCGCCGAAGATCACGATGATTCCGCCGCGTGGTTGGTGATGGCTGAGCATGGGACACCCTCCATATCTGCTGCGCTCAATGCCAGGCGGTCAGACGCCTGAGCGAGAGCAGTAATCGAAGAAACCGATCGCCCCAAGTTCCGACTCAAGCGCACTGTACTCGTCCGGCAACAGCTCGCGCAGAGGCAGGCGGGGCGGACCGCAGTCAACGCCTATCATCTTCATAATCGCCTTGAGGGCACCTAATCCCCGGCCCCCCAGCACGCCCATCAACTCCGTCACGCGGCGCTGGCACTGCTGCGCCCGCTCGACTTCGCCGGCTTCGAAGGCACTCACCAGCTCCCGGAACACCGGTGCCGCGAAGTTGAACAGCGTGCCGATGCTGCCCCGAGCGCCGAACGCCCAGCCGGAAAGCAGCACGTCGTCGCAGCCGTAGAGTATATTGAACCGCCCGTTCTGGAAGGCCATGCACCGACCCAGTTCGGTCAGGTTCGGCACACTATACTTGATGCCGGCGAGCGTTGGGATTCGATCCAGTCCCAGGCGCAGGAACTCCACCATGTCCGCCTGCACGCCCGTTCTCTGCGGGATGTTATAGTAGTAGAAAGGTAGGTCGGGCGCCGCTGCGGCCACTGCGGCACAGAACTCGACCAGGTCCGCCACGCAGGCCGGTTTGAAGAAGCACGGCCCCATCGCGGCAACGGCATCGGTCCCGACGGACTGGGCGTGCTCGGCCATCAGGCGCGCGTCTTCCACGCAGGTGTGACCGACGTGCACGATCACGGGCACGGCATCCCCCACAACTTGCTTCCAGTGCGCAACGACCTCCAGCCGCTCGCCAACGGAGAGCGACATGCTCTCGCCGGTCGACCCGCAGAGGAAGAGGCCGTCGACCCCGTTGGCAGACAGCGAGGCGGCGTGCTTTCCGATGCCGGCGAGATCGACGGCACCGTCCGCCAGCATGGGGGTGAAGGGCGGCGCGATCAGGCCGGTGAAGTGTTCGGTCATCTCTCTCTTGCTCCCGAAGGGCTACCTCTCTCTCAGTTGTATGCGCCAAACTCCCTTGCCGCGGCCACCATCGCGAGGTAGTTCTCGGGCGGCACGGAATCGATAATCGAGTGGCTGGAGCAAACGACGTAGCCTCCGGCGCCGGCCAAACGCTCGATGTGCAGGCGCGTATCCTCGCGTACTTCTCTCGGAGTGCCGAATGAGAGCACGCCGGCCACGTCCATGTTGCCGATCAAGGTGATGGCCTCTCCGTACTCCTCGTGAATCGCATAGATGTCGTTCGCGACGGGCTGAATGGGGTGAACGGCGTTGACGCCCCACCGCACCAGATAGGGCAGGATCGGCGTGACCATGCCGCAGCAATGGAAGATGACGGGACGGTCCGTCTCCAGGGCCACCCGAACGAGCCGTTCCGTGCGCGGCGCCCAGAGCCGTTCAACGTGCGCCGGGCTGATGAGCGACCCTTGAGTGGATGAGACGTCGTCGCCGATGTAGTAGAGATGGAAGGGCATATCGCGTATGGCGTCGATCAGCGCAACGTGGTAGTCGACGAAAAGATCCATGAGCCGCTGGACCATCCCGGGGCGGTCGTATAGCTCCAGCATGAAGGACTGGATCGGCACCGGTCCTATTGCCATGTAGGCAAGCGTGAGGCCGGCGCTGATGCGGGCGCATACGCCCACGCCGGTGCCCTCGACCGCGTCCAGGTAAGTCTGGAGCTTCCGGCGGGCCAGTTGCGGGTCGGGCGGCTCTATGGCTTCGACGTCGGCCGGAGAGAGCACCGACGCCTGGTCGACGCCCCACGTCAGGGAGCAGTATACCGTATCTTGCCCGGCGCGCTGAGCGATGCGCACCGCGTCTTCGGGCGGCAGCCCCCAGAGCCCCTGGTCGACCTGTCGTCCCAGCAGATGCGAACAAGCCGGGGGATTGATGGTGGCTTCCAGGTTGGGCACGCGGTCCGCCTTCTCGTGATGCAACGCGGCCAACAGGCGATCGATGTTCGGCTCGGAAAGGCTCATCAGCGGGCGCCCTCGATGCTGATCCGTTCTCGCCGGACACTCGCCGTTGCAGCAGTGTGCCTGGAAGCGAGTCCCTCAAGGCGAGTATAACAGCGACCGTGTCGGCGGGCAAAGCACGCCCGCGTGCGGTCCGTTCAGAGCAAGGCGGTGCTGAAGTAGCGTTCGGCGCGATCGGGCAGCACGGTAACGATGTTGCCCTCCACCGATTCGGCAAGCCGGCGCGCCGCCCAGACATTAGCTCCCGACGAGATGCCAACCAGCAATCCGTGGTCGCGGCCTAGCTGCCGGGTCGTCTCTATTGCATCGTCGTCACTGACCTCGACGACGCGGTCCACCATCTCCACGTCGAGCACGTCCGGCACGAAGCCGTCGCCGATGCCCTGGATCTGGTGCAGGCCGGGCTCGTGCCCCAACAGGGCCGAGACGTTGCGCGGCTCGACGGCGACGATCAGAGTGTGCGGTCGGCGCTCCTTGATGAAGGCGCCCACGCCCTGGAGCGTCCCTCCGCTGCCGACGCCGGCGACGAAGCAGGCGATATCGCCGTCCATCTGCTGCCAGATCTCGGACGCGGTTGTCTCGTAGTGGCAGCGCGGGTTATCGGGGTTCTCGAACTGCTGCGGCATGAAGACGTCAGCGGCCTCGGCGATCTCGCGCGCCCGGCCGACGGCCCCCGCGATCCCTTCGTCGTCGGGCGTGAGAACCAGCTCGCCCCCCAGTGCGCGGATGAGCTTCTTGCGCTCTTCGCTCATGCCTTCGGGCATCACGATTCGCACCCGATAGCCCTTCAGCCGCCCCACCAGGGCCACCCCGATGCCCGTGTTGCCACTGCTGGGCTCCACGATGGTGTAGCCCGGCTTGAGGCGGCCGTCGCGCTCGGCCCCCTCGATCATGGCCACTGCCACGCGGTCCTTGATGCTGCCTCCGGGGTTCAGGAATTCCGCCTTCGCGTACACCCTCTCCCCGGCCAGCCGGATAACGGGCGTGTTGCCGATCAGATCAAGTATGTTCTTCGTTACGATCATCTTGGATGCCAACCCTGTCTGCCCGCGGTAGCAACCGGGCGGAGGTCGCCCCCCGCCCGTTCGTTTAGACCGGATAGGTTACCTGCATCGGGCGGGTGGCGCAAGGTATCGTCGGCCGCGACACTCAACCCACGGCACCCTCGATGGCGCCGGCGTACATGCTGAAGAACCGCACAATGAAGATGATGATGAAGATGGCCACCACAACCCAGATCGCCTTGGCCAGCGCTCCCATGAGCAGGCCCAGGGCGAACTCCGCGCGTTCGGCGTGGTGGTCCGCCAGCCACTCGAACCGGTCGGACAGCTTGCCGGACTCCTCGGCTATCTCTACCACATCCATATACTCGCGGGGAAACAGACCTGTCTCGTGCAACGCCTCCGTCAGCGTCTTCCGCCGGTCTATGGCCTCCACAGCCGACATCCCGCGCGCCTCGAAGGCGCCGTTGTTCGTTGCCTCGAACGCCTGCGTCAGCGCCTGCTTGACCGGCACGCCGGCCTCGAACGTCAGGTACATCACCAGGCTGAACCGCGCCAACGCCAGCGAACGAACCACCCCCGAGACGACGGGAAGACGCAGCAGGACCTCATGGGCTATGCGCGTGCCCCCCAAGGGGCGCACGAGGAAGACATACGCACAGACCAGTGCCACAGGGGTCCCGTATCCCAGCATCAGGATCGGCGCCGCACCGCCGGGGCTGCCGCCGATCCAGTTAATGACATAGGTAGCGAAGGCGATGACGGCCACCGCCACAACGTACTGCGTGGCGGGCAGCGCGATTCGCGAGAGGAACGTGTGCCAGAGCCGCTGCTGCAGCTCGTAATACCTCGCCAGTTCGGCCGTAGCGCGTTCCAACGTGCCGCTGGCCTCGCCCACCTCGACAAGCTGGAGGAAGAGCCGCGGGAAAAGGTGCTGGCGCTCAAGCGCTTCGGCCAGCGTAGCGCCAGCGTCCACGGCCTGGCGCGCGCGCCTGAGCCCACTGGCCAGCCGCGCGCCCGGTACCTGCTGGGCCAGCACGTCCAGCACGCGCGTCGTGGGAAGGCCCGCTTCCGCCATGGTGCTGAAAGTGCGGCAGAGCCACGCCATGCGTTTTGCGGGCAAGCCGAACAGGCCCATGTTCACCCCGATCCCTGTGACTCTCACTCCGTGAGTTCGCGGATCTTCGCAAGGCTCGCCGAGGCGCAACGGTCCAGATTCTCCTCGCTGCCCCCGCCGCGAAGCGGCGAGCACATCTCGTAGGCCACATAACCGGAGAACCCGCCATCCTTAAGGCCCCGCAGGAAAGCTCCCTGGTCGATGAAGCCCTCTCCCAGCGGGACGGCTCTCACCATCTCCGGGAGCGGCCGGTAGTTCACCAGACCCGGCATGTAAGCGAACCGCTTCTGCCGCACGTAGTCGGCCAACGTCGTGTGCACCATACGGGGCGCCAACGCCCGGGCGCATTCATACAAATCGTAGCCCTGTAGGGCCGCCGACCAGGGATCGTACATCGCCGCGCAGTTCGGGTGGTCGACCTCGTCAAGGAACTCGACGTAGCTCCCGAATCCGACGGCGACGTCGTGGTGGTTCTGCACGCCGACTTTGAGTCCGTACGGCTGGGCGACCTCCGCGCATTCGCGCACGGCGGCGACGCAGACGCGCCAGTCCGGCCCATACGCCGTCTCGTCGGTGGTGTAGCCGGTGAAGATGCGGATGTTCTTCGCGCCCAGCGCCTGCCCCATCTCGGCCAGCCGCCGCACGTAGTCCACCTGCATCTCCACGAACGGCACCTCGGCCGACGATTTGCCGGAGGTGAAGTCGGTATAGCCGGCGATGGTCGCCACCTCCACGCCGCATTCGGTCGCCGCCTCGCGAACCTCGTCAAGGTAATCGTCGGTCGCGTCCAACGGCGAGAGGTGCGGGCGCTTGCCCATCAGTTCCACAGCGTCGTAGCCGATCTCCGCCGCCTTCCGGATGAAATCCGTGACATCGAGGGCGTGCTGGCCCCAGAGCCCGGCATAGCTTACGCTGAAAAGCGTTGTTTTCATCATCGCCCGGTCGCCTCCGTCCTGAGTGCACTCGAACCACCGGGAGAATACTGCATGGCCGCTGGGCGGGCAAGCCGCCGCCCCTTAATCCTTCGCCTCGGAGGCGTGCTCGTGCGCGAAAGCGTAGCGAATGCGGATTGAGACGGCCACCAGAATCACCAGCACTACCAGCACGAAGGGAACGTAGTAGCCCACTCGCTCCATGAGAAAGTGGTTCAGCGGCTCGAGTACGAACCCCCAGGAGAAAATGGCAAGGTAGGTGCCGGCGAGCACGACGGCCAGTATGGTGAGCGGGCGGAGACCGATCAGGAATCCGATCACGCAGCCGACCAGCGGGCCCGTCAGCCAGAACGGGAACCACACGAACAAGAGCAGGCCCGGTACGCCGAACTTGAGGAGCTTCTGCCGATGCGCCTCCGCCGCCCGGTGAGTGCGCTCCATGGTCTCCCGCAACTGCTCGATAACGATGAGTTTGTTGTACGAGAACACGAAGAGCGGATAGAAAAGCAGAACCAGGAAGGTCTCGATGGTCATGCTGGCCACCATCACGAGCCAGTGCGGCATCCCCTCCGCGTAACCCCAGGACATCCCCAACGCCCGCCCCCCAAGCACGTGGGCGCCGGTCATACCCCACAGGCCTTGCGCCAGGTCGCCCGACCAGATGGCCGTCAGCCCGACCGCCGTCAGATAGAGAAGCGTGACGATCACCCCGGCCAGTAGCGTCTTCCCCTCGGGCAGAGCCAGCAGCCGCCGCCAGCGCGGCTTCTGCCGCTCATCGAATGGACGTCTCTCAGGATCCATGCTCGTCCGCCTGCCCCCTGAACATGCGGTGAAAGCACCACCACATAGATACTATGCACTCCCAGTCGACAACTGTCAAAAGCACGCGAACGCCGCAGTCAGGGTCTGCAACAGCGCTTCGCCGCCCGCATCAGAGGTCCGATTGACCAGCGGGCGGTCCTCGTTCTACTGCTGCACGGCTCGAAGAGCTCCGTGACAGCGGCCCAGCGGCAACTCTCGCGGGTCGCACAGGCTAGCTCCCCGGAAGAGTGGGGAAATGGATCTGCTAAACGGTGATTGCCACAAATGCCGTCAAGCGTAAAGAGTGGGTTTGTTTTGGGGTAGGGCTTTCCCTATAATACTGCGGCTCTGACGGAGTGTTCCAATGGCCGAAAAGCTACCGCGAAAATTCGGCAAGTGTCTCGTTGTCAAGCACTTGGGGAAAGGCGCCACGGCGGTGGTGCTGCTGGCCCGGCATGAGGGCCTCAGCATTCCGGTTGCCGTGAAGGTGCTCCGCAAGCCGCTGTCCGACGAGAATCCGAGCTACGCGGCACGCTTTCTGCGGGAAGCGCGCATGGCCGCACGGCTGGACCACCCGAACATCGTGCGCGTGATAGACTGTGGCATCGAGCAGGGCTATCACTACATGGTGATGGACTACGTGGACGGCCCGAACTGCCTGGAAAAGCTGCAGGAGGAGCCCCAGGGTCTGGACTGGAAGGAAGCGGTCGAGATCGTGCGACAGTCTTCCCTGGGCCTGGGCTATGCGGCCAGCCGCGACGTGATCCACCGCGACGTGAAGCCCAGCAACCTGATGATCGACAGCACTGGTCGCGTGCGCGTGACCGACCTGGGCCTGGCGAAGATGACGGTCAAGGGAGTGGTGGAACTGACGCAGGAACTCCACACCGTGGGCACGCCCAGCTACATGAGCCCGGAACAGATACGCTCCGCAAGCGGCCTCGACCTGCGGTCGGACATCTACTCCCTCGGCGCGACGTTCTATCACCTGGTCACCGGACAGCCGCCCTTCTCTGGAGAGGGCCCGATGGACGTGGTCGCCAAGCACCTGACCGACCGGCTGGTTCCACCGACCCGGATCCGCCCTTCGCTTCCGGACGTACTGACGGACGTGATAGGCAAGATGATGGCGAAGAACGCCGAGGACCGCTACCAGGACTACGCCACTCTGGGAGAGGATCTACAGAACCTGCTGGACGGGAATCCGATCTCGGCGGCGGGTTTCAATCCCGCAGGCCCTTCGGCGGCAGATGAGCGCGAGCTGCGCAGCATCCTGGCCGACCTGGACCTGAGCGACGGCCTCGAGGTGGATGTCTCGAACCAGAGAGACACCGTCGCCGATGCCGATCCGGAGCCCGGTGCCGCCCCCCAGGCAAGCTCTTCGCTCGCGCTCTTCGGCCCCGAGGATCTGGCCGCCTACCAACCGCCGCCCGGCCAGGACATGGAAACGGCTGTGATGCCGAAAAGCAGGCGGTCGCATCAGAAATCGAACGCGGGGCTGATCGCCGCCGTGGTGGCAGGCATAGTACTTACGATACTCGCCATAGTCCTCATCGTCATCATCGCAAGCGGGTGACCGTGACGCGGCAGCGAAGGAAACGGGGGCATCCGTGAAGGCACTGGGGATCAACGGCAGCGGCCGGAGCGAGGGCAACACGGCGATGCTCGTTGGCGCCGTCCTGGAAGGAGCCGCCGCAGGTGGTGCGGAAACGGACATCCTCAACCTCGCGACCATGAACCTGTACGGGTGCATCGGCTGCCAGATCTGCAACCGGGTCGGCTTCTGTGCCGTCAACGACGACATGCAGCGCTTCTACGACCGAGCGGCCGACACGGACGTCCTCGTGCTGGGCACTCCAATCTACCTGGACCACGTGACCGCCCAGATGAAAGCGTTCCTCGACCGGCTCTACTGCTACATCGGCCCGGACATGGAGAACAGCTACCCGAACAAGGCGGCGAAGGCCGTCGTCTGCATCACCTACGGCGCGTCGGGCGAGCACGCGTACGATTCCGTTCTGGACTGGCTGAAAGGCCGCCTCCACGGCTACTGGGGCATCGAGTGCGTCGGCGGGCTCACGGTCGCCGGCTGTTCCTCGCGTGAGCCGATGGACGGCGACCATCCGGCAGTATCCAGAGCCCGCGAGCTTGGGCGCAGTCTGATCTGACCCTTCGCTCGCCCCGCCGCCGGTTGCAGTTGTCTTCAGGACTTCCGATAATCCGAGGCATCGGTGCGTCTTAAGCCTCGAAGGAGGGTGTCTGTGGAAAACCTGAGGGCGACGGCCCGGCGGCTGTTGGAGGTGTTCAAGGGGGATTCCTACGCCTTCGGCGCCGGTGCCGCTGAACGAACGGGCCAGATGGCGGCCTCGCTCGGGCGTAGGTTCCTGCTGGTGCGCGGAAGCTCTTCGGAGCGCAACGGCATGCTGGACGCCGTGTGTAAAGCGATGGACAAGGCCGGACTGGAGATAACCGGCGAGTGCCGCGGCGCGGCGCCGAACTCCCCCATTGCAGACGTCCTCCGCGTGCGGGATGCCATTTTGGAAGTGGAACCGGACGCCGTGATAGGGCTGGGCGGGGGAAGCCTGATCGACGCGCTGAAAGGCTCCGTCGCCCTGGCCTGTCTGGGCGGCACCTGCGACGACTACTACGGCGTGGGGCGTGTATCGACGGAGATGGCGAAACAGGGCACGAGCCTGATGCCCATGTTGGCCGTGCAGACGGCGAGCGGCTCCGCCGCCCACCTGACGAAGTACGCCAACATCACCGACCTCGCCACGATGCAGAAGAAACTCTTCATCGATGAGGCCCTCGTGCCGCCCGTCGCCCTGTTCGACTACAACGCCACGAGGACAATGTCGGCGGAGTTCACCAAGGTCGGCGCCTTCGACGGCATAAGCCACCTCATGGAGGTCTACCTGGGCATGCCCGAAGGCAACGAGCACTCGGCTCGGGTGGCCGAGATCGCGCTGACGGGCCTGGAGTTGATCGTCTCCTCGCTGCCCGGCGCGCTGCGCACCCCTGAGTCCGAGGAACTCCGCAGCAACCTGGGCCTGGGGACGGACCTGGGCGGCTACGCCATCATGGTGGGCAGCACCAATGGGCCCCACCTGAACAGCTTCAGCCTGGTGGACCTGATGGACCACGGCAAGGCGACCGCCCTGCTCCTGCCCTACTACGTCTGCTTCTTCGCGCCGGCTGTGCGCGACCGGCTTCTGGAGATCGGGCGCCTGTACCGCAAGTACGGCTACATAGAGCTCTCCTCGAAGCTCAGGGAGCTGGAGCCCACCGAGTTGGGACTCACCGTCGCAAAGGGCATGGCCGAGATGGCCGCGAGCGTAGGCTTCCTGACGCGGCTGGACGAAATCGATGGCTTCGGCGAGGAACACATGCAACGGATGCTGTCCGCCGCGAAGGATCCGAGCCTGTCGAGCAAGCTCCAGGGCATGCCGATCCCGATGACGTCCGAGGACGTGGACGCCTACATGCGCCCTCTTCTGGAGGCGGCCAGGACCGGGGATTTCTCACGCATAGTCCCCCACCGCGACTATGCCTAAACCCGCAGCAGAGCGCACTTGCCGCAAGACCGGACCGGGCTCGTCCTGCACCGGATGCGTGCGCGCAAGTATCGACCGCTTATAGAACATGCCGATCAACATGTTCATCTTCTCCAGCAGCATCTGCTTCTCGTGGCGAGCCAGAAGCCGCTCCACGACTATCACGACAAGGAATATCTCGCACGGCAGAAACGCCAGGTCGCCCACAAGGTAGATGAAGATATGGTGAGCGTCATGGAACAGCAGGTAGTGCGTGAAGTAGAGCAGCGCGGACAGCGGCAGCAGGATTAGTGCGGCAAGGATCAGCCAGCGTCTCTCGCCCATGTTGGAGACTCTCCTGCATGAGGGATCAGGTGACGGCATCCAGCACATTGTGGCGGTCGCTGCGCCGACTTCAACGCGGCCCACCCAGCCGAGCAAGGCTTTCGCCTTCGGACGGCTTCTGATATACTGGCCGCTGTCCTACAGCGTCGGACGGACGGCGAGAGAGATCGAACCTTCGCCTCAGGGAGTGAAACGCTCTTGGCCGCTCAGCAGCAGAAGATCCGGTTGGAGTTTCTGATCGTGCTGACGCTGGTGGTGCTGCTGTTCGGCGGCATCCGTCTGCTCAAAACGCTGCGCATCACCAGCCGGCAGCGGCAATACGCGCAGACCGAGCGTGTCCTTCAGGAATACACCCGCGGTCTGCTGGAATCCGAAGAGCAAGAACTCCAGGACATTGCCATCGGCCGCGAGGGACGTGAACACAGGGATGCGGCCGCCCTGCTCGTGCAGTCCCGCTACCTGCTGCAGTCCGCCCCGCGGCAACCGGGCCGGCCCATTCCGCCGCACGTTGCGGCCCGATTCGAGCACATCGAGGCCGATTTCCGCAGCCTGCGTGACGGCCAACCTGTCGCCTTCCCGCGCGGGGAGCCGTTCCTGCGCGCTTACTACGCTCCTGTTGACGGCAGCTTCCAGCCCTACGGCATCTCTGTCCCAGACCGTCACGGCGCGGACAATGCGCTTCCGCTCATTGTCGAGATAATGCCTGCGTCCAGGCTAAACCCCTTCGCCTGCCGAGACGTGACGGTCTACGACGGCGCGATCTCAGTACGACCGACGTGCCGTGGGGACGGACGTTGCGTGGGGCTCGCCGAGGACGACGTGATGTCGGTTATGGAAGACGTTTCCGCCCTCTACAACATCGATCAAAGCCGGGTGTTCCTGATAGGCCGCAACGAGGGAAACACCGGTGCGTGCAACCTCGCGGCACGTTACCCGCACGTGTTCTCAGGGGTGATCGCAATGGGCGACGCGGCCGTTCTCGTGCCGTCCACGGTGGACGATACCGGCGAGTGGAGCAACGTGGGGGCCATCGCTGCCGCGGCGGTCTCGCCCGTGCCGTTCCTGGAGAACCTGGAACGCTGCACGCTGGTCGCCGCGTCGGGGCTGAACACGCCCGCACCCGCTGACGGCAGCGTCGTTTCTCTCGACCACCTGCTGCAGAAGAAAGGCCTGCTCCAGGAGTACCTGGAATTCCCCCAGACAGCCGGAGCCCTGCCCGAGTGGTCGGAGGAATACGCACTCGCGCGGGTGTTCGGTGCAACCGGCGACGGTTCGCCCCTGAGCTTTCGTTTCAAGACTGCCGACCTCAGGCACAATGCGGCCTGGTGGGTGCGCATCGACCAGATACCCAGCCCCCTGCGGCCGGCCGAGGTCGAAGCAGCCATCGACGGCGAGGCGGCCACCATTCTGACGCGCAACGTGACGGCCCTGGCGCTGCTTTTCGACGCGATGCCGACCAGAATACGGAGTTTCAGTGTGGACGGCACGCAGGTGACGCTGCCGCAACACCATCAGAGCCACGTGCTGCGGATGGTACGGGAGGCGGACCAGTGGCACGTTGACGGCGGCAAACCGGTGGACAAGCGCCCCGGGATGTCGGGTCCGTTCGGCGACGTGCTCAGGGACCCGTTCCTGGTGGTATACGGCAGCGCAGGGGACGACGCGCTGCACTCGGCCGTCTGCCGAAGTGAGGCGGAGCGATTCGCCGCCGCGTGGCAGAGGCGCTACAACGGGCGCCCGAGGGTCAAGAATGCCGCCGAAGTGACAGCCCAGGATATTCGACGCTACAACCTTGTGCTGCTCGGTCCCCCGTCGGTCAACGCGCTGGTGGCCAGGGCGATGGACCGTCTCCCAATCCGCGTGGACGATGACGGTGTGCGCATGGGCGAGCGTGAGTTCCTCGGGGAGTCAGTCGGCACGGTCTTCTGCTATCCCAATCCGTTGAATCCGAAGAGGATGGTCGGGGTGGTCGCGGGCGCGAGCCCGGGCGCAACGTATCAGGCATTGGAACGCTGCATCGTCCCTCTGCCCTCGCACGAAAGGGGCGGACGGCAGTTCGATTTCGCCGTCTTCGACAGCCGAGCCGCCGGCCCCGACAGCATGCTGATGATTGGCTTTTTTGACCGACGGTGGCGGGTGCCCGCCCCAGGCGAGGCCGACTACGTCTGGGAAGCCCGCCAGCAAACCCTGGCCGCGCTCCAGGCGCAGGGCGGCCCTCGGTACCTGAGCGCCGCGGAAACCGATTCCGAGCAGGTGGCCCTTTCGGACGTGCTCCCGCAGCGGCTGACCAATGACGGGGTGCTGGGACTGGACCGGACTCCCGACGGTCGCGCGATCGTTTTGAGCGGCGAGAGCTTCGACCGGGGACTGGTCGTCTCCGCGTCATCATCGCTGTCCGTTCCGCTGGGGGGGCGTTTCCGCACTTTCACCGCTGAGGTCGGACTTCCCGGCCCGGCCGTCCCGAACGGACGGCCCGGCGAATCGGCCAAGGCCATTTTCGAAGTGCTGGGAGACGGTCGCCAGATTGCCACGGCGGGACCCTTCAACTGGGAGCAGGCAGGTTCAGTATCCAGATCGCTCGCCGCCGGTGTCGCCGGCGTGCAGGTTCTCACACTGCGTACGCGCGTGGTGGATGGCGACGCTCCTCCCGGCGCACGCTGCGCGTGGGCGCACCCCGTTGTGAAGCGATAGCATCCCCCCGGCCTAATCCTCAAGGACCAACCCATGGCTCACAACCACAGCAGCGCGAACATGATCACCGTCGGATCGGCCGACGCCGACATTCCCGGCGCCGATGGCCGGAGCATCCAGATTGCAGTCGACGCCCTCGCCAGTCGCGGCGGCGGCACGGTGCAACTTATGCCGGGCGAATACGTGCTGGAGGACTCCATACGCCTGTGCGACAACCTGACCCTGAGCGGCGATCCCGAAGGCACCGTCCTGAAGAGAGGAGAGAAGGTCTGGAGTCCGCTGGCCGTGGACGCGGACATCGGGCAGAAGCAGATCACACCGGCCGATGCGTCGGGCTTCCGTGCCGGCATGGGCGTGTGCCTGCGCGACGACGCCAAGCCGACCGCAATGTCCAACGGGCCGCTTACTGTCACCGCCGTCTCGGACGGCGTCCTCTACGTCCACGACTACGTCACGCGCGACTGGAACGCCGAACGCGGGGGCCTGGTCGTCAACTACTTCCCGCTGGTATTCGCGCGTGAAGCGGAGAACGTGACCGTCGAATGCCTGACGATCGACCAGGCGGTGAAGGACCGAGAGGGCATCGAGCTGCTGCGCAGTTCCGGTCTCTACATGGAGCGATGCCGGGACGTCCGCATACGGAACGTCGTCGCGCGTAACGTCGAAGGCGACGGCATCTGCATCGCGACGTGCGAAGACGTAACCATCGAGGATTGCCGGGCATACGACAACATCGAGTACGGCGTACACCCGGGGAGCCACAGCCCCCGGTGCAAGGTGCTGCGCTGCGAGATGTACGGCAACGGCGCCGACGGGCTTTACATCTGCTGGGGGGTGCGCGAAAGCCTTTTCGCGGAGAACGACATCCACCACAACGGTCACATCAAGGGCCGCAGCGGCATTAGCATCGGCCACAAGGACACCGACAACCTGTTCGAGCGCAATCACATTCACGACAACGTCCGACACGGAATTCACTTCCGTCAGAAGACGGAGGCCAACGGCGCGCATCGGAACACGTTCCGCGACAATGTGATTGAGAACAACGGCTCGGCAGACTCGCCGGCGTGCGGAGTGAACGTACAGGGCATAACGCACGACCTGATGTTCGAGCGGAACGTGATCCGAGACACGAGGGACGTGGAGGCCCGCGGGCAGAAGCACGCACTGCGCCTGGCAGAGGGGGTCTCGCGCGTGAAGGCGGTCGACAACACCATCACGGGGCACACGGCAGACGCGATCCTGGACGAATCCGCAAGCCGGGACCATCAACTTCAACAGGCATGAGGGCCGGCGGCAACCGGCAGGAGGGCGCCGACGCATGAACGGCCGCGAGAAACTGATCGCCGCATTCTCCCAGGACGGCACGGCTTCCACCCCCCTGGTGGTCTGCTACCCGGACATCTTCCTTCGCGATCACTGGGAGCAGGTGACCGATGAGCCGTGGTGGTCGGGTTACAGGGGCGACGTGAAGACGGACCTGCGCGTCATCCGCGACCGCCAGCGGGTGACCGGCGAGGACCGCGTGCGGCTGCGTCTTAGCCACTCCCGGGCCGACCGGGAGCGCTACAGCGTGCGTGTAGAGGGTGAGCGGGCTTACCTCGTAGACACGGCAGACGGAACGGAGAAGCCTATCGAGCGCCCCTCCGATCGGCCCGCGCAGCGACACGTCTCCGTGAGCGAGAATCGCCCCGTCACCTCGCGCGAACAGGTGGACACGCTGCTGCGGCTGCGCGAGGTACACGATCCGAAGAACCTCGCGGCCGACGGACGTGACGAACTGCCTCGCCGCATCCTGGCGGAGTTCGGCCGGACGCATATGCCCTGGGTCCAGCTACCGGCGGCCCTGAACCCTCTGCCCTTCTGCTGGGGCTTCGAGAGCTTCATGCTCGCCTGCCTGGAACGTCCCGAACTGGTGCATTACGCGGCCGCCAAGGTCCAGGAGAACACTCTGCGCGCGTTCGAGATGTGGCGCGCGCTCGGGGTGGAACTCATATGGATCGAGGACTGCCTGACCGACCAGATATCGCCCGCCCAGTATGAGCGGCTTGCGCTACCATACCTGCAGGAGATGACGGCCGCCTTCCGGCGCGCCGGCGCATACAGCATCATCTACTTCTGCGGCAATCCCAATGACCGGCTGGAGATGCTGCTGCAGAGCGGGGCCGATGCGCTGTCGCTCGAGGAGGGGAAGAAGGATTTCGAGATCGACATCATGGACGTGGCGGAACGCGTGGGCGGCCGCACGGTGCTCTTGGGAAACATCGACGCCATAGGCGTGATGGAACGGGGGACCATGGCCGCCGTCCGAGCGGAGGTGGAGCGGCAGCTCGAAGCAGGCAAGCGGAACCGGGGCCGATTCATACTCGGCTACGGGAGTCCGATAACGCCCGCCACCCCTGCCGGCCGCGTGCGCGCGGTGGCCGACATGCTGCACGAGATGGCGCCCTGACGGGTCGTCAACGAGGCCTGAGCTTCGCCACGAACTCCGCCACGGCGTCGGCGTACTGCCCCTTCTTCACGTCACGCGCCTTGAGCCCCAGCGTCGCCACCGGCGTCCGGCCGCACAGTTCCCTCATCTGCTCGAAAGTGTTCTCGATGCCCGTGCCGCCGGTGGTCAGGAAGAACGCCACATCCGGCAGCGATTCGCGCTGCGCTTCGAGGTAGGCGCGCACGGCCGGTGTCATGGTGGAAGCCCAGACCGGCGTGCCCACAACCAGCAGATCGTAGTCGGCGGGCGACTTCTCGGCTTGCCCAATCTCGGCCGTCTTGCGACGCATGGCGTCCCAGCCGCCACGCACGAAACCCAGGATTCCACTGCGGCTCTTCTGCTCGCGGATACGTTCCACGTCGGCGCCCGTAGCGTCGGCGATCGCGTCGGCCACGGCTTCGGTCGTGCCCGTCCTGGAGTAGTAGACAACAAGCACGCTCGTCTCTGCCATGTATCTCCCTCCCGCCAAAGCGTTCCGGCCTTGCGGGCCCGGCCCAGGTGCGGGCAGTCTAACCCAGCGCGCAACGGCCGTCAATACGGCCCCCCTGCACGGCTCGAATCGCAGTATTGACGGCGTCGTCGCCGTACGGTATCGTGACGGACGGAAGAAGTACGAGACCTCAAGCGCATCCCTGGGGGATGGAGGGCAGCGAGATGAAGGTCGAGACTTATCTGCAGGAGAACGACGTTTCGTTCGAGGTCATTCCGCACGAGCAGGCTTTCTCCGCGCAAGAGGTGGCCGCTGCCGAGCACGTCACCGGGCACAAGTTCGCCAAAACCGTGATTCTGAAAGGCGGCGGCGACGCGTACATGTTCGTCATGCCGGCGAGCCGTCACGTCAGCATGAAAAAGGCGTGCGAGGCGGTCGGGACCGACGTGGAGCTGGCCACCGAGGCCGAGATGAAGCAGATGTTCCCGGACTGCGAGATCGGGGCCGAGCCGCCGTTCGGCACGCTCTACGATCTGCCGACCTATGTGGACGAGCACCTCGCCGAGCGCGAGGAGATCGTCTTCCGGGCCGGCACGCACGACAGGACCGTGAAAATCAGCTACGACGACTACGCGTCGCTGGAGGAACCGGTCGTCGGCGACTACGCCGTGGAGGAGTTCTAAGCGGTCTTACATATGTACTCCAGTGTTCGGCGTGCAGCAACGCGGCCGAGACGGCCGCGCTACCCCTGCAATGGGTAGAGCGGGGCGTCTCGCCCCGCTGCGTCGATGAAGCAGAACCGGAGAAGACTAATGTTCGCGCTCTTAGACTCCATCTGGTAGCGGCTGTCCGCCGTCGGGACGACAGACGCAAGGGCGCTGTTTGACGCCGCATCGGGCGGTGGCCTAAACTGGCCGCGCATTCGGGTCCGATATCCCCTGAGCGTTCGGGCACCTGCCCATGACCCTGCGGGCCATTCTCATAGGCGTCGCCGCGGCCGTCGCCATCGCGACGATTACGCCCTACAACGACTTCTACGTCGGCAACACGTTCTTCACCGGCACCCACTTCCCCGTCGGGCCCTTCTTCATCCTGCTGCTGCTGACACTCGTCGTGAACGTGTTGCTGCGCGCGTTGCGTCGCTCCTGGGCGCTTCGCCACCCGGAGCTCATGCTCATCTGGTGCATGATGATCGTGGCCAGCACCGTCCCGGCCAGCGGTCTCATGCGTTACTGGTTCTCGCTGGCTGCATCCCCTTCGTACTACGCGCAACGCGCCGACCTCAACCTGAAAGAGCACGTGCTGGAGGCCGTGCCCGAGGACCTGGTGGTCAGCAAGGACAGCCGCTCCGTGGCCGTGCGACGCTTCTACGAGGGGCCCGGCATCGGCGAGGAACCCCGCATCTACCTCTCGCGCTGGATGCGACCGATCATCGCCTGGAGCGTATTCATAGGCGCTTTCTACCTGGCCACGTTCTTCGCCGGCGGCATTCTGCGGCGGCAATGGGTCGAACGGGAGCGGCTCATCTTCCCGCTTGCGAAGGTGCCGCTTGAACTGACGGAGGAGAGCGGCGTGCGACTGCTGCCGCCGCTGTTGAGCAGCCTGCCTTTTCTCGTGGGCGCCGCGCTGACGCTCGCATTTGCCCTGGCCCGCTGCGGCCCGGTGATCGGCGGAGCGGAACAGGGCTGGATCCCGCGTTTCAACCTGCAGGCCGTCCTGGTGGGCACTCCCCTGGCGACGGCCGGACTCGGCAACGCCTACATCTACCCGATCGCCCTGGGCGTCGCGTTCCTTGTCCCGGCCGATGTCGCGCTGAGCATCTGGCTGTTTTTCATGTTCAGCCGGGTCGAGTTGCTGGTGGCGAGCTCCGCGGGCAGCCCGCTCCCCGGCGGCACGTACGGTCCGTTCATGGCCTGGCAGCAGGCCGGCGCGTTCCTCGTGTTCAGCGTCATGCTGCTGTGGATGGCTCGCCGCCACCTGGCAACCGTGCTGGCCGCCGCCTTCGGCCGGTCGGAAGAGGCCGTCGACGCTGACGAGCCGATCCGCTACCGCGTCGCGTTCTGGGGCCTCGTCGCATGCGCGATCGTCATGCTCGGCTGGCTCCTCTACTACTCCTCCCCTGCGACCGTCGCGGGCGATCTCCCGCTCGGCACGCGGCTGCGCAGCCTGCTGACGGCAACGCTCAGCAGCGTCGCGGTGCTAGCGATGATGGCCTCAATCGCCCTGGTCCACGCGCGGCTGGTGTCGCAGGGCGGTATCTTCTTCACCCAGCAGACCTGGGTGCCGCCGGACATCCTGCACAGCGTCACCGCCGGCCGTGCGCTCACGGCCTCGGCCGCGGTGGTTACCCGCATGGTGCATGCCATCCTCACGTCCGACGCCCGGGAGATACTCAGCGGCCACGCCGCCAACGCGCTGCGGATCTCGTCCGTGTTCCGCCGGAGGCGCAGATGGTTTCTGCCGGTTATGCTGCTGGCGCTCGCCGCCGCGATGCTGGCCGGAACCTGGGCTACACTGCGGGTATACTACGGCAAGGGTGGGCTGAACACGCCGAACGTGTACGGCACGGTGAACCTGCCCGTCTACACGCTGCGGACCGCGCATCAGGCGATAGAGAGCCCGGCCACAGCGGCCGATCCCCACTTCGGCGCCTTCGCCCTGGGCGGCGCGGTCATGTTCGCGGCCACGGCCATGCGCGCCCACTTTCCCTGGTGGCCGGTCCACTCGCTCGGCTTCCTGATGTGCAGCAGCTATCCGGCCCACCACCTCTGGCTCTCGTTCCTTCTCGGCTGGCTCGCGAAGCGCGGGGTGCTGGCGTTCGGCAGCGGCCGCACGCTGAGGCAGGCGCGGCGGTTCTGGATGGGCGTCATCATCGCGGAAGCGTCCGCGGTAGGACTCACCACCATCATCGGCCTTTGGGGCGTGCGCTTCGGCCCCCTCTTTCTTCCACCCTAAGAGCCAGTGGAGAGACGCCCGTCGACCTCCAGGGCGAAGCGCCGGTAGCCCAGGTCCCGGCAGATCTTTAGCATAGCTTCGTCGTCCAGCGAGAACTCGAGTACCGGCAGCTCGCCGCGCTCCAGGATGCCCTCGGTGACGGCCGAGACGATCGATCTAGCCATCCCCTTCCGGCGGTAGCGGGGGACCGTGTGGACGTTGCCGACAGCGCACACACCCGGATAGCCGCTGAGGGCGAGGAGGAGTCCACGACAGGCGATCTGCCCCGCCTCCACCACGACGTACGCCTCGCCCAGATCCAGCGGCCCAAGCTCCGGGCCGCCCTCGGGCAGTTCCGGACTGAGCCGGAACACGGTGTGGTCACGCTGCGGGCGGAACACCTCCGGGCGCGTGTAGAAAGCCCCCTGCACCTCCACGTCCCGCGCCCCGAATTCCTCCATCACGGATGGTGCATCCTGCGGCCGTGACCGCATCCTCGCCAGCACGTCGTCCGTGAAGTGTCCGCGGGCCCGTTCGACCCGATCCTCCGAGGGGCCGATCACGGCGTTCCCGCTCCGCGTCAGCACGATGCGCAGCACGTCCCTGCGCGCGTCCACCACCGTGACGGTCTCGCCTGCCCCGGGAGGAGCGTGGCGCAGCACGTAGGCATAGAGCGGGTCCAGTTCGCCGCCGGCTGCCTTGTCGCCCTGCTCGGCCATAGCCGCCTCAACTATCGTAGCTGCCGAGCTCCTTGGCCAACTCGACTATGCGCCGGAAGTCCTCGAGGCTGACGCTGGACGGAACGGAATGATCGGACGAGAACACGTAGCCGCCCCCCTGCTTCAGCACGGGCAGCTTCTGGCGGATTTCCTCGTGAATCGCCTCCGGGTCCGGCCAGAGCACGGCGTTTATGCCACCGTGAAGCACCAGGTCATCGCCGAACTCCTTCTTCAGGTGCAGCGTGTCCATCCCGGCCTTGACCTCCAGCGGGTTCAGGGCGTCCAGCCCGATCTCCACCAGTTCCGGCACAAAGGGATTGATGTCCCCGCAGGAGTGCAGATGCGCCTTGGCGCCGCGGGCGTGCGCCCACTCGATCGCGCGCTTCTGGACCGGCTTGAGGAGTTCGCGGTAGGTCTTCAGCGAGAAGAACTGGTTCTGCTTGTAGCCCATGTCGTCGTACCAGAAAACGCTGTCGAAGGTGTAGCCTTCGTCCCAGACCATCTCCAGCAGGGCCAGGCTCATGTCCAGGCAGTGGTTGAAGACATCGCTGAGCCACTCCGGATTCTCGACCAGGGCGAACAGAACGCGCTCGGTGCCGACCATCCACGAGTGCGTCACGTCGAATCCGAACCATAGCACCGCCTCGATCCAGCGCCCTTCCTTCCGCCACGTCGCGTAGTTCGCCTCCAGCCTATCCCACGGGATGCGGTCGCGGTCGGGCGTCATCCGGGCCTTCGCTTCCTGCCACTTGTCGGGATCGGTGATGGTGAAATCGAGGAACTCGGGCGTCGAGGCGGCATGGGTCCAGTTCTTCAGCGTGGCCCCCCACGCCGTCCGGTGAACGCGGTACTCGTCGGTCTCCTCAATCGTCTTCGTCTCGTACCGGGGACTGGTATCCACGTTGATCCGAGCGGTCTTGTCGAGCCCGAAGTAGTCGACGTAGCTCACGTCCTCGGGCATGCCCTCACGCTGCCAGCGCTCGATGGTTGCCCCCCAGGGGGAGTCGATGATGGGCACTCGATCGGCTTCACGGTGTTCGAACATGCGAGCGAATCGCTCGCGCGACGTCATCTCCGCCATTATTCTGCTCCTCGGGATGCACCCGGCAGGCGTGCGACTGCGGCCCGGCCCTGGCCGAACCTATGTCGACGATTGTAATGCGTTTGCTCCGGGACTTCATGTCCCCGCTCGGTTCAAAACGGCTTCTGCTCGGGTCCGACACGGACCGACGGCGGCATCGCCAACGGCTCGCCGGTGGACTCGGCTCTTTCCGGCCCGCCCTGGAAGACGTAGATGAACTCGGTGTGCGGCTCGCGACCTCCGCCCAACCACGTGAACAGCTCGAAGCCCCCCTTCAACAGCTTGACGATCGAGACGCTCTCCACCGGCGCCACCCGTCCCCAGCCGGCACGGTTCTCCTCGTTGTAGACGGCCATCACGAAATGGCCGTTGTAACTGAGCGAGCCGGCGTCCGGCGGATCGTTGTAGCCGTCCTTGGGGAAGCGATTGTAGTAGCTCTTCTCGTAGACTTCGTAGCCGCGAAGCCACTCCTCCGCGCCCCGGAACCAGTAGCGCCACCCGTCCGCGCGCCCACCCGGCGTAGAGAAAATGTCCACCATGTTGACCGCCGTGCGTCGGTAGTCGATGCGGAGGAACGGCGCGCGGCGGTAGACGGTTATCAGTTGCTCCTTCGGTCGATCCTCGTTCCATTGCAGCCTCACCGTGCGGTAGATCGGCCCATCGGCGACAAGTTCGGGCGGCGTGTTGAGCGCGAAGCGGCCGGCCGCCGCGTCGATTCGTCCGGGAGCGCTCAGGTCCACGTTGCAGTGGTCGAGACCCGAACGGAGGTCCACGAGGGACCGGATCGTCGTCTCCCACTGCTCCTGCTTCGGCACGACCAGCCACGTGTCGTAGACTGCGCGAAGCGCCTCGCCCTCGAGCACGATGCGCCTCTCACTCAGTTCCACGGCACCCCAGTCGACTGACGCGCCGGCCGTCGCATCGGGGTTGCCATAGTAGAGAAACGCATCGTCGAGCGACTCTCCGGCGCCGAGGGAGACCTCGAACCAGACGCGGAACCCGCCGTCGTCGGCCCTTTCGGCCTGCGTCGCGACTTCCTTGCCGCCAACCACCACGCGCAGGTCTGCGCCATTCTCCCGGAACATCGCCGCGTCGACGGGGACGCCGACCGGGTAGTGCTGCACGGCGTTGCCGGAGACCTCACGGATCCAGAGGCGACGCCGGCGGCTCCAGGCGGCATCCCACCAGTCTATCTCAGCCACTTCGCTCTCTCCCTGAAACGCCGCACAGGACACGGCAAGCAGCAACGGAAGGCACGCCGCAACCATCGGGCAAAAGCTCTGCCTGATTGAGCCGCCTGCCGCCCCACGACGTTCGGACAGCATCGGACGCGCCTTCTTCGCCACGGTTCCTCCACCTCGGAAACGGCTAGCAGCGGAATGGCGCGTATACTAATCCAAAGGGACCGGCGCGTCCAAACCGCGCCGGCGGCATCGGCCCTTGCCTGCGCACAAAGGTTCGGGCGCTCCTATGCGAAGCGCTGCCCGCATCTCGGCTTCGATGGTGCACGCAGTCCGGGGACAGAGCCCCAGAGCGATCTGCCATTCTGGGGAGGACCGGTTGATGATGTTGTCCCTGGTCGTTGTTGCGTGGGCGGGGGCGCTGGTCGTGTACCCGCCCGCGAGGGTGGCGGCGCTGTTCCTGCCGGCGCGCGTCCTCGGTGGAGCTCCCGCCGCATCGGTGGGGAATGCTCTCCCACGCTATGCCTCACTCGTCGTCGGCCGGTGAGAGCGCAGATGCCGTTTCATGGACCTCAATGCCGTCACGCCGCAGGTCCTCCGGCGTGGCTTCCAGAGACACGGTTCCGGGCGGGAAGCGGTACGGCCCCGGGTCCGCGTAACCGGTGATGCCCTCGCGCACGCGCAGAACGTTCGCCATGCCACCCAGCACGGTCTGCCCGAACTGGAACTTGCCGCCCAGCATCGGGATGCTGTTATCCGGAAGCGGCATGCCGGTGCGCGTCATGTCGCGCATACCCGTGGTGCCCATCGTCATGTAGCCCGGGATGAGCTCGCGGATCTTCTCGTCCAGCCCTGTCGCGTCCACCCCGACCATGTTCGGTATGGTGTGCCCCATCTGGTTCATGGTGTGGTGGGTCATGTGGCAGTGGAAGAGCCAGTCGCCGGGGTTGTCGGCGGTGAACTCCACGACCTTGGCGGAACCGACGTGCACCAGCACGGTGGTTTCGGGCAGCAGCTTGCTCTTGTCGGCGGCCCAACCGCCGTCCGTGCCGATGATCTTGAACGCGTAGCCGTGCAGGTGGATGGGGTGGTGGTCCATGGGACTGAGGTTACCGAACCGGATCCATACGCGATCGCCCAGTCGGGCAACCAGAGGCTCGGTAGCGGGCATGACCTTGCCGTTCATGGTCAGCACGTTAAAGTCCGTCATCTCCAGCGGGTTGGGCCGGCTTGTGCCGCCCTCTATCTGCCACTCGTGCAGCATGATGCAGAAGTCGCGGTCCGGGCGCCGGTGCCTGTCCGGCTCGCGTTCGTGCACGGCGATCATGCCGGTCAGCCCCATCCCTTCCTGCGTCATCGAGTCGAAGTGCGGATGGTACATGAACGTGCCGGCGTCCGGGAATATGAACTCGTACTTGAAGGTCTGACCCGGCTCTATGGCCGGCTGCGTGAGGCCCGACACCCCGTCCATGCCGTTCGGCAACAGCACGCCGTGCCAGTGGACCGAGGTCTTGGCGGGCAGGCGATTCGTGACGTAGATGCGTACGCGGTCGCCTTCGGCCAGTTCGATGGTCGGCCCGGGTACCCGGCCGTTGTAACCCCAGGTGTTCACTTCCAGGCCCGGCGCAATCTGCAGGTGGACCGGTTCCGCAACCAGGTGGAAGACCTTGACCCCGTCGACGATCGCGTATTCGGCCGTTGCACCGTTCGGAGTGACGGTCGGCGTATAATCCCTGCCCGGCTCCCCGGGCGGCAGAGCACTGCGGGCCGCCTCTGCCCACGGCCTGGGAGGGTCGGCGCCCGCCGGTGGCCCCAGAGTTGGATGACCCCCGTAAGGATGGGCGCTGCCCGTGTCGTTCTGCCCGAGAGCGGGTGCCGCCAGCAGACAGGCAGCCAGAAGAAGTCCAATAGCGGTCCGCCCTGCATCGGGTGCTCTCATCAGTGGCCTCCTCCGTTCGGGCCCGCCTGCATAGCGCCGGCGTCCCCGCCCATGTCCACGGCGCTGTCGGCGACCAGGCTGCCCTGGAGCAGACGTTCCGTCTCGATCCGGGCGATCCAGTAGTTGGCAAGCTCACGGATATAGCGTCCTCGCGCCTCGATCTCCAGACGCTTGGCCTGCAGCAGTTGGAACACGCCCAGAAACATGGCGTTGTACCGAAGCTGAGTCTGCCTCATGATGTTCTCGCGCAGCGGCATCACCACGTCGCGGTAGTAGATCGCCCGCCGGCGTGCCGCCAGCAGCTGGTAGCCGGCGGTGCGGGCCGCGGACCGAAGGCGCACGGCAAGATCGGTGTAGCGGTTCCAGAGCAGGCTCATTCGGGCTTTGGCCCGGGCCGAAGCGGCTTGCCCCTGATCGAAAAGAGGAATCGGAAGCGCAAGCGCCGGTCCCACCTCCCACACGCCCGGGTCGGCGCCCTCGGCTTCCACCCCTGCGGCAAGCTCCGGAGCAACCTTCTCGGCCACGCGCACCCCCATCTCGCGCGCGACGGCGCGGAGGTCCTGCCAGGCCGCGGCCAGGTCCAGGCTGCCGGCGACAACGCGTGCTTCCAGGCCGTCCAGGTCGAGCTCGGATTCGGGGATCTGCGGGAGTCCCTTTGTCACGATCCAGTCGACCTGTCGGCCCCAGAGCCCCAGCAGGACGTTCATCCGCTCGCGAGCCCGCACGGCGGCGGACTCGGCCGACTGCACGTCCAGCCTGCTGGTCTCGAAGAGTTCCCGCTGCAGGGACACCGCCAGTTCGGTGACGTTTCCGGCCTCGCGAAGCCGCACGGCCATCTGGTAGGCGGCCTCCGCAGCGGCCATAGCGCCACGGCGCATCGCCAGCATCTGCTCGGTTTCCTGGAGGCGCACGTACTCGATACGCACCTGGGCGCTCAGTTCCACCACGGCAGCCGTCACGCGCAACTGCGCCTGCCTCAAGCGCGCCCTGGCCAGCTTCTTGCGCAGGGGAATCAGAAACACGTCCAGGAAGTCCTGGGTCACGCCCAGATCGTAGCTCTCCCCGTCGTGGCGAACGAAACGCAACACGCCGTCGAACACGGGATTCTTAAGCAGACCGGCCTGCACGAGGTCGGCCTGCGCGATGCCGATCTCCGAGTAGACAGACTGCAGTCGACGGTTGTTGAGCAAGGCGATCTGCACGGCTTCCTCCGCCGTCAGTCCCGCTTCCAACATTCGCGTCACGGCACTGCCCACGGCGTGGTCGGCGTCCGTGCCTCGGTTCCATCGCACGAGGCGGCCCGTGCGTGCGGCAACATCGCTCTGCACGTTCTGCCAGGCTTCGTCTGTCGACACCGAGACGCAGCCCGCCATCAGGACTGCTAACGCTGTCAGCGCGGCGAGTCGCCTCATTCGCTCATCCCCCGCTGATGGTGCATCGTATTGTCGTGCATGGAGCCGTGGTCGACCATCTCGGGCATAGGTTCGGGCGCCCGGACGGGCTCCGAGACGTCCAGCACACCGGACGGTTCGGGAAGCGGCGGTGTCTCGGCACGGGGACAGGCTGGATGGGCGGGCGAAACCCGGGGCAGTTCACCCCGAAACGCACAGCCCAGTGCTGCGGTAAGTGCCAGTGCGGCTACGAGAACTGCGCCTTTTCCCATGAACAACCTCCACGGTGATCCATTGCACGGCAACGACACACAATCCCGGACAGTGCTTCACGCGCAAACGGGCAAACGCGACGGGCAGCGTAGACCGCGTTCGTGATCCTACTTCTCGTCGCTGCTATTGGGCAGATCGGCCGATCTCTTTTCATTTGAAACTTGCAGGCCCTCCAACCGCAATCCAGCGATTCGTCGCGGCGCCCCGCAGGGGGTTCCGGAAAGCCCATTGAGGATCAGTGGGATGGTAAGTGTAAAGGAGGCCGACCGCCAATCGGGCATATTCCTAGACACCTGGGCTCTGAGTCTCATGGGTCGGCCCAGCGCCTGTTCTGGGCCCCCCCTGCTTGCAGGGACGGTTCCGTCGACGTACCATCAGGAGTGAACCGCAGCGGAGGCGCGAGGCCGTCCGGGAACCAACGGAAGGGGGCAGGAGTGATGATGCACAACATGTGGCACGGTTGGGGTTGGGGTGTGATGCTGGTGCTGGGGGTTATCATCGTGGTCGGCGTGTTTGCGGCCGTTCTGCTGGCCGCCAGGAGCGGAAGCGGCGCGCCGGCGGACCAGAAGACGGCCCTGGACGTGCTCAAGGAACGCTACGCCAGGGGCGAGATTGACGATGAAGAGTTCGAACGCAGGAAGCGGCGCCTGGAGCAGTGAACCGCCACTGACCATCGCCCGCCGGGAGGTCCGTACGTGAGAGCGTCCTTGCGCGTCAAATCGATGATCGGCCTGAACACGGCGATGGTGCTGATCCTGGGCATTTTTCTGTTCTGGGACTTCCGCAGCACGTGGTTCGAATTGCTCCGCGTCAGGCGCGAAGGCCTGCGGGCCGAAGCGGCGGGGATTGCGGTGGCCGTACAACGGCTGGATCGGGGGAGGGCAGAGCAAGTGCAGTCGTACATCGACGATGTCTGCAGCCGCATGCGAGGCGACGCCTCGCCCGGCCATCACATAGCCGTGGTGTCGGCGGACGCGACGTGGCAGGCTTTGGAGCACAGGCCGCCCTCGCCCGGCCTGATGGAAGCGATTCGCAGGGCAGCACAAACCGGGATCGGCATCGGGCCCAGCCCCGGCGGCGACATCGTAGTGGGTCACGTCAGAACCGACGGGCTCGAGGTTTACGTCTCGGAATTCCTCTCCGACATCCGCGCAGAACTGCGTCGGCGCGCGCTGACAGGAACGTTGAGGATCCTGGTGCTGGCCGCGCTGCTCGCCGTCGCAGCCAATCTCTTCACCATCTTCGTGGTCGCCCGACCACTAGAAGCGGTGGCCGAGGTCGCCCGCCGGATAGGCAGTGGCGAACTGGGCGCTCAGGCACCCGTAAGCGATACGACCGAGATCGATCGTCTGGCGCGCGAGGTCAACGAGATGAGCCGTCGCCTGTCCGAGAATGCAGAGGAACACCGTCGCGCAATGGCCAAGGGACGCCGCATACAGGAGAAGCTGCTTCCCGACATGCCGGAGATACCGGGTCTCCGGGTGGCCTGGGTCTTCCGGCCCGCCCTCAGCGTGGCAGGCGACTACTACGACTTCGCGTTGCGGGAAGACGCGGTCCTACTGGGCGTCGCCGACGTGGCGGGGCACGGCGTTCCCGCAGCTCTGCTGGCCGCGATGCTCAAGAGCATGTTTGCTGCGGCGGTCCAGGAGTCGACCAGCCCGGCCCGAGTGCTGGCGACGGTGAACGACAAACTTGCCGCGGTCACGCTGGACGAGGACTTCGCCACGATGATCGTCGTAACCGTGGAGTTCGCCGACGACAGGCTGCGGTACGCCAGCGCGGGACACGAGCTGGGTTACTTGATCCCGCCGAACGGCGAACCCGCCGTGCTGTCGGCCACCGGACCGGTCCTCGGGGTCGTGCCCGGCATCAAGTGGGAGGAGGAGGAGATCGCGACCCGGACGGGCGACCGACTCGTTCTTCTCACCGACGGGCTTCCCGAGACGACTTCGCCGTCAGGCGAGATGTACGGTCGCAAACGGCTGGAGGATCTGATGCTGGGCTTGCGCGGCAAACCCCTGGATGAGCTGCCGAAACGGATTCTGGATCGCCTCGCCCAGTTCCGGGGCAACCGGAATCAGGCCGACGACTTGACCATCGTGGTCGCGGAGTTTGTCCCACGGTAGAACCGACCGGGGCGGAACGGTCAGATCGTCGAAGATTCCAGCAGGTCCACCAGTTCGAAGGTGCGCACGGCGTCCGCGATATCGGTCTCCGGTCGCCTGCTCCCCCGAACGCAGTCCAGGAAGTGACGGTCCTCGTCCAGGAACCCGTAGAACCGGAAGAACTCGTCCCCGCCGGCCAGCTCTCGGCCGTCCAGCGACTGCAGATTACCCCGGCCGGGCCCGCGCGAGGCCAGCGAGTAACCGGCCTTGGTGTCCTGCGTGAGTATCCGGGCCTCGCAGTCCGCCCCGCCGAACCCCAGGTTGATGAACGCGCTGGCGCCCGGCCCGTGGATCTCGAAGGTGTGCGTCCGACCGCCGGTCCGGTAGTTGGCCTGAACGACGCCCGAGACGCCGTTCTCGAACCGCACGACGGCGTTCCAGGCGTTGTCGACCACGTCGTCCGACCGCGCCTGAACCGTGGCCGCAGCGGCCGGTCGCGCGCCAGCGATGTGGCGCACCAGATCGATGACGTGGATCGTGTCCGCGCGGAACGCGCTGACCCCGCCCTTGTCGAACGCGGCGGTGCCGTTCTTCATGAACCGCCCGACCACCTGGTTGATCTCCGTCGCCTCGCCCATGATGCGCAGCACTTCGCGCACCAGCGGTATGTGGCGCCGGTTGAAGCCGACCTGGAGGATCCCGTCGGCTTGCTCGGCAATCCGCTGCAGGGACCGCGCCTGGTAGAGCGTGATGCCGGGCGGCTTCTCCATGAACGTGGGCAGGCCGGCCTCAAGGCAGGCCGCCGCAACGTGGAATAGGTTGGACGGCTCGACGAGTACGAACGCGGCGTCCAGTTCCTCGGATTCCAGCATCTCGCGAAGGAGGGTGTAAGTCCGCGGGATGCCAAAACGTTCGGCCTGTTCGGCCGCACGTTCTTCGATCAGGTCGCAGAGCGCGACGACGCGGGCCCCCGGAAGCTCGTTCAGTGACGGCAGGTGGACGCTGCGCGCAATTCCGCCAATGCCGATTACGCCGATCCTCAGCTCGTCATTGTCCGTCATCCTTCTCACCTTTCCGTGCATCTTCGGTTGTCGATCGGCCGCGTGCCTCGCGCTGCCGCTGAAACCAGTCGGCAGGCCGGAGCCAGTGATCGCTCTCCGCGACCCAACGCTTGCCGATCGCCAGACCCACGGCTATCGACGACACACAGGCCCCGTAGACCAGTATGAACTGCGGGACCGGGATCGCGGGCTCTCCGCCTTCGGCCAGGTACCGGCAGCCTCTGCCCCATCCCAGGAGCATACCCAGTCCGACGGTCACGCTCACCAGCGCGATCCCGCGGATGCTTTTAATCGAGATGACCAACGCATACTGAAGCACGATGAAGATCAACGCGAAGGCAATTCCGAAGACGGGCAGCAGCCGAGGCAAGGCAACGGACCCGTATCGCCCCGGATAGACCAGCACCAGAACAAAGAGCGACAGGGCCAGACAGGCCCAGCCGAGCACCGTGGGTATAGTCACAGTGTAACCTCCCATTAGCTCTGTCGAGGATTCGCACAGTGGCTACGCGCCCCGAACCACCGCCGCCCAGAATGCGCCGGTGGGAGCGGTGACCCAGGTCGTCTCTCCGGCCGACACGGGTTCCTCGTGCGACCACTCGCATGCCCGCACGTCCATCCACCGGATCGCCGCCTCCCCCGTGAGTTCCGAGCAATCGAGCTGAACCGCGCCGCCGTTCGGGAAGCAGACGGCGTACGCCCGGCCGGGATCGGCCAGACAGTATGCCTCGAATCCCCAGCCCGCCTCGTCGCGGATTAGATCCGGCCGGGGGGCGCAGGTGAAGATGCCGAGTTCATCCGTGAACATGCGCATGCTGCGAATGTGCGCCTGCGCCGGCTTGGTGAGCGCAAGCCCACTGGGCGGCCTGTGGAAGCGCACGGCCGAGACGCCGGCGAACACGTTGCGCCAGAAGCGGTTCTCGCCGGCTACGGGCGGCCCGCAGTGGCTGGCCTTCGGGTCGGCACCGTAGATCTTGTCGCAGTTGATCGGCTTCGGCGTTCCCAGTTCCTCCAGCCGGCGCCGCACCCAGAGCGTGGCGTCGTAGTGCGTACGCCGGAGTTGCGTGTTTGTGTTAGATATCTCCACGAAGCTGTAGAGGTCGGGGTTCTCGAGGGTAACGCGCACGCATGAACGCTCCAGGTACTCGCGCCTGTCCGTCTGGATGCGGCAGCCGGGAACCGCGCCGGCGGTCGGGTCCCACATGTTCCACATCTCCGTCACTTCGACGCGCTTGCCCCTGGCTGCGGCGGCCGCTTTGGTCAGCTCGGCCCAGTAGCGGCCCCATTCGGTGTGGGCGTTCGTCTCGTTGTCCATGCAGTAGAGCACGTGGTCGTAGTCGAGCGAGATCGAGAGTATCTTGTCGATGAACTGCTCCTGGTAGCGACGCGGGACGGGCAGGTCGCGGAGCGCGGGCACGGTCTCGAAGAACGGCTGCACTTTCACGCTCTGGCGGTAGTCGACCACCTCGTCCAGCCCGGATTCCTCGGCCGAATAATTGCTGTTGCAGGCGGGGTTGAAGGGGTGGCGCGCCCAGGAGTCACCGTAGTTGCATAGGTCGTAGGTGGCCCAGAGTTCGACCTGAGCGATGATATCGCGCTTTGCCGTCAGATCGAGGAACAAGCGGAACCGGCGCCAGTATTCGTCGTTCCACCGGTCGAGGTCGTAAAGCCCGGTGGGTTCATCCAGCGCGAACGGCTGCACGTTGCCCTCGTCGCGGGCCGACATGGTGCACCGCACGAAGTTGCCACCCACGGATGCTAGCAGGTCGAGGTGCTCCTCGAGGTCGGCTATCTGGAAGAGGTTGTCTTCGACGGAGCCGCCCAGCAGCAGCACGGGACGATCTCGGTACTGCCAGTAGAAGGGATTTCGCTCGTAGGGTCGGATCCGGTCTTCCTTGTGGTGCGCCACGTGTGCGGCCTCCAAGAGGGTTCGGTCTGCCCGGCAATGCTACTGCCGACGAATCGTGTGTGCAAGTTTGCGCGACGGCGCGGCGTTCAGTTGATGCACGCCCCAGATCGGATATGCTGCAAAGAAATGCACAGAAAGGGGGATAGGATATGGCGGCAAGAAGGCTTGCGATGACTGCAGCGATCTGGTTGACAGTGGCCATTTGGGCCGGATGCGCACAGCACGGCACGCACACTGAACATGCACAGGTATACAGGGAGACGGCCATGTTCGAGCAGGACACGTTTGACACATCGATGGGCAGGCTGAAGATCTCGTTCGTCGGGCACGGCACGCTGATGTTCGAGATCGGCGACAAGGTTATCCACGTAGATCCGGTCTCGCGCGAGGCCGATTACTCACAGATGCCGAAGGCCGACCTCGTGCTGGTGACGCACGAGCACGGCGACCACCTGGACGGGAAGGCGATCGGGCAGATCAGCAAGCCGGGCACGCAGATCATCGCGCCGCCCAAATCGGCGGAGCAAATCCCGGCGGCGATCGTGATGGAGAACGGCGACACGCGCACGGTGGACGGGCTGGAGATACGAGCGGTGCCCGCGTACAATGTCGTTCACATGCGCGACACAGGCCGGCCCTATCACCCCCGGGGCGAGGGCAACGGATACGTGCTGACCTTCGGCGACACGAGCGTGTACGTGGCAGGCGACACCGAGAACGTGCCGGAGATTGAGCAGCTCGAGGACATCGACGTCGCGTTTCTGCCGATGAACCTGCCCTACACCATGACGCCCGAGATGGTCGCCGACGTGGCGCTCGCAGTCCGGCCCGCCGTCCTGTACCCCTACCACTACGGGCAGACCGACGTGTCCGAACTGGAAGCGCTGCTGGCGGACGAGGAGGACATCGAGGTCCGCATCCGCCCGCTTCAGTAGTCGCCGTTCGGTTGAACGACCTTAAGGGTAGAGGCCGCGAACGCGGTGTGCTTCGGCCACGCGCGCGACCGCCAGCGAGAGCGCAGCCGTGCGGAGGGAGCAATTGTCCCGATCCGCGCGCTCCTGCACGTCATGGTAGGCGCGCTGCATGATATCCCGCAGCTCAAGGTTCACGGCGCGCTCTCCCCAGAAGTACGCCTGCAGGCTCTGCACCCACTCGAAGTAGCTGACGGTGACGCCGCCGGCATTGGCCAGCACGTCCGGGATGACGGCGATGCCGCGGTCCGTCAGTATGGCATCCGCCTCCGGGGTGGTCGGGCCGTTTGCGGCCTCGGCGATCAGCTTGGCCTTCACATCCCCGGCATTCGCCTCCGTGATCTGGTTCTCGAGCGCGGCCGGCACCAGCAGGTCGCACTCGGTCGTGAGCAGCTCATCGTTGGTGATCTCGCTGCTGCCCGGAAAGCCGACGACCGAACCCGTCTCGGCCTTGTGCTCGGCCACGGCCACGGGATTCAGACCCTCCTCGTTGATGATGCCGCCGCTGGAGTCGCTGACGGCAATGACGCGGAAGCCGGCCTCGTTCAGCAGGCGCGCGGCGATGGACCCGGCGTTGCCGTATCCCTGAACAACGGCGGTGGCCTTGTCGTTGCGCAGACCGTACCTCCTGGCGGCAGCGAGAACTACGAACACGCACCCGCGCGCCGTCGCCTCGTTGCGGCCCCGCGAACCGCCGACCGAGAGCGGCTTCCCGGTGACCACCCCCGGAACCGAGTAGCCCTTGTTCATGCTGTAGGTGTCCATCATCCACGCCATCACCTGGGGGTTGGTATTGACGTCGGGCGCAGGAATGTCCCGCTCCGGACCGATCACCGGCAGCAGTTCGCTGGTATAGCGCCGCGTCATGCGCTCCAGCTCGCCGTCGGACATCTCCTTCGGGTTACAGATCACGCCGCCCTTGGCCCCGCCGTACGGGATGTCCACCACCGCGCACTTCCACGTCATCCACATGGCCAGAGCCTTCACCTCGTCCAGGCTGACGGCCGGATGATAGCGGATACCGCCCTTACACGGACCGCGCGTCATGTTGTGCTGGACGCGGAAACCGTCGAAAACCCGGACCGAGCCATCGTCCATCGTTGTGGGCACCGAGACGCAGAGCACCCGCCGGGGCTTCGAAAGGACTGCATACACATTCTCGCTAAGCCCAATCCGGTCGACCACCTCGTTCAGTTGCCGCAAGGCCATCTGCCACAAATTGAAAACCTTGTTCGCCACAGCGCACCTCCTCTGTTGCGGCCAGATCACGCGTTTACGTGATAGCGGCGTAGCCAGTCTCGCCGGTTCCCACGCGCACGGCATCCTCCACGGGCACGACAAACACCTTCCCCGCCCCGATGGTGCCGGTTCGGGCCAGGCCGACTATGACGCGAACCGCGTCGTCGACCATCTCCTCGCCCACGACAATCTCGATCTTGAGCTTCGGTCGGAACTTGATCTCCTCATCCTCGCTCCGGGCATCGGGCTCGTCCTGCAGCCGTCCCCGCTGACGCCCGAATCCCTTGATCTCGGTCACGCTCATTCCGTCGACGCCCATCTCCACAAGCGCCTGGGTGAGCGGACCCAACTTGAACGGCTGGATGTAGCACTCTATCTTTCTCAGCACGTTAGTCACCTCCACGTTCTCGCGGCTGATTCACGGACGCCCCGCCTACGCGGCCCCTGATTCGGGCATCGACGCTGTGAGACTACCCTATAGGATTCGCGCCCGCAACGGCCAGCGCATGCCCGCGGGGCGCGCACAGCGGGCCTTCGGCGCGCGCTCCATTTCCGGACATGGTATCATGCCCCTTGGATGCCGCAAGGCACACTACTGCAAGGGGGCATAGCCGTGTTGACGCTCTACAGAAAGCCGAACTGCCCGCGGTGCGCGAGCATACAGGAGGCGCTGGAGCAGCTGGCCATCAAGCACAAGGTGGTGGAAGTATCGGACGCCGCTGAACTCCCGGGCGAGCTGACCGAAGGGCGGCTGCCGGCGCTGGTGGACGAGGACGGGACATTCCAGGGCGCAGGCGCCATCGCCGACCACCTGCAGGAACTCGACGAGTTCAAGAAGCTGTGGTACAAGTACCAGAGCGACGCCTGCTACTGCGACGACGACGGCGAAATCGCCTGATCGCAGCCCCTCAGTCCAGGGGATCCACCGTGACGGTGCCGAACGAGCATGCCATGTGATGGCTGAACAGGACCACGGCGCCCTGCTCCAGCTCGCCGGGCTTGCCGTCGGCTTCCAGGCGCCATGCTTCGTCTCCTCCCGGGGGCCGCACGGAGAAAGCGTAGCGGCTGGTGCGCCCCGGCCGACTCCGCACGGACATGCTCAGCTCGTAGGGCCGACCGAACACGATCGTATCGCCGTCCGGCAGCAACTGTTCGGCAATGGGCCGCACCCCGTCCCAGCCGTTCAGGCTCACCCGTTGCGGCGTCCCGCACCTGCCGGCCAGCACGCCCAGCGCACCGGCCGGATACCACGCGTAACGCGGCTGGCCGCTGCAGTAGTCGTCCGGGCCCTGGTCGTGGTGGCCCTGCCATCTGACCACTATCCCCACGGCATAGCCGTTGCTCGGTCGCTCGTAACAGCATGCGTTTACGCCGTAGAGCGTCACGGGGAAGCGCACGCGGTAGTCGCGCCAGTGCATGTCGCCAAGGGCCAACACGCGGTCGTAGGCGATCTCGCGCGGCACGGCCTTGCCGCCTCCGCACCGCCACAGGCCGTCCACCACCTGCACGCCGGCCGGCCATTCGTCGTCCTGCCAGTCGACCACCAACGGCAGCGGGCAACGGGTGTTGCCTTCATAGGTCAGCATAACGGTGCGCTCCTCGACCACCTCGTCGCCGTCCTGCAGACGCAGCACGACCTCGTTCTCACCCACTTCCAGGTCGGCGTGGTCGATCTCGACATTGAAATCGCCGATCCCGGGCATACGTCGACCGTCCGGCCCGAGCGACAACGGTAGTAACTCGCCGCCGTTCAGCGAGTAGGAGAGGGCCGTTCCTTCGCCGGGCTCGCGCACCCTCCCGAGCACGTTGACCCACCGCTGGGGCAGCCCTCGGCGGGCGAACGCCTGCCTGTCGCCATACCACACCTGTATCCGCTCCATACGCGGCCTCCCGGTTCCGGTGCATGGCGGACGCGCAGACACGCTGCACGCCCTGCCGGTTCGCAGAACGCTCAGTCCCGCTCGTATTCGTAAGCCCCGATGTCGATTCCGTCACCGACCACGCGCGGTCCGCCCGCCTGATCCGTGCTGAAGTCATGGTCTGGGAAGACCGTCACCGGCAGCAGCCCGCTCACGTCCTCCCCGGCGTCTATCGCCGGGCTGCCGGCAGCAAGACGGTAATCGTGGTCCGCCGGATTCACGAAGACCCCCCGCAGGTCGGTCTCGGTCATGCCGCCCTCGAATACCTGTCCGTCTCGCAGAGACGTAAACAGGTTCGAGGCGACCTCGTGACGGCCCTCAGGCCCTTCGAACAACCAGCCGTTCAGGATGTTGTTCTTGACGATGTAGTTGCTGTCAGGGTAGTCGTTGTTGCTGAACAGGGCAATGCCCCTGTCCCATCCGTCATCCGAGGCACCGAGGAATACGTTGTTGACGATGAGCGCGTTCCTGACCACGCCGCCGCCCCAGATGCCGACGGCGGCTCCACCGCCGCTGTAGAAGACGTTGTTGCGCACGGTGAAGTCCTGGCCGTCGCTGAGGGTAAGTGCCCGGTTACCGATGCAGATGTTGCCCTCGACGAGAATCTCCGAACACTTCGCGTAGATCGCCATGCCCTGCGAGTGCACACCCAGGTGCCGGCGGAACGTGTTGCCCAGGATGCGCGTGCGCTTTGCGCGGAAGCAGATGAGGCCGGTGCCGTCGTTGTCCTCCAGCACGTTCCCGCGCACCACGCAGTTCTCGATCCCGTCCAGCAGCATGACGCGGTAGAACGGGTTGTGGTGAAGGTAGTTGTTCTCAACTATGCTGTTGGAGTAGCGGGCCAGGCGCAGGTTTCCCTGCCGCTTGTTCGAGCGGCACATGGTGATCTCGTTGTCGCGGAGCACGGCGCCCTCGGCCGGGCCGGAGCCCAGAATGCCGCTGCCACCGGATTCGCCCATGCCGCCGCACGCACTCTGGACGCGGAAGCCCTGGACGGTGACATGGCTCTGACCGGCCAGATCGATGCACACCTTGCGTCGGCTCAGGCCAATCAACTTCTCGCGGATGTCGCCTTCAGTGCGGGGCCAGAAGTAGATGCGCCCCGCCTCCTCGTCGAAGCAGTACTCGCCCGGCCTGTCGATGAAGCGAACGTTGTTGAGGAGGGAATAGGGTGTCTCTCCTCGGACAAGGCCCGAGTGATGGTCGCCTTTCGTGAATGTGATCTTGTGCGCGGCGGGATCGTAGTCGATGATGCGGCAGTAGCTTATCCAGTTCGGTTGGGCGTATAGGAACACGAAGTCGCCCACCAGGTCTTCGCCGCCCAGTTCCGCCAGCCGGGCGTCGGCGATCGACGTGAGGGTGCAGTCCTCGGACGGCACGCGGAGGAAGTTGGCGGTGTCGTCGGCCCAGAACGGGTCGTCCGGGTTTGGGTGCTGGGCCAGATAGAGCGGCCCATCGTCTTCGCTCATGTTCCAGCTCAGCGGCGTGGTTCCCGCGGGTGCCGGAGCCCAATAGATGCGGCGCCAGTTAGGGTTGTCCTTCGCTTCCTCGGCGGACTCGACCCGCCGCCAGCCGGTCACCAGGTCCGTGGCATCGACTATGGCGCGCCCCTCTCCGTAGGTGCCGGCCGTGTTGCCGTCCAGCGTGATGGGGCTTCCGGCCCGGCCGCTCGAAGGCGCCTTCACCGTGCCGCGGTAGTGCACTCCGCCCTTGAAGATAACCGTATCACCGGGTTGGAGCACCGTCTGCCCGGCGCGCGCGACGGCCTCGGGGTCGCCGGGGCAGCGCTTGAACGCCGCCGACGGCGACGTGCCGGCGGCCGCATCCGATCCGCCACCAAAATCCACGTAGTATGTCGTCGCTTCAGCGAAAGACGCCATCGAAGACAGAGCCGCCATCGCCACAAGTGCGGCGCAGAAGGTCCTCGCCAGTATGAACATCGGTCAACTCCTTCTCAGCACTACAGATAGAAAAAATTAACTCGGGCGCCGATCGCTCAACCTTCGCGGCGCAGCGCGCGGCCCAGCAGCCGGTCGGTGGTCTGCCCGCCGTCCACGGCGAACTCGCCGCCTACCAGCACGTACGGGATGCCGTCCGGGTACTGATGCGCGTCCCCAAAGGTCGCGTTGTCCTGAACCGCCTCCGGCGAGAACACCACCAGGTCCGCCACCTTGCCGGCTGCCAGCACGCCGCGGTCCTTCAGGCCGACCTTCTCGGCGGGCATCGACGTCATCTTGCGGATGGCTTCGGAGAGCGAGACAACGCCCTGCTCGCGGACGTATTTGGCCAGCACGCGCGGGAACGTACCGTAGTTGCGTGGGTGGCAGGCGAACTGCCGGTAGATCTCCAGGTCGCCGTCGGTCCCGATCATCACGGCGGGATGCGGCAGAATCCGCACCAGGTCCTCCTCGCGCATGGCCAGGCCGATGGCGCCGACGCCGGGCCGCTTCGATATCTCGATCGCAACGTCCACAAGGTCGCAGTCCCACTCGTCCGCAAGCTGCGCCGGCGACTTGAGATCGATCTCGGGGTCCGGGTCGCGGCGGGACGCGAAGAGCAGGCGTTCCGGCCCGCCCACGCGGCCGAGCATCTCGTCCACGCCTTCGCGGAAGCGGTCGATGATGTCGGGTTCCTTGAGCGCATCGAAACCGCCCCGCTTCTCCGCCTCGGCGCGCGCCCACCGCGGCATGATGTTGTTCGAGCCGCCGTAGAACCCGGGATAGGGATACCAGTCGGCCGTCACGTCGAGCCCGCGCTCGCGGGCATCGTCGATCAGCGCAAGGCAGATGTCGAGCTTGCCCCACCCGCCGGGACCCAGATTCTTCAGGTGCGATATCTCCACGGGTATGCCGGCCCCCTCGGCAATCTCGACCATTTCCGCCAGGGCACGTATCACGCTCCGGCTCTCGTTGCGAATGTGCGCCGCGTAGAAGCCGCCGATGCGTGCGAGCGGCCGGCACACCTCGATGATCTCCTCGGTTGTGAGCGCACGGGGCGGGTAGCCGCCCGTCACGCCGAACGCACCCTCTTCCATGCCCTGCTCGACCATCTGCTGCATGCGGCGGATGTCGTCGTAGCCGGCAAATTCCGAGTAGCGTTCCTTCCCCATCGCTTCCATGCGGATGGTGCGGTGGCCGATCAGCAGGGCATAGTTCTGGCGCATGCCGTGGGCGTCCACTTCGTCCAAATTGGGGCCGATCGGCCAGGGACCCTCACCGCAGTTGGCGGCGACGATGGTCGTGATTCCCTGGCGCACGAGGTTGTCGCAGTCGAAGATTCCCTTCATCACCTCGCCGGAGGCGTGGTTGTGGATGTCGACGAACCCCGGGCAGACCACGTGCCCCGATGCGTCGACGGTGCGGGCCGCCTCAGCGTCGGCCAGCTTCCCGATCTCGGCGATGCGGCCGGCGGCTATGGCCACGTCGGCGTCGATGAACTCATCCGATACTCCGTCGGACACCTTCCCGTTGACGATCAGCACGTCGAACATGGCTGCTCCGTTCCGGATCATGGTGGCGGGGCCGCACCTGCGTCGCTGCGGCATTATAGGCACGCCGGAGATGGATACTCAAGACCGCACGCGCTCAGGCAAACGCGCTCTCATTGCCCGTGCCGCGGACGAAGATGCAGGAAGCGGCAAGCCGGTCGCGGATCTCCAGTAGACGGGAGCAGTCCGGACCAGGGTCGTCCGGCAGCACAAAGAAGTGCACGTCGGCTTCCGGCGCGTCCTCATGCAGCTCGTTCGGTTCGCCCTTGAGGGCGACCGGCCGCGCATCCGGCAGGCGCGCCAGTTCTATCAAGCTCATCAGGTAGAGGCGCGCGGGTGCCTTCTGGTCGGCTTCCTCGGCCACGGCGATCAACCGCAGCTCGCCGTTCCAGTTGCGCTTCAGCTTATAGGCGAGAAGCAGGGCGAGGTCCAGATCGCCGCGCTCCATGGCCACAGCCCATCCCGGGCCGGCGTGCGGCACCCAGATGTTCACAGCCGATCGGCGGCCCAGCCAGGCGCGCGGATGCTCCGCGTAGAGCACGACGCCCATGCCGTTCTCGGGCGCGCGGCTGAGAATCGGCAGGAGGTCCGCACCGCGATTGGCCCCGGTCTCGCGTTCAAGCGAAAGGAAGACCAAGTTCGGCTTGAAGAACGCGCCGCCGAGGGCCTCGATGCCGGCCAGCACGCCGACCGGGAATCCGGCGGTCTCCATGCAGCTCCACGAGGCGAAAACGCCGTCCTCGCGGAATGCGAGCGACAGGTTGTTCAGCCGTTTGCCGAACTCTTCGCTCGGCGAGCCCTCCGGGTGAAGGCCCAGTATCCTGACCGATCCCCGGGGCGCGGCCAGGTCCCTCAGCAGACCGAAATCCCCGCGCAGTTCCGGCGGGTCCTCTGTGGGCACCAGAAGGTTCGGTTTCCATGCCCGTTCCTGATTCTCCGGAAGGCTCACCACCTTCTTCGCAGCCCACTCGGCAAGCGAGACGAACACCCCGCTGCGCACGTCGCCGAACGGGGCCTCCAGGTGACGGCGGATGAGGTAGATGTACATCACCCCCACCACGCCAAGCGCGATCAGGCTGAACGTGGCGTTCACAATGAACATCGCGAACACGCAACCCACCGTGCCAACCAGCGGCACCCAATGCGGAACGCTCAGCGAAGGGCGGAAACTGACCAGCCCGAGGCGCTGTTCCAGGAACACCACCACGTTGATCATGCCGTAGGTGATCAAGAAGAACATGGTGATCAGCGGCGCGATGGCGTTGAGATCGCGCAGCATCAGCGCGGCCAGCGCAATGACCGCCGAAAGGTAGAGCGCGTGGCGGGGTTCGCCCTTCTCGGTTCGGGCGCTCAGCCATTCGCCCGCCGGCAGTATGCGGTGCTGACCCAGCGCCTGGAGTATGCGGGGGGCGCCCACCAGCGACGACAACGCGGATGAGAAGGTCGCGCCCAGAAGCCCCGCCAGGACGGCGGGTTTCCACGCTGCAAGGTCCACCATCGCCGTGTAGTTCTCCCGCAGTTCCTCCATCGGAGCCGATCGTGCCAGCCAGTAGGCAAGTGCGACATATACCAGCAGGCTCAGCCCGATGGCGGACAGCGTTCCGCGCGGGATCGACCTGCGCGGGTTCTTGAGCACACCGGACATGTTCGCGCCGGCCATGATGCCGGTCGCGGCCGGGAAGAACACCGCGAAGACCACCCACAGATGCGGGCCCACGAAGGCTCCATTCTCCTGGCCGGATGCCACCCAAACGACCTCCTGCTGCATGGACCCTCCGGCCGCGGCCACCCCTACCGAGACGAGGGAAGCGACGATCAGCGCCAGGATGAAGTACTGAACGCGGAACGCAAGGCCGACGCTGACGTACGCGATGAGGAACAGAGCGCCGAACGCCGCCAAATCCACCAACAGCGGCGAATGGCCGGGGAATATCCATACCCAACCTTCACGGAAACCGAACACGTACATCGCCACCGCAAGCGACTGTGAGAGATAAAGGGGAACGCCGACGGCGCCGCCGATCTCGACACCCAGGCTCTGGCTGATCATCGCGTAGGCGCCGCCGGTGCCGATCCGGATGTTCGTCGTCACCGAGGAGAGCGAAAGGCCGGTGCAGCCCGTGATGGCAAACGAAAGCAGTATGACCAGAAAGGCCCCGGCCAGACCAACCTGCCCGACCACCCAACCCGTGCGAAGGTACATGATAACGCCCAGGATGGTCAGCAGCGTAGGAAGGAACACGCCGCTGAACGTGCCGAAGGTCTTCGGCCGCGTCGAGCCACCCTTGGTGCCAGACCCAGTTCCCGTCGTCTCTTTCGCCATGTCCCAGTCCTCCGTCCGGCTCTGCCCTATGCTGGAATGTCAGGTCGACAAGGCCCGCCTTCTTCGCGTCAGGATATGGTCCACGGAGAGCGGCCCCGGTCCGACGACCAACAGGAACAGCGATCCCAATAGCATGGCGTAGTCGGTCCGCATCGCGTGCGCCATGCTCCAGAAACCGTAGGTCGACAGGTCCCTGACCTCGAGTCCCCAGAAACCGTGCCCCAGCAGGATCGGTATCTTGGTGGTCACGATGGCCACCACCATTATCGCAAACAGCGGCAGCGCCGCACGGCGTGTGAACAGACCGGCAAGCACCAGCAACCCGCAGACGACCTCCAGACAGGCCACGGTGTACGCCAGCACGCCCGGCCAGGGCAGGCCGATGTCGGTGAAGCGCCCGACGCCGCGGGCGGCGGGCAGGATGAACTTCTGAATGCCTTCGGAAACGAAGACCGGGCCGACGATCAGGCGGATCAGAAGCGCAGATCGCGGCGCCTCCGGCCGTGATGCGGGCCCTTCACCCATGGAGCCCCCTCCCAGGGTTACGGTGCGAGTTCTACTGCGTCAGCCACATGCAGCTTAACCTCCCTACGACCGGCCTGCAAGCAATATCGTCCACTGAAGTCTATTGCTCAGGCATCCTTGTGGCCGCTGCACGGGATGCACACCCGCTGCCCGTTCACTTCCTGTAGGCGCGTCTCCATCACCGATTCGCCGCAGATCGCGCAGGGCGCCGACCTGCGGATGCGGGCCGGCTCCGGCTCGGACACCGAGACGCGCTCCACGGAGACGACATGCTCCGTGGGCGCCTGGAGTATCCACTTCCTCCTGGCCTCGCGATCGTCTCCCAGCCCGTCCGGCGCGCCTCTGCCGTGAAACACGACGCGGACCCCCTCGCGCGTCTTCCGGGAGTAGAGGGTGTAGACCTGCTTGCCGTAATCGTAAAACCGCAGGTTGCCTTTGCCGAAGGTGCAACCGGTCACACACTGCAGCGCGTCCACTCCGCACGCATCGTTCTCGACGATGGCGACCAGTTCCTCGTCCTCCGCGCGCATTGATCGCAGCTCGTCCATCGCGGCGGTCGCCATGCGATAGCCGACCGCCAGCCCGGGGCATTCGTGTCCGTGAAATCGCACAATCTCGCAATAGTCCATCTGCATTCTCACCTTTCAGCGTGGCTTCAGCGCGCGACGCCAGCAGACCGAGGAACCCGCTATGGCGCAAGGCCGGCCTTTCGCTTGATGCAATCGCGCCCTACCGCCGGTATAATGGAAGTTCAGGAATAAGCTATAGATACCTCACTGGGGGCGATGATGGAAGAACAGCACCTTCCGTATGCCGACTGCCCGAGCAGGCGGCGACGGCTACGCATGATAATCCCCGCCTATCCGGCATTCAACGTGTACTCCGGAGTGGCGCGGAAGATGACGGCGCTGGGACCCATCTGCGTCGCCACGGCCGTTCACGACGTCGCGGGGTGGGATGTCGAGGTCATCGACGAGAACAACTACCGCCGTCGGGCGCCGCGCGATGCCGACGGCATGCCGGATCACTCCGTGCTGCAGCGAATGCGGCCTGCCGACTCCGTGGGCTTCTACGGCGGCCTGACGAGCACCATCCCGCGCCTTCTGGAGGTGGCGGCCTACTACCAGGGGCTTGGGGTTCCCACCATTGCCGGCGGTCAGCACTTCGTGGAAGAGAATGTGGAGGAGGCCCTCCATAACGGTATCGACTTCGTCGTTGCGGGCGAAGGTGAGGAGGCGATCAAGGAGCTGCTGCAGGTTGTCGAGGGGAAGAAGGACCCCGCCGAGGTGAAGGGCGTCGCCTACCTGGACGAAGAAGGGAACATGCACAGCAGCCAACGTCCGCCAATAACGGATCTGGACGCCCTGCCGGTGCCCGACTTCTCGCTCCTGCGCAACGCCGACGTGAGCATCTATCCCGTCGGCCGGGTGCGTGGCTGCGGGATGGACTGCGAGTTCTGCACGGTCAAGGGCAGGCCGCGCTACGCCTCGCCCGAGCACCTCATGGCCCAGTTCACCTCCGCCTTTGAGAAGAACGGCGCCCGGACGTTCTTCATTGTGGACGACCTGTTCGGGCAGGACCGGTCCGAGACTAGATCGGAAGAGCACATCTGAACTCCAGTCAC
>CAZZNQ010000009.1:0-16990 GCA_964655775.1 uncultured candidatus Brocadiaceae bacterium | reverse complement strand
AGACTCTGCGCCTCTGCGAGATGCTGCGCGATTACCAGGACGCGATGGGGGCGAGGTTCAGCATCACCGCCCAGATCCGACTGGACAAGGCGCGCGATGCCGAGCTGCTGGCGGCCATGCGCAAGGCGCGAATCAACACCGTCGCCATCGGGTTCGAGTCGCCCATCGCCGAGGAATTGCAGGCAATGAACAAGCGCCTGCGTCCGGAAGAGATGGTGGAGCTCACGAAGCTTTACCACCGCGCCGGCTTCAGCGTGCACGGCATGTTCATCTTCGGCTACCCGATGGAACCCGGCGTGGAGTTCAAGATGGGCGCGGAAGAGAGGATCCGGCATTTCCGCCGGTTCGTCCGCAAGGCACGCATAGACACATTGCAGGTGCTGCTGCCGGTGCCGCTTCCCGGCACTGAGTTGAGGGAGAGGCTCGATGCCGAGGGTCGCGTGTATCCGAAGGAACACCTGGGATGGGAGTACTACGACGGCAATTTCCCGCTGTTCGAGCCGGACGACCCCTTGACGGCCGAGGAGATGCAGGCGGCGGTGCACAAGATCATGGGCCGATTCTACCGTTTCCACCGCCTCTTCGCAGTCGCGCTGAACATCCTGTCATTCCCGGCCATCGCGCTGCATCTACACAACCTGCGCGCGGGCTGGCGGCAGTGGTCCAGGCGATGGTGGAACAGCCTGATGGGAGTGGCCGGCTGGCGCATCATCCGCAAGTGGACCCGCCAGTTCCGAAAGGGCAGTTTCCTGGAGAAGCTGGAAGCAGCCAAGCTGGCCGTGCGCTCCGCACGGGAGGACAAGGCCGAGCACGGCCTTGCGCCAAGCCCTTCGCAGCCGGCGACCTGAACCAGGCGACGCTCAGCAGCCCGGTTCTGCAAAGGGATGCTGAGCGGCTTTGCAGGCATGTTGCAGTCTTTGACCTCGGGCAGCATAGCGGAGATGACGGAGCCGTCCGAGTACCGGGCGGTTTTCGGACTGCGGTGGCTTGCCACCGCTTTGCCGTTAGCGAAGCTTGCTTCGCCCGCATGCGTCCGGCGCACTGGCTGCGGTATCGACCAGCGGCAAGCGTCCGGCGGCGAGCCGCCGGGATGGAAAGCGGCATCAAGGCGCCGCACTCCGATAGCCTGCTCGCGCGCGGCACGCGTGAATGGTGCCGATGGTCTTCTCGCCCCCCGATTCTGACCCCAACAGAAGCACTCGAAGACCTGTGTCAGTCTTTCTTATCCGAGGCGCAGCAGGCGCACGCTGTGTCCGGGCATGTCCAGGCTTAGCTCGATGCGGCCGTCCGTCACGGAAACGGGCTCGGAATCGCGCGTTTTCGCAAGGACCGCCAGGTCGGCGTACTTGTCCCGGTTGTCCCGCCACACGGCGTAGCCGGGCTTCCCGTAGAGGTGATTGATGCCGCCTTCATAGCGTCCGGCCTCCGGCAGCGGCTCCACATCCGCCGTGGCACAGTCGCGTTCGAACTCGTAGGCCCAGACGCCGTGCTCGCGGTCAATCTTCCACTCCGTCAGCCGGGCACCATTCGGCAGGCCGGCATCCTCGACATTGATGCGCAGCTGAGCCCCGGCGCCGGGTTCGCGGTCGGTATAGTGATTGTAGGCCAGCAGGAACAGCGCCCCGTCCTTGCGGCAGGCGACGACGCCGACGTCGGACTCGGTCTCGCCTTCCCGCTCTACCGCTAGCCTGCGCCCACCCGCCATTCGGCGAAGCATCTCGATGACCTGACCGCGCGGATGCAAGAGCCCGTCGGTCGCATGCGACCACTCGTACACCTGCCGGATGCCGTGCCGGTAAACGCGGTCGGCAATTCCGGCGTAGAAGCTGGCGGACCACTCGGTCGTGTCGCCGGAGTAGAGCCTGGTGCCGTTCTCGTCGTGGAGCACGGCGAACTCGCCGATGGCCAGGGGCAGGTCGCATAGGTCGTCGTAGCGGCCCAGGCGGTCGCGCATCATGCCCACGGCCTTGTCGAACATGCTCAGCGGCACGCCCACCCGCCCGTACCACGAGCAGGAGAACCAGCGCATCGGCGTCCCCGTCTCGCCCGTGCAGACGTTGGTGCCGGTGGCGGCGTGGTCGATGATCTCCAGCCCCCACTGGTCGCGCACGATGATTCCATACTCGCCTTCGACCGGATTGAGGATGTTGCCGGGGCCGATCATCGCCTCCGGCAGGACCTCCAGGACGGCCGCGACCGTGTGGTCGTAGTGGTCGGAGTACTGCTGCTTCGTCCCGGACCAGTGTCCTGGGAGCAGGTCCGGTTCCGTGCCGACACGGAACCACCAATCGGCGACGGTCGAGCGCCCGAACGCGTCCACCATCGCCTCCATCCCCTGGCGGACGTAGTCGTGCCATATGCGCTCTTCCTTCGGAGGCGCGGTGTTGCCGTACATGTTCTCGTCCGGCGGGTCGCTCATGTCGTACGGCACGTTGTCCAGCACGATCCACGGGCGGTAGCCTTGATCGAGGCAGGCGCGGAGCTGCTCGATCAGGCCGCCGAAGTCGGCCAGGACAGTGCCGTCTTCATCGACGCCCTGGAACCAGCGGTTGTGCTCGCGGTCGCGCCCTCCGAGCAGGTACACCAGGTTCAGTTCGCTGACGAACGGCGCGCTCCTCTTGCGCCCCTCGATGCTGCCGGGATCCAGAACCAGGTACGGCTTATTCCAGTTGGCCACCACCCAGAACGGATGGCAGTCGCCCACCGGCGAGCCAGCGTCCACGGAGAAACGAACCGGACGGTCCTGTTGCCTGCTGGTGTCGTCGTTCATGTCTACCCTTTCGAGTGCGCATACGTGCGCGTGAGTTCGAATCCTTCCGCCGGAGTCCACAGGTTACCGAGGACAGCCCGCCACGGCAAGTCAAGCTTGCCCGCGACCGACGCCTCTGCGCAGCGGGCGGCGGCCAACAGGGACGCGTTCCGAAAGGCATGGGCGAGACTGCTTGACACGAGTCTCACCCTCTGTGATATCTTCCTGGACGAAAGGCACAGAGTCGAACGGCACAGGCGAGCGCGGCGGCCTGCGTTCGCCCGCCCTTACACATAAGGAGAACGACCGTGTTGGACAGCGTGAAGCTCAAGGAACTTGCACTCCGCGAGGGCGCGGATCTGGTAGGGATTGCGTCGATCGATCGTTTCTCGTCCTTGCCGCCGGAGACGAATCCGGCCTGCGTGCAGCCCGACGCGCAGTCCGTCATCGTTCTGGGATTCCGTCTGCCGCGAGGGGCGTTGCGCGGCGTGGAGGAGGGCACGGCCTGGCAGACTCTCGCCGGTGCCAGTCCCGCTTCGTCCATCGCCGTCGAGACGACCTACCAACTGTGCCGGACGCTCGAATCCGACGGCTGGGAGGCGGTGCCCCTAGCCCGCCATTCAAGCGATTTCCGTCGTCAGGGCGTGCCGGCCGGAACGGACAAGCCCGAGCCGAACGTCATCCTGGAGATGGACTTCGCTGCCCATGCCGCAGGCCTGGGAGAGATCGGTCGCGGAAAATTCTTTCTGACACCGGAGTTCGGGCCGCGCCAGTTCTTCACCGCGATCGTGACGGACCTTGACTTGACACCGGACGCCCCGTTCACGGGGGCGGTCTGCGATGACTGCGGCCTGTGCGCATCCGCCTGCCCGGCGCGCGCACTCGATCGCGATCATCCGACGGAGACACCACTGGCTGCAGGGGCGGCCAAGTGCTACGGTCTGCGGATGGAAAGCTGCCGAATATGCCAGACGGGCATTATGACGCTGCCGTATTCCAGTGAGGCGGAGCCCTGCCGGATCGGGGCCGCCTGCGGCCGAGCCTGCGTGGCGCACCTGGAAGATGAAGGAATGCTGACGCGGCGATTCCATTCTCGTTTCCGCCCGTCCGCTGCGAGTTGAGACCCGCGCCCGGCTGCTCACACGAAAGGAAGCCCCGAGATGCTCACAAGCAGCGCTCTAAAGGACTTCGCGCTGAACGTCGCAAAGGTCGACAAGATCGGCGTCGCCAACATCGAACGCTTCAAGGACGCGCCGAAGGACATGAACCCCCTTCAGATCATGCCCCGCGCGCGCTCCGTCATCGTCTTCGCCAACCGCATCCCGCGCGGCTGCTACCGCGGCATCGACGAGGGAACCCACTGGCCCTCCTACAGTATCTTCGGCTATGCGCGGCTGAGCGGTCGGCTTGCGGCCGCCGGATACAAGATCAGCCGGTTCATCGAGGACCACGGCTACGAGGCGGCGCTGCCGGGCATGGGCGCGACCAGTCTGGAGTGGGGGCCGCGCGGCCCCGCCCCGGCGCCCGGGCGCCCCGTTCGCAACGTGTCGGTGCACCTGCGCATCGCCGCCACGCTGGCCGGGCTGGGCGAGATCGGCTGGTCTAAAGTGTTCCTGACCGAGGAGTTCGGGCCACGGCAGCGCCTGAACGCCATCATCACGGAAGCAGAACTGGAGCCCGACCCGATGCGGGTGGGCCATCTGTGCGATCGGTGCAAGCGCTGCGTGGCCGAGTGTCCGGCCGGCGCCATACCCGACGACAAGTCCGTGTCCATCGAGGTCGAGGGCCACAAGATCGAGTGGGCCGACATCGACCTGGGCAAGTGCAAGTTGACGCACTTCGGCCTGAACAGGAAGAACGGGCAGTTCCTGGCCAAACAATACCCCGGGCTCTACCTGCCCATCGGGGAGCAGGCGGTCACCTGGCGGGAGGCGTGGGACCTCGGATGGGCGGTCTTCCCCTCGGTCCCGTACTTCGACGTCATGTCCCGCCTGGGCGTTCCGGCGCTGTGCGGGGCGCGCGGCTGCATCATCGGCTGCATGAAGCACATGGAACGGACGGAGCGCGTGGAGAACACGTTCCGAACAAAGCCTGTGTTCAGCACCCAGAGGCCCTGGTCGCTCCCGGACAAGCCGCCGGCCGCCTCCCACAAGGGGTTCATCTACGATCCCGACGACAGCACGGCCCGACCGACGGACGCGGATCCGGGCAGCACATGGTATTGACCAACAATGCTCCTGTAACTGTTCCCGGTCCACGACTTAGCGGTTTCACATAAGTACACCACTGTTCGGCTTGCATCAACGCGGCCGAGACGGCTGCGCTACCCCTGCAACGGGTAGAGCGGGACGTCTCGCCCGCTGCGTCGACGAAGCAGAACCGGCGAAGACTAATGTTCGCCCACTTAGCGCCCCGTGGCAGACCGTGCCAGACGAGCGTATACTATGAGGAAGACGGAATCGGGGAAACGGGTACATGGCGGGGCGCCCACAGCGTCACCAATGGACGCAAATCGGTATGGAAGAACTGAGGAGGAGCGAATGCTGAGGTTTCTCACAGCGGCAATGTGCGTTCTGACGGTCACAGCTTCAGCCACCCGGGCGGCCCAGGATGCGGTAACGCTGGTCGAGAACGGCCGCAGCGATTACGTGGTGGTGCTGGGAGAGGAGGCCAGTCCTTCGGAGCAATGGGCGGCCGACGAGTTCATCGAGCACGTGCGCCTGATGAGCGGAGTGACGCTTCCCCGCATGGTGGCGCCGGACGATCTGCCCGAGAGGGCCGTGCTGATCGGCGCGAGCGACGCGACGCGCGAACTGGGCGGGCCGCTCGATCCGAGCCTGGGCCCGGAGGGATTCGTCATCAGAACCGTCGCCGACCGTATCGTTATCGTCGGCGGCCGCAAGCGGGGGACGATGTACGGTGTCTTCACCTTGCTCGAACGCCTCGGCTGTCGATGGTGGACGCCGACCGAGAGCACCATTCCCCGCCGGAGCACCATCACCGTCGGGCCGCTGGACCTACGCGGAGTGCCGAAGCTCGAAGCCCGAAACATCATGTACGCGGAGGGGCACAGCGCCGCAACGCACGCCTGGTACGTGCGCAACAAGCTCAACGGCATCGGTTGGAACGAGATCGACGAACGCATGGGCGGCGACACGCTTTCGGCCGGCGCACAGGGCCACAACTCAATCGACGCGGTCCAGGCATCCGTCGACGAGATGACGCCCGAGATGTGGGCGCTTGTCGAGGGGGAGCGTTCCCACAGTGAGATCTGTCCGACCAACAAGACCGTGATCCGCGCCGCCGCCGAGAGCCTGATCGAACTGTACAGGGAGAACCCCGACACCCCCTACGTGATACTCTCCCACGAGGACAACCGAACGAAGTGCCGGTGCGCGACCTGCGCCCCCGTCGCAGAGAGAGAAGGCGACTCCGGTCCCTGGTTCACCTTCATCAACGGCGTGGCGGAGCAACTCGAAGATGCCGTTCCCGGCGCCCGCGTGATGACAAGCGCCTATCTGTGGACCCGCAAGCCGCCGAAGGACATCAGGCCCCGGCAAAACGTGATCATCCGCTTTGCGCCGATCGAGGCCGACTACGCACACCCCATCGCCGACGCGAGCAATCCCGAGAACCGCGAGATCAAGGAGGATATCGCGGCGTGGGACCGCGTGGCGGAAGCGATGATGATCTGGAACTACGTCGGCAACCGCGCCCACTACCTGATGCCGAATCCCGATCTGGACAGTCTGGTCACAAACATCAAGTTCTTCGTCGACCACGGAGCGACCGGCATCATGCAGCAGGGAACCCACGCCGGCCGCGCGACAGAGTTCGTTCCGCTGCGCATGTGGGTGCTGGCCAAGGCGCTCTGGAATCCTGACGCCGACGGTGACGCGCTGATCGATGAGTTCCTGCACGGCTACTACGGTCCCGCCGCACCCGCACTTGCCGAGTACATCGACGTGATGCATCGCTACGGGCGCGAGAACGACTATCACCTGGGGCGCGTGACGCGGATGAACGTCCCGTTCCTCCAGCCGGCCATCATCGCCGAAGCCGAGGAGGTCCTGCGCGAGGCGGATCGTGCCGTCGAGGGAGACCCCGAACTGGAACGCCGCGTGCGCCACGCGCACATGCCCGTCTGGTACGTGCTGGCCAAGCGCGGACCGCTCAGCCGAACGTGGAAGGCAACCGAGGAGCGCGTGGGGCCGCTGGACTTCGCCGGTATTGCGGCGAAGCTGAACCGCGTGCGGGACGAATACGGGGTGACGGCCGTCGCCGATCCGGAAGAGGCCGGACCGTTCTTCGAGTGGCTGACCGACTACGGCCGGCTCCTGCGCGAACGCGGCCGGGTGCTGCCTCCGGAACTCAGCGCCGCCGACCTCGACAAGGTTCGGCTGTTGCAGGCGCGACAGATCGACTCCGGCTGGCTGGCCCGGACGGGATGGTGGGTGCGCGACGACCGGGCGAGCGACGGCTGGGCGCTCAAGGTGCCGGTGCCGTCCTGGTTGATCAACCACCATTTCAGCCCATATGAGGAGTGCGCGGGGGCGGACCGTTTCCGGCTGTTCGTCCGCGTGCGCGGGGGCGAGATGCAGGGCGAGGGTGAAGCGTTCGTCTGCGGAACGCGGGGCGGGCGGCTGGAGGTAACAGCCGAGGAACTGGCGGACGGCGAGTATCATGTCTTCGAGGTCGGCGAGTTCGACGTCTCGGACGACATGATGATGTACATCGCCCTCTCGCGACCGAGCGTGGCGGACGCGGTCTACCTGGACTGCCTCTGGTTGGAACCGGTGGAGTAGGCTCTTCCTGAGCCTACGTCGACTGCGGCCGCACGGAATCCGAAGCGCGGAAGCGGCTTACGCCGCGCATCTGCGGCAGCTTGCCTCGCTCCGTCCAGACCGGTTCCTCGCGCAGAACCCGGAAGCTGTCGCCCTGAGTCCATATCGCCTGCGCGTAGCCGCCTGCCTGGCTGCTCCGCCGGAGACCATCGGCCAGCGCCCGCACCACGGCCGTCTCGTCGTCGATCCGCACGCGCGGGCTGATGCGCAGCACCAGGCGCGTCAGTCCCCCTTCCCCTTCCTCCTCCTGGATCTGGTAGTCTAGCGGGCAGCCGCCGAAGCGTTCCGGCAGCACGGTCTCCAGCACATCGAGCATCTCTGAGACCACCAGCGTCACGCCGTCGCCGGTCAGCTTGGTGTAACTGCGGATGTCGCGCACGTGCCAATCGTAACCCAGTTCCTCCAGAAGGCAGCCGCAGGAGCGCTTCTCCAGCACACCACAGTCGTCGATCTCCACGTTGAGCATGATCTTCGGTGCCGACGGAAGCAACGAGGTCATGTAGAAGCTGTGCACGGTCGGTCGACCCGGCCCAAGTGCGCGGGGACGCTGTATGAGGGCCGCCAGATCGCTAAGCACGTGCAGGTCGTTCGGGCCGTGGGGACTCGCGCAGCCCATCGCAATCCGCCCGGTCTCGGTCAGACCGTAGGTGGTGAAATGCCGCGCGCCCGCCTCTCGTATCCGGCGGACCTTGGCCGGCGTGGCCGGCTCCCCGGCGATCATGAACGTGGCCCCGCCCACGTCCAGCTCGGCCTCGCGCGCCGCGACGCAGACGCGGACGGCCGAACTCACCGTGCAGAGAACCAGACAACCGCCGCCGGTGCGCACGGTATCCGCAACCCACCGGGCCACCTTCACGCCTTCGTGCAGGTGAACGGGCTCCGGCCAGGGCAGCGGGAAGCCGTACATCCGCCCGAGCAGGACCACGCCGGCGTTGGCGAGCCGGAACCGGAGCGGCGGACGGAGGTCGCTCGCCGTCACCGGCGTGAACCAGCGGCGCGGTATCCGGTCGACGTAGGCCGAGCGCAACAGGTTGTTGACGCCGCTGCCGGCCGGCAGAATGGGACGCCAGAGCGCCCGGGGCACGTGGGCGACGCCGTGCGCGTCCTGCGTGACCAGCGCGTGCGCGGCCTGGTGCGCAAGGTGCGTCAGGTCGGTGGAGACCCGCGTGCCCGCGCCGGTGGAGCCGCCGGTAGAGGTGGTGTAGCCGGTGCTCGTGTAGGGATTGTCGAACTGTCTGGGCGCGAGTGGGATCTCGCGCCCGTCCCTGACCACCGGCTTTCGACCCTTGAACTCCTCGAAGCTGACGTAGACGCCGGCGTCGCGCAGCTTATCCAGCGCGCTTTCAATGCCGTCGCGACGGACCATCGTCTCCAGATCACCGAACGCACAATCGGCCATCTCCAGGAGCGGGCGGTACGGGCTGGCCTCGTAGCCGTACACACCCTTGCGCATCAGGCGCAGGAAGTTCTCCTCCCGCCGGTCGATCTGCTCGCGAATGAAGGCCCGTGCCTCGTCCACCGTCATCCGTCGGCGCAGGAACCGTCCGAACCCGGTCGCGAAACGGCCGTACGTGCGCAACTGAGAAGAGAACTGCAAGCGCAACTCCCCCTGCTGAATCAGGCGTTATCGACCGTCCGCCGCAACTCGGCGAACGGCTTCAGGTCCAGGCAGTGCCAATCCAGATCCCGTTCCCGGTAGTGACACGGCCAGACCGGCACCCACCAGACCCGCCGGTCGGTCAGGTCGAACACCGTCGTCTCGGCGTTGCCGCCGACGCCCAGCGGATTCTCCGGCGTGAACGGGCCCGCATGCGCGCAGAACGTGCCGTGCCAGGCCGACCGATCGCCGGGGCCGCTCACCTCCGGACTGGGCCTGCCCGTCTCGTGGTCCGGATCGAAGCGGGTCCCCGCCTCGTTGAACCCGACGTGCGAGGCCGCGATCTCCTCGCGCATCACGGCGTCGTCGATGCGGCCGCAGGCGTTCCGCAGCATCCACATGCCGGACCAGAAGCGGAAGTAGGAGCTGTTCGGCGGGTCGGTCTGCTCCGGGGCGAAGTCGGCCATCGCACGGTCGCAATGGAAAACGTTCGCCTCGTCGAAGAGGCCGGCTGTGGACTTGAAGTGGTTGGCGTGGACCAGGTAGTCGGCATTCTTCTCGCCCAGGTCTCCGGGGCGCCGCACCGCGTACTGGCGTGCATTCTGCTCCACGCAGAAGGCATCTTCGCTATCGGCGAAGACGATGCTGGAACCCCGAGCGCGGAAGACCGTACTGCGTCCGGTCCGCTTCCGGTATTCCGCGGTTCCCACGGTGGCCATCTCGGCGGCTTCCCGGGCGCTGTCCGAGAAGATGACGCACGCCGAGGCCAGGGGAAAGTCGCGGATGCCGGGCGCCATCGCCGCATCCATCTCAACGCGGGAACCCGTCGGGTCGGCCGCGCCGCTGGTCAGACAGCAGACGCCTCGGTCGTTCATGAGACCGCCGCCTATGCCGCCCAGGTTGCCGGCCCGGCCGTTGCCCCAGAAGACGCGCGCGGCGGGATCGTCCGGCACGGCGACGTACGCCACCTGCCGCTGTCGGGCGGTTCCCCCCGGAGCAATATGTCGTGACTGCGCGGTCCGCATCGCGTATGTGTGCCCGGTCCGCGTCGCCTTGCCTCGCACCCACAGACCGTTGCAGTCGCCGTCTTCGTCGGTAATATCCCCGGTTTCGTGCTGGGCCTCACGGGTCCCGGGCCGGTCGGCCTCGAAGTCCCAATGCGGATGGAAGTGGGGCGTCGAGGAGTAGTTGATCAGCGCCACTTTGAGGAAATGGTCGCAGGCGTCGGCATGCTGCGAACGGTCCAACTCGGTCGCCGCGCCCTCGGCCATGCCCTCAAGCATCTCGATCAGCTCGGGCCGCAGGCGATCGAGCTCCTGGAAGCTCCGCCGCAGGTAGCTGGTCGCATAGCGAACACGTTCCCGCTCGCTCCGATTTTGCTGCCACAGGCTCCCGCCCGCCAAGACCTGCCGTTCCCAGTAGTGATCGAACACGCGCCGGATGTCCTTCCCGCACCGACTGCCGTACTGCAAACCCATCTCGCGCCAGGTCCCGCGCAGCACGCCGATCCAGAGCGACCGGCAGTGGGGAATCTCGCTCGTAAGCCTGAACGGCACGTTCCGCATCCGGTCCTCGGCGATGGCGTCCCCTCCTCTCCCTTGAGATGCGCCGCACCCGGCGCAGGCAACCGCAGGAAGCATAGGCAGAACCGGCCATATTGTCAATACGGGGCGACCGCCGGCCTCTGCGCCATACCGGTCTGCGATGGCGTGCGCTACAATAGCGTCCCGGAGAAGAACCCTCTTCGGCTGGATCGGCTATGTGCAAGTTGCTCGCATTCGCGACGGTTCTGACACTGGTGGTCGGCATGGGCAAGACAGGAGTAGCTGCGACGCTCGGAGAACCGGACGTGTCGGCGGAGATCAGGATGCGCGACGGCCTGGACCTGCCCCTGCGGGCCTGGCTGCCGCACGGAGAAGGCCCGTGGCCGGTGGTGCTGGTGCGCTGGTACAACACCACGCCGCCCGGGCATCTGGGCGGGCCGACCTGGGTCGCGAACGACTACGCCTTCGCCGTCGCTGCGTTTCGCGACGGCAAGGAGGGCGACGTGCGGGGCGAGCCGGGCACCCGCTTCACCCGCGATGACGTGGACGGTTACGACACGGTCGAGTGGATCGCCGCGCAGCCCTGGTGCAACGGCCAGGTGGCCATGACGGGCAAGTCCGCCGGCGGCATCACCGCCTTCCAGGCCGCCACCGCCGCCCCGCCCCACCTCAAGGCCATCATCCCGCAGAATTACGGCGCCTCCTTCGGCGACTGGGGAGTCTGGGGATACCGCGCCAACGGCGCCGTGACCCTCGCCATGACGGCCCACAGCCGCGCCATCCCGGATATCCGCCAACCGCCCTGGGACACCGACCGCGACGCCTACAAGCACCTGCCCCTCATCGAACTGGACCTGCGCGGCCGAGGGGAGCTAAGCCCGCTCTGGCGGCAGTACGTAACGCAGGACCGGTGGACGCCCGACCACGGCTATGAGAACGTGCGCATCCCCGTCCTGCTGTTCGGCGGCTGGTGGGACTACTATTCCGGATCGGCCCTCGCCCTTTGGAGCGCGCTGCGGAGCAACGGTGCGACGCCGGAAGTGCGCATCGCGATCGACGCCACGCAACATGTCAGCCAGTTCCCGACGGACGGACGCGACTACGGCGACGGCCGCGAGGACGTGGTGAAGGCGTCGGTCCGGTGGCTTGATCATGTGCTGAAGGGCAAGGAGAACGGCCTGGAGGATGAGCCGCCGGTGAAGGTTTTCACCATGGGCGCCAACCGCTGGCGGTACTGCGACAAGTGGCCCCCGGCGGACTGCTCGGCACAGAAACTCTACCTGGGCTCAGGCGATGACCGTCGTTCCGGAAGGCTGACCTCAGTTCCACCCGGAGACGAGTCGCCCAGCGAGTACGTCTACGATCCCGACGATCCGGTCCCGACACTCGGCGGGAACCATTCGATCTACTTCGACCACGCCCTGGTGCCGGTCGGCTCCTACGATCACAGCGCGCACGAGGAGCGCGACGACGTGCTGGTCTTCAGCGCCGACGTCCTGACGGAAGACACCGAGGTCACCGGGCCGGTGTCGGTCGTCTTCTGGGCTGCGTCCGACGCACCGGACACAGACTGGACGGCCGTGCTGCTCGACGTGGAGCCGGACGGAACGCCCTACAACGTGACGATGGGCATCGTCCGCGCGCGCTACCGCGACAGCCTCTACGGTCCGCCGAAGCCGCTCACGCCCGGCGACCTCGAACGGTACGAGCTGCATCTGCTGCCCACCAGCTACGTCTTCGGGAAGGGCCACCGTATCCGCCTGCACCTTTCCAGCAGCAACTTCCCCCTCTGGGACCGCAACACTAACACCGGCGATGACATCGCGACGGGAACCCGCACCCGGCCCGCCCGGCAGCGTATCTACCACGACGCCGAGCACCCCTCGCACCTGCGGCTGCCCATCGCCTCCGCCCGCACCCAATGACCGCCCGGAAACTGTTCAGGCGAGCCGGGCGGCCAGTTGTTCCACCAACTGTGCGTTCTCGGGCCGTCCGGCCAGGTTCCAGTTCTCCGCCTCGTCCCGCTCGTGGTCGTAGAGCATCCGCGCGGTGACGCTCCCCTCCTCGTCGGTCCATTGCGTGTAGAGGTAGCGGTCTGTGCGCACGGAATCGCCGGCGTGGAATCGGCTGAACGCGGCCGTCTTCCATTCCGCCTCGCCCGTGCCGAGCAGCGGCACCATGCTCGCGCCATGCAGGTGGTCGGGCAGCGACAGCCCCGCCAGCTCGCACAGCGTCGGGTAGATGTCCACGAACTCGACCAGTTCGCGCCGCGTCGTCCCCCGTCCCACACCCGCGTGCCGCACTATCAGGGGCGCGTTGAGCGACGTGTTGAAATTGCAGTGCTTGCACCAGAGCCCGTGCTCGCCCAGTTGCCAGCCGTGGTCGCCCCAGAGCACCACCACGGTACCCTCGGCCAGGCCCAGGCGGTCCAGTTCGTCCAGCACCAGCCCCACCTGCGCGTCGGTGTAGCTGGTAGCGGCGTAGTAGCCGTGGACCATGGCGCGGGACATCTCCTCGGACAGCGGTCCCTCCGCCGGGATGCCGAGGTAGGCGCGCAGCTCGCCCCAGTTGTGGATGGCCTCCTCGGGGGCGTCGTCCGGCGGATAGGGATTATCCGCCAGGTTCACGTCGTCGCGGCGGTACATGTCCCAGTAGCGTTTCGGCGCGTTGAACGGCAGGTGGGGCTTGAGGAACCCCACGGCCAGGAACCACGGCTCCCCCTCCCTCGCCAGTCTGCGCATGTCGCGGACGGCGCGCTCGGCGATCTGGCCGTCGAAGTAGGCCGCATCCGGAACGTCGACGCACTCGTAAGGCGTGCCCCGGCCTTCGCTGCTCGGCTCGGGCTTGTTCTCTTCCAGCAGGTAGTTGCGCCAGTCGCCGTCCTCGGGCTGGGGGCGCCACGGCTCGGCGCTCCAGCTTCGCTCCGCGCAGTCGGTCAGGTGATGGAAAACCTTCCCGTCCGAGACCGTCGTGTAGCCGTGCTCGCGGAAGTGCTGCGGCAGCGTGCGGGCGCCCGGCAGGTCCTCGTCCGCCCAGGTGTGGTAGTTCACGAAGCGGTCCCGCTCCGCACGGACGCCGGTCAGCAGGCTGGCGCGCGAGGCGCCGCAGACGGGCACCTGGCAGTAGGCGCGCTCGAACAGAACGCCGTCTGACGCCAGCGCGTCGATGTTGGGCGTAACCATCTGCGAACGCCCGTAGCATCCGAGCTGGGGCCGCAGGTCGTCGATCGCTATGAACAGCACGTTCGGTCTGTCTTCCGCCATGGCTCTCTCCGCAGTTGCCGGATTCCCGGGCGCAACGTCAACAGAACTCTACGGCCTCCGGCGCGATTGTCAACGGAATACCGCGCCCACCGCAACTTGACACGGCGCCGCCAAGGGCTATGCTGGCGGAGGTCGCGCTTCACACACCGGGCCATCCGGCCCGGCGTCTTCCCGAACGGAGAATGACCTTGCAGAAGACAGGCCTGTCGGCCCGACTCCTCGCGTTTGCCGGTGTCCTGCTGGTGACTCTGGCCGTCTGCCCACTCGCCTCGGCAGCGCAGCCGGAACCCCAATGGCGAATCCTGCCGATCCGGTCCGAAGAGGAGTACCGACAGGGCCGCATCGGGGGCGAGGCCGAACAGCACCCCCAGGGCATCGCGCGCTCGGCGTCGAACCCGGACGTCATCTACCTCTCCCACGACGTCGGCCAGGTCTGGCGCAGCACCGACAACGGCCGCACCTGGGACCACCCCCTCTGCCGCGGCATGTTCGCCAAGTGCGGACAGTCGATCGCCGTCGACCCCGTCGACCCGGACACCGTGCTCGCCGTGATCGACGAGGCGTGGGACTACTACTCCCGCGACTACCAGGGCCTCTACCGCTCCACCGACGGCGGCGAGAGCTGGGACCTGGTGCTCCAGACCGAAACCCAGCACCAGCGCAGCCACCAGGAGAACGTCGCCTGGGCGCCGTCGAGCGTCACCCGGGCCGGCGCGCGACGCTGGTACGCCGCCTTCCCCGCCAACGGCCTCTACTTGTCGGACGACGGCGGGCGCTCCTGGCGGCGCGTGCGCGACCTGTCCGATCACGAGATGATCTACGCCGTAAGGGTCCATCCCACCGACCCCGAGAGCATCCTCATGGCCTCCAGCGAGGGCCTCTTCTGCAGCGGCGACGCCGGCGCTACGCTGCGCCGCCTGGGCGACCTGCCGGCGGGCCCGGTCGGCTCGATCAGCCTTAGCCCGCGCGATCCGTCCGACCTCCACGTCACCGTCGTCGGCGCGGGCCTGTTCCGCTCCCGCAACGGCGGCACGCAGTTCGAGAGGGTGCACGCCTTCGACGCGATGTACGCCTTCGTCCATCCCACGCAGCGCGACCTGATCTATCTGGTCGGCCGGCGCGGGGCGGGCACGCTGGTCACCCGCGACGGCGGCGATAGCTGGACCAAGCCGAAAATGGAACCCGCCCCGGGACTCAACCGCGACACCGGCTCCTGGAAGTTCGGCTTCGATGGCGCGCATTCCGCCGTGCTGCCCGATCCCCGCAACCCCGACTCCGCCGTCGGCTACTCCCGGGCGACGCTCTGGCGCACCGAGGACGCCGGCCGCACGTTCCGCGACAGCTCCACCCTCTGGACCGGCTACGCCTGGGGCTGGTTCACCCGCGCCGTCGCCTTCGATCGCTTCGACCCCGACCGCTTCGCCTTCTTCCTCTACGACGTCGGCATGGTCATCACGGACAACGGCGGCGCCTTCTTCCGCCGGCGCTCCTCGCCCTGGGAATGGAAACGCGACGGCCTGATCGCGCACTCCGGAATGTACTCCGGCGACATCGCCCCCGTGCCCGGCTCGGAGACCGTCGTCTGCACCGTCGGCATGTACTGGGACACCGTCCTCATCCGCAGCGAGAACGCCGGCCGCGAGTGGCAGATCGCTGACCCCGCAACCGCCCGGCGGCTCTACGTGGCGTTCCACGACCGCGACCCGAGCGTCGTCTACGCCGGCCGCACCATCTCGACCGACGGCGGCCGCACCTTCCAGCCCGTGCCCTTCCTGGCGCAGCATGAAGCCGACATCATGGGCCATTCGCACGCCCAGCCGGACACCGTCTACGCCGTCGACCGCATGCGGAGAACCGTCTTCCGCTCCGACGACCGCGGCCGCAACTGGCGCGTCTACGCGAAGACGGACTGGGCGCTGGGCCAACTGGACGCGAAGCCCACGTTCCTGGTGGACCCCGGCAACGCGGACCGGTTCTACTCCATCGACCGCGCGGGCGACCTGGCCCTGTTCGACGGCCGAAGCTGGCGCAGCCTGGGCGTGCTGGAGCACGTGGGCGCGCCCGATCACCGCAACTTCGTCCGGCGGATCGCCGTGGACCCCCGCCACCCGAACGTGATCTACGCCGGCACGCACGCCACGGGGCTGCCGTTCCTGTTCCGGAGCGTCGACGGCGGCGAATCCTGGGCGGACATCACGCGCAACCAGCCCCGGATGGGCGCCGGCGGGCTGGCCGTCAGCCCCCACACCGGCGACGTGTTCACAGGCGGCTGCATCGGCACGCGCGTGCTGGGGCCGCCCTACCCCAGCGCGAACACCGTCTACAGCCGCCTCCCCGACGACTGGCGCCGCGCCGCCAGCCCGTGACCCGTCGGCGCAAGAGATACTCTCGAAAGGTGTTGACGCTGCGCTCAGGGCGTCGACTCGTTAATGTCGCCGCAGCTGGCCAGCATCCTCGGCCTGGAAGACTGAAGGAACGCAGCATTGCATGGAGACAGCGTGCCTCCATGTTGTCTGGCGGTCTAACTCACCCCTCGCATCTCGGCAGCCAGAGACCCCAGGTCAGAGTTGACGCGTTGAGCGAGCCCCTGAACATAAGCGACCTCGGGCATTCGGCGCATGCACTCCGCCGCGTCTCCCTTCTCCAGCGAAGACACGGCTTGAGCTATCTCGTCCAGCAGGTCAATGAGTGTGCCCAAATCATGCCGTCGGATGGTGTCAATCTGGCTTGCAGCAATCTTCGCGTCCATTAGGTACGCCCCTTTCGCCGTCATCGCAAGAGAGAAAGCTCCCTCCGTGCTGCCACCCATAGCCTCCCGCCTGTTTGTGGGGTTATCTGGAATGGCACCCCAAGTAGACCTCTGTAGAATAGGTCTTCCTACAACTCAAGTCAACGGATTTCGCTTGACGCATGTATGGCGGTAGAGTAGAACAGCGCTCGGCACTATTGGGGCGGCAAAATGGCAAAGAATCATCTGTTCTACGGCGACAACC
>CAZZNQ010000008.1:65096-68850 GCA_964655775.1 uncultured candidatus Brocadiaceae bacterium | reverse complement strand
TCGAGTTAACCATAGGGTACTTCATGCCCACGCCTTTCGCATCGCTGCTGACCCATGAGCAGACGTAGAGCCAGAAGCAGACCGACACCACGAACAGGGCCAACCACGCCGGGTTGATGTAGAACAGTCCCGGGCCGGACTGCCCCTGAGCGTCGTCGGCGTCCGCACCGGCAGGTTGTGCCGGCGGTTGGCCGGCGGCAGGGGCAGCTGCAGCCGCGGCAGGGGCGTCAGGCGGTGCTTCTTGCGCTCGCGCCGAGGGGGCAAGCGCGCCGCACAGAACCAGTGTTGTGATCAGGGCTGCTACCGCGATGCGGGCGTTGGATCCAGACCGTTTCTCTGTCATGCACGTTAACCCATTCACCATTAGCCGATCGAGCGTTGCGCGACTCCGATTCCCTTCAGCGCCATGTCCAGTGCGTCCTTGTTCGGTGCATACTGCATGGCAACCTTCTTCTCTATGAAACCGTTGCGGATCATCGAGACGAAGGAATCCGTCCAAGACTGCATGCCCTCATCGCGGCCGACGGCGATCAGGTCGGCGATCCGCGCGTCGTCTCCTTCCACGATAGCTTTCTCAATAGACGGATTCATAAACATCAGTTCGATCACCGGCACCACATTGACATCTTCGCGGAAGGAAGGAACCAGCTTCTGGCATATGACGGCCTGGAGGTTGAAGCCCAGGCTCTGGCGAATCAGATTATGCTTGTCCGGTGGGAACAGGTCCAGGATACGGCCCACAGTGCTGGATGCACTGGACGTGTGCAGCGTACCGAAGACCAGATGGCCCGTCTCCGCGGCGATAAGGCCCGCCTGGAACGTTTCATGGTCGCGCATCTCGCCTACCAGAATCACGTCCGGGTCCTCGCGCACAGCCGCACGCAACGCGTCCGCCCACGAGGTACAGTCCAGCCCGATCTCGCGTTGGTTCACGATGGAGTTTGCGTCTCGATGCAGATACTCGATCGGATCTTCGATGGTGAGGATGTGGTAGCGGTGCTTGCGGTTTATCATGTCCAGCACACTGGCAAGCGTGGTCGACTTGCCCGAGCCGGTTACCCCGCAGACCAGGACCAGACCCTGGCGCACATCGGAGACCTTGCCGATTGCAGAGGGCAGGTGCAGTTCTTCCAGACTGGGAATGTCTTCATTCACAAGGCGCGCTGCCAGGCTTATCTTCCCGCGCTGCAAGAACACATTCACACGCACGCGGCCGCGCTGGAAATCGTGGCCCAGGTCGAGGCTGCCTTTCTCATGCAACTCGGCCATTCTCTCTTTACCCAGCCACTCTTCGACCAGCGACTCCACTTGCTTTTCGGTCAGTGGCTGCCCCTGGGTGCGCTGCAGATTGCTTCGCACTCGATAAATCGGCGGATTGCCGGCCTTCAGGTGCAGATCGCTCGCCTGCAACTCCGGCATTCGGTTAAAGAGCAGGTCCAGCTTGATGCCTTGCGCCTCGTCTGCCATCTTAGACCACCTTTCTGCCGCACGGCAACCTTGGGGGTAGAGTCCATCGAGGCCGATCGGTGCTAGTCGTAGATCAAGGCCCGCCGGTACTCCGGTTCGCCAAGGCGTTCTTCAATGTCAACTCCAAATGCTTCCTCTATGGGGGAGAGCACTTCCGGGTTGTTCTTCCATACCCCGAGCGCGGCTTCCATCAGCACTGCCATGCCCGCCCTGGTCATCCGCCCCAAGGGTTGGCGCGGTGGCCCAACGGGCATGCCGAGAACGGCCATGAGCGTCTTAATGGGCAGGGGATTGCGCGCCTTGCACGCCCGCGGGCCGTAAGGCGATTCCTCCTGCGTTTTCACCGTCACTATCCCGCACAGAGGCTCAAGGGTGGCCGCCAGCCGGTCGCCCTCCTCCGTGCGCCCCCCCAGATAAGCGGTGACCATTTTCTGAACGGCGGCGGGCGCAACATTCGACACGACGCTGACGGTCCCGCACGCGCCGATAGTTTCGTCCTTCATCATCTCTGCCGTCAAGGGATCGTCGCCGCTGAGAATTCGGAACTCGCCGCCGCAGACCTCGCGCGTCCTGCGCATGTTCTGCAGGCTGCCGCTGGCTTCCTTCACGGCGACGATGTTGGGGCAATCATCCCGCAGTAGGGCCAGGTCTTCCGGGAGCAATTGAGTGCCGCTGCGCCCCGGAATAACGTAGGGGATGAACTGCATGTCGGGGAAGGCTCGGGCAACGGGCTCCATGTACTCCCGACGTATCTCCAGGGAACTGGGGCCGTTGTAGTAGGGTTCGACAAGCAACGCCTTGCCTAAGCCGCATTCCGCAGCATGGCGGGTGATCTTGTAGCACTCGGCGGTGCAGTTCGAGCCGGTTCCGGCGATGACGTCACATCGGTCTGCGCAGAACCCATGCACGCGCTCGATAACCAGGCCATGCTCGGTCATGTCCAGAGTGGGGCTCTCGCCCGTGGTGCCCATCGCCAGTATGCCGCTTACCCCGGCCTGCACCTGGAAGTCCACCAGTTGGTGCAATGCGTCGTAGTCGACTTCCGAGCCGCGGTCTCCCTTCGTGGGAGTAACAATTGCGGTGTAGCATCCGTCCAACACTGCCGTCACCTCGCCTACCGGCTAATGGGGACGGCGCCCCTCAACAGGACTTCCCTGGCTGGCCGCACGGGCTGAAGCCGGACGCCGTTCGGGCAGTATTATTGAGCAGGAAGGTCGGCAAGTCAACGGGAAACAGGCGTGCGCCCGCCCTTCAGGGGGCGTTCTGCCGCACCTGCGTGGACCGCTGCACGCGGACGGAGACGCTGAGCAGAGAAACTATGGCAAGACGGTGTACGAAACTGTGAACGTGCCCACCGGGCGGAGGGCAAGAGGGCTCACAGATAGGGAAGCAGGGCGAGGTAGCGGGCCCTCTTGATGGCCTGCTTCACCATGCGCTGATGCCGTGAGCAATTGCCCGACCGTTTGCGGCTGAATATGGCGGCCTCGCCGGACATGAGTCGCTGCAGGTTGTCCGTATCCTTGTAGCTTACGAACTCCGTCTTCTCGCGGCAGAACCGACACCGGTCACGGGCGGGCCTTCTGTCCCTTCGTCTCCTACGCGCCACTGGAGGCATGTCTCCCAAAGCTGATCCGGCCGTCGCAAAGGGCCGGAAGTGAAGAAAGGCTGGAACACCTACACAAAACACCATGATACTGCGACGCCCACCACCTGTCAATCGCCGATTGGCGTGCCTCTAAGGGTGTTCTGCACCTTCTGACGGAGTAGTTCACGTTGGACGAGCGCCTGACGCTCTCGTATACTGCATGGTCCGCTCTCCAGCCGTGTCCCCCAAGCGAGCACCATCGGCCATGAGCCTTTCGCTTGCCGAGCTCACAGAACTGGTCGCCGACATCGCACCCCGCGTTGAGGGAGGCCGAATCGAGAGGATTGATCAGCCGGAGGAACATCGCCTGGTGTTGAGCATCAGGCGGGAAGGGGAGCGATACTGGCTGCTACTGGACGTGCATCCGGAATTCAGCCGGCTGCATCTGCTGACGCGGCGTCCCAACACACGTGTTCCGCCTGGCGGCTTCGGCAACGTGGCGCGGCAGCACCTCACCGGCGCCGTGATCCAGGGAATGATCCAGCAGAGCCGGGACCGAGTCGTGGCCATCCGATGCATCGAACGCGACAGCCTGCTGCGGCCGCGCAAGTGCGCCCTGGTGGCGGAACTTACGGGCATCGGCAGCAACCTCATGTTGCTCGACGATGAGGACCGGATCATCGCTGTTTTGCGGCGCGAGGA
>CAZZNQ010000008.1:0-65086 GCA_964655775.1 uncultured candidatus Brocadiaceae bacterium | reverse complement strand
TTCGCAGAGACGCACGGCGGTGCCGGGTGCAGACTACGTGCCCCTTGCTCCTCCAGCGCGACTGCCCGAGAGCGCCATGGAGGATCGGTTTGAGGACTACGCCGGCACTCGCGATCCCCTTGCCTTGAGCCGTGCCGTACAAAGTCACTACGCCAGAGAGGAAGCGCAGCAGGAGTTCGAGACGACCCGGGCTGCCCTGGTGAAATCGACCCGCCGGGCCTTGTCTCGAGAGCGAAAGAGGCTGAAGAGACTCCGCGCCCGGCTGACCGCAGCGGAAGACGCAAAGTCGATCCGCAGAAGGGGGGAGCTGCTGAAGATCGCGTTGCCGGAGGTTCACAGAGGGCAGTCGGAAGTGAAGACGGTGGATCTCTTTGACCCGAACCAGCCGACCGTCACTATAGAGCTGGACGCCCGGCTTACGCCCGAGGAGAACCTGGCCCGGATCTTCAAGCGATACAAGAAGGCCCAGGCGGCGGTCCCGAAGCTGCAGGAGGAGCTCCAAGAAGCGCAGAGCAAAGCGGGCGAGTTGGAGCGGCTGGCTCAGGATGCCGAGGCCGCGGAATCCGGCGAGGATCTGGCGGCCCTGCAAACCAAGGCGAATCGACTGTTGCCAAAGCCGGCTCGCACCCCCAAAGACGGTCGAAAGACATCGGCCAAGGGGCCCAGGGCTTTCACATCCAGCGACGGTTTCCGGGTTCTTGTGGCCCGCAACGAACGCGAGAACGACCGGTTGACGTTCGGCATCGCCCGCGCCGACGACGAATGGCTGCACGTCCTGGGCTTTGCGGGTTCGCACGTCGTGATCCGCTCGTCGTCGGAGGGCAGCGTATCCAGCCAGGCCCTGCTGGATGCCGCGCATCTGGCGGTGCACTTCTCCAAGTTGCGGGGGACGGATTTCGCACAGGTAACGCACACCCAACGCAAGTACCTGAGGAAGATGAAGGGTGCGCCACCTGGCGCCGTGAACTACGCGCAGGCCAAGACGCTCCAATTCCGGCCCGACCCGGACCGCACGGCACGCCTGCTGGACACATTGGAGCAAACCACAGCCGACTGAGCCGACATGGAGCGCAACATCACCAGGCAGTCATACAACCAGGGAGGATAGGCCGTGAGAATCGACGGAAGGTTGCTCGAGGAAACTCGACCAGTGACAATTCAGAGGGAGTACACCTGCTATGCACCGGGCTCAGTGCTGATAGAAACGGGCAAGACGATAGTTCTGTGCAGCGCCATGGTAGAGTCGAGGGTGCCCCGGCACTGCCTGGGGTCGAACATGGGATGGGTAACCGCGGAGTACAGTATGCTCCCCAGCGCCAATCCGGAGAGGCGCAGCATCCAGGGCGCGCCCGGCGGCCGGGCCTCGGAGATCCAGCGACTGATCGGCCGTTCGCTTCGCTCAGCGGTCGACCTGCATCGATTTCCGGGCAAGACCATTTGGATCGACTGCACCGTCATACAGGCGGACGGCGGGACACGAACGGCCGCGGTGAGTGGAGGATTCGTCGCGTTGGTGGACGCCCTCTGGGGCCTCAGGCAGGAGGAGACCATCGACTGCATGCCCCTCATCCACCGGATCGCCGCCATCAGCGTCGGCATCGTGGACGGAACGGCGGTGGTGGACCTCTGCGCGGACGAAGACCGCACCGCTCAGGTGGACATGAACGTCGTAGCGACTCACACCGGCGACTACGTCGAAGTGCAGGGCACCGCCGAGCGGATGCCATTCAGCCCCGCTCAGCATGCGGAGATGCTCGAACTGGCGCAGGCGGGCATCCGTGACGTGGTTGCGGCCCAGACGGATGCGCTGGCGGACCGTCTGCCCGCCGAGTAGGGGGGACGGACATGGCAGAGCGAGTACCTGAGTTTCGCGGCGCACCCGTGGTCTCGGGCTGGACCGCTAACAGAATCCTGCGGGCGCCACCGGGACGGCTTGAGGTCAGCCTTGACCTGGGCCGTAGCACGGCCGAGGTGACCTGCGATTCGGCGAGCGTGATCCTGCCCGGCGATCTCAAAGTATCAAAGCAAGCTCTTGCCGCCGCCTTCTCGGAACCCGAGGACTGCATTTCTTTGGAACCAGGGGAGCCGGAGAAGGTCTACCGGTACAGCGAACGCACGAGGAAATACTACAAACTGTACCAGGCCCGGGAGGATGATGCGCCGACCATTGTCATCAATGGCGCCACCATGCACTCCATTGTCCGGAAGGACCCGTGGACCTACACGAGGGACAAGGTGGCCTCGGTACCGCGCTTCCGCGGTGCCTGCCTGGACACGTGCTGCGGCCTGGGCTACAGCGCCCAGTTGCTCTGTGAGCGCAGGGCAGGGAAAGTCACCACTTGCGAGGCCGACGACAACGTGCTGGCTGTTGCGGCACTCAATCCCTGGTCTGAACGGCTCTTCGCGTCGGACCGGATCGGGATCGTTCCGCAAGACTTGCGCGAGCACGTGCGAGCCTCCCGGCCCGGCGTCTACGGCTGCATATTCCACGATCCGCCGACGGTCTTCCAGGCCGGGGAGCTGTATTCGGCGGGTCTGTACCGGCAGTTTGCGCGAGTCCTCCAACGCGGCGGCGTCCTGTACCACTATGTCGGCGCGCCCGGCGGCCGAACTGGTCGCGACTACGCCGGCGGCGTGATCCGCCGACTTCAGGGGGCCGGATTCAAGCGCACCCGCCGTGTGGTCGAGGGGGTCGTGGCGCAAAAAGTCAGGTAAGACTCAGCCCTCCGACTGCGTCTCGCGCAGCAGGTCGGCGAGGGAAGTGCCTGCCAGCACGGCTTCGCGTTGCCTCTCCGCCTTCACCCACAGTGCTTCGATGGCCCCGTCGTACGGAGACGCATCCGAGGCGACGCCTGTCCCGTGATCATCGCTGAGGGCCGCAATGATCTCTGCGACGCTGATAAGCTCCGGGCGCCTCATAAGCCAGTAGCCGCCCTGCGCGCCGCGCGTGCTGTTCACGAGGGCCCCGCGCTTTAGGCGCAGGAGAATCTGCACCAGGTAGTTGGCTGGTGCATGCGTTCGTGCCGCAATCGCCTGAAGTTTGACGGGCTCCTCGGGGGCGTAGTGCTCGGCGAGGTCAAGTGCTGCTGCCAGAGCATACCGGGTCTTGGCGTCCGCTTCTCTCATCTGGCATCCTTGGCGGGCAAACTGAATTGCTGAATGTGCAACAGAGTACCGGCAGGGCGGCACCGGGTCAAAGGACGGCTAAGAGGGGGGCCTTTGCTCAGACCCGGAAAAGCTGGCCCATTCTGCGTCCCAGCAGCACGCTGGCGGTCAGCAGCGACAGTCCGAGGAACACCATCGCCCAGACGCCGAGGGCGCTGGCGATGTAAGCACCGTCTTCGATGCGCGACACCAAGCTGTAGATCGCCTTGGTGATCGGGTAGAACTGCTCCTTCATGGCCAATATCAGGCTGTCGCTAACCTCCAGCATCGCGAACGAGAAGGCCAGGATGCCGCCCGCGATGAGGTTGGCGCTCACTAGAGGAACGGTGATACGCGTCATAGCCCAGAGAGGCGGTGAGCCCAGGTTCACGGCCGCTTCCTCCAGTTCCACATCTACCTGCTGGAAGCCCGCGTAGGCCGCCCTGACCATGTAGGGAAGACGGCGCACTCCATAGGCAATGACCAGCAGGGGAACGGGGTTCTCCCGGGGGTCGAGTTGGTTCCGGGCTGTCTGGAGCCACCTGATCAGCCAGTTCTGGTCCGGGTCGATGGGCAGTTCCGAGAATGCCGCGACATACCCGAATGCCAGAACCAGTCCCGGGACGGCCAGCGGCAGCATCACCACAGCATCAAGCAGGTTGGCGCCCCGGAACGAATGCCGGACCAGGAGATACGCGATGAGTATCCCGAGCACCAGATCCAGCAATGTGCTCAGCGAGCTGTAGCGGATGCTGTTATATATGCTGGGAAGCGTGAGATGGTGCCCCAGGGCATCCTCGAAGTGGGTCAACGTGTACTCCGTAGGCAACACCGTCATGAACCAACGCTGCTTCAGTGAACTCAGCACCACGGACAGATGGGGCAGACAGGCCGCCGCGACTACCGACACGATGAACCCGACGATCAGGATCGTTCCCAGAAGGCCGACGCGCTTCTCGGATCCGGCGATCCGGCCCTTGCTGAGCGACTGGTAGCTTCGCACCCCGAAGAATCGCTTTGCGGTGAGGAATACCAGCAGCGTCATCATAAGCACGCCGACGACCAGTGCGTAGCCCTTCGGGTTGGCCGTCAACTCGGTGACCTGGTTGAATATTTGCACCGGCACCACCCGTTCGTAGCCGAAGATCAGCGGCGTGCCCAGGTCCGTGAACGCCCAGATGAAGACCAGCACCGACCCGGCGAAGAGGCCGGGCATCATGAGAGGAAGCGTTATCTTGCGGAAGAGACGGAAGCCGCTGGAACCCATGTTCACGGCCGCCTCTTCGAGCGACGGATCCACGTTCGCCAACGCGGCCGCGAAGTTCAGGTACATGATGGGGTAGAGGTGCAGCACTTCCATTATGATCACGCCCCAGAAGCGCGCCCCGCCCAGCCAGTCGATCGGCGAATCCAGCAAGCCCAGGTCCATCAGCAGCAGGTTCACCGAGCCAAACCGTGCCAGGAACTGACGCATACCAATGGCGCCGACGAACGGCGGCATTATCATCGGCACCAGCAGGAGGGCCGTCAGCAGGCTCTTTCCCGGGAAACGATAACGAACGATCATCATCGCCAATGGCATTGCGATGGCTGCGGCGAACAGCGTCACCAGGCAGCCGATGGCAAAGCTATTAACAATTGCCTGTCGCGTCAAAGCGTCTGTATAGAGGTACTTGAAGAAGACGAGCGTGAAGTGACCGTGGGCACCGCGCAAAGGGCGGATAGTCTCGGGGAACGCCGCCTCCAGCGCCTTGCGGTTGAGCTTCTCCGCGTCCTTCTCGGTAAAGGGATTCGACGAAGCCCGGCTGGAGGCGGTCTGTTCCGCCGCAGCAAGCCGTTCCGCGATTGAGCCACCCGGGGCCCCGCCCGGGCCATCCAGCCCCAGGAGTACCTCCAGCTGACTAAGGTCCTCCTGAAACTCCGCGGGGACAGAAGCGCCTTCCTCCGCCGCCAGTGAACTGAACCGCTCGGAGATCTCCTCGACATCAGCCTGGACCGCCTCAGCCGACAGGTGTTGCCGGCGCTTCTCAAGCAGCCGCAGGCCATCCTTCCCGAGCCCGAGTCCCGCAAGGAGGTCGACCGAAAGCAGATCGGGAGAATCCAAAAGGCCGTTGACCGATGCCTGGAACGCTTCGACGGCGTCCTGTTCGCCCTCCGCGACGGCATGGGCAGCGTTCTTCTCCTCCTCGGAGAGATCCTCCCAGAACGCAGCAGCAGTAGGGGAGCGATCCGGTTCCGACAGCGCACGGGCGAACGACGGCCAGTCCCGTACGTCGCCCGATGCAAGCAGCCACGATCCGTCAAAGAAGGCTGCGCGGCAGGAATATGCCAGCGGGAAGAAGAGGAACACGGCGAAGAAAAGAACCAGAAGCAGAAGCAACACTGTCCGGGTGAGTTTCAACTCGTCACCTCACGGGGCCTGGGGCAAGATAACGGCGTCGTCCGGACTGAAACTCACGGTCACCTTCTGTCCCCGGCTGGGTGGCGATTCGCCCGGATTCGACTGCACCACACGCAGTTCCACCTCGCCGACCCGGAGCACGAACTGTTCCGCCTCACCCAGATACAGGCTGTCCTCGACCTCGGCCGCGATGCTGTTCTCCCTATCGCCATCGAGTGAGAACCCCTCCGGACGCACCATGCAGGTCACGCGGTCACCTTCCTCCAGAGACGTGCCCCCGACCGTGCCGATCAGAGCGCCCACGTCCGTCTCGACCTTGCCCTGGCCGTCATGTTGCTCCACAAGGCGACCGTCAATCAGGTTCGCCTCTCCGATGAACTCCGCAACGAAACGGTTCGCCGGGCGTCTATAGAGTTCACGTGGGCTGCCCACCTGTTCGACCCGCCCCATGCTCATCACGGCGACCCGCTGGGCCATGGACAGCGCCTCCTTCTGATCGTGCGTCACGTAGATCATCGTGATACCGGTTTCTTCGTGGATGCGACGGATCTCCGTGCGCATGTCGAGCCGGAGTTTCGCATCCAGATTGGAGAGCGGTTCGTCAAGGAGGACGACGTCCGGCTCGATAACCAGGGCGCGCGCCAGGGCCACACGCTGCTGTTGTCCGCCGGAGAGCTGGTTGGGACTCCTATCCCGGTACTGGAGCATTCGGACGGTGGAAAGCGCCCGCTCGACGCGCCTCTGCACGTCGGCACGGGGTATCTTGCGCTCCTTCAAGCCGTAGGCGACGTTCTCCGAGACGCTCATGTGCGGCCATAGGGCATAGTTCTGGAAGACCATGCCCGTGTTGCGGCGGTGGGGGGGTACGTTTGTGATATGCCTGTCATCGAACAGCATGCTGCCGGTTTCCGGCTTCAGGAAGCCCGCTATCATCCGGAGCAGTGTCGTCTTCCCGCAGCCGGACGGTCCCAGCAGGAAGAACAGCTCTCCCTTGGCTACCTCGAACGAGACGTCCCGGACCGCGACAGTGTCGCCGTAAGATTTGGTTACCCCCTGAATGTTCACTCCAACCATCAGTCGCTCTCCGTGAGACGACGGTATCTTTGCGTGGCATCCCTCGACCAGTTTGCGATGGTCTGAGCCCGGAACCGGGGATCGTTCCATCGGTCTTGCGCCAGTTCCATCAACCGCTCCTCGCTCAAAGGAGGACGAAACAACTCCTGACGGTCCGGATGGTTCTCCGGGAGCGAGCGCACCTCCCGCCAGGCGGCAGCCAGCTCGTCCTTCACATCAATGATGCACGCGCCGAGAAGATCGTTAAGGATTCGCCAGCGGACGTTCTTCTTCTCAGGGTCAAACGCGGCGCCCCCCTCGAACTCGAAGGGATCAAAGCGCACCACGGCATCGTCACCGAAACGCTTCGCGAACCCGGGGATAAGGGGCAGCCGGTATAGCTCATGCACTCGCGGGCCGCCCTCCACACCCGTTTTCAGCACCCAGAGCTTCTGCCCGCGCTCCGAAAGGACGAACTCGATAAACGTCCGGGCTACGTCCGCATTTGGGGCGCCCTTGAGCATCGCGATCCCGTCGGGATTCACGACGGTAAGGCCTTCTGGAAGCTGGAACGCAAGTCGGTCGCCGCCCGCCTCGCCGATTGCCCGCAGCGCGTACACGTCGATGGCCATCCCGCACGCCGCCTCCCCGGCGGCGACATCCTTCGGCACGTCGCCGGCGCTGCCCGTGAAGCCGCGGCAATTGGCACCGATTCCAGCAACCACCTCCCAACCCTTGTCCCAACCGTATGCCTGGAAGATGATCTCGTAGACCATGTGCATGCTGCCGCTCTTGCGCGGATCGGCACTGGCGACCCACGTAAAGTAATCCGGGCGGGTTAGGTCCTCCCACGTGGACGGCTCCGGCAGGTCCAGCATATCCAGAACGGGACGGTTGTAAAGGATGCCGAAGCTGGCAAGGCAGGCCCCGAACCACCTCTGGCGCTCATCGTAGACTTCCATGCCGGCGTAGGTTTGGGGGATCTTCTCCAGGACCTGGGGGTCGACAAGGCACGGCTGGAGCAGGTCGCGGTCCGAGAACTCGTAGAATGGGTCGACGCCGCCGCCGAAGAATATGTCCACCCGGATGCCCTGCGGTGTTTGTTGGAAGCGGTCTACGACCCACTTCATCGCCTCGATGGTTCCGCCCTGATCCAGCCACTCAATCTCAATGTTCAGGCCCTTCTCCTGGGCGGCCCAACGACGGAAAGCGTGGCTGAACTCGGTGCGAATCGGCTCGGAATGGGGGGTGACGACGATGAGCTTGCGCGGTTCCAGCCCCGGCTCCCGAAGGTAGGATTCGTCCCACACGACGGCCTGCTCCTGCCTTCTCAAAACGAAGGGCGTCCCGAGTACAATCGCGAACGCCAGGGCCAACAGCCCGTATACCCACAAAGTTCTGACTGCAGGTTGTGCGCCGTCCATAGTCCTTGCGGGGGGCCAAGTGAAGAGACCGAGGGCGAAGGGCCTGCCGACCTGTCCGGAAGTAATCTAACAGATTCCGCCCAAGTTTCAACGTAGAGCCAAGCTCAGGACATCGGGCCGGTTGTCCTGGCATCGCCCATAGGCTATAAGTATGGGCGCGACGAATCCGAGCGTACGGTTCTCTGTGGCACGGAAGGGCTGGCAACATGCACTTCGATCGCTACGGCCGCACATACCAGCTTCGCCTGAAAACAGCCGACGACCTGGCCCAGGTGCCTGAACTGGACGTCTCCCATTGGATCGCCCTGAGCGCCCCCGTTGCCGGACTGAACTGCGACCGTGAGTTCCTCGACTTCGTCGACGTCGACAACAACCAACGGATACGAACCGATGAGATAACCGGGGCGGTTCGGTATCTTCTGGAGCGACTGGCCGACCCGAGCCAAGTCTGCAAAGGCACAGACCGCATCGGACTGGCCTGGATAGACGCCTCCCATCCGCATGGCCAGCAGTTGCTTGACACCGCCGAGTACATCCTGGAAGCGCTCGGAAACGAGGACGCACGAAGCGTCGACCTCGACTGCCTTGAGACGTTCAGGTCGTGGCTGTCCGGCAGTGTCATCAACGGCGACGGCATCATCACGCCGGTCGCGTGTGAAACCGACCGAGTCCGGCAGTTCGTGAAGGACGTGATTGCGCGCATTGGTGGCCGCGAAGACCTCACGGGTAGGGTGGGCATTGGCGAGGCGGACATGCAAGACTTCCTTTCCGAGGCACGCGCCTATCTGGAATGGATATCGGCGGCTGACTTGCCCGATGGGGAGGAACAGAAGACAGACGTCATGCCCCTCGGTAGTTCAACCCACGCGGCGTTTTCCGCACTGGAGGCCGTTCGTCGCAAGGTGGACGACTTCTTCCTGCGCTGCCACGCTTTACAGTTCGGTCACAGTTCCGGTGTGCAGCAGCCTGCCGGGGCACTATCTCAGCCCCTGGATGAGTTTGGGCATTTCGAGTCGCTCAAGGCTCACCTGGAGGACTGCACTCTTGCTCCGCCGACGCCCGAGGCCGTACTGGACCTGGGAGGGCCGCTCAATCCCGTCTACGTTGATCGCGTCCGCGCCCTGCAGGAAATGGTTCTGGAACCGGTCTTGGGCGGCGGTGCTTGTCTCGAGCCCCAGCAGTGGGAGCAGGTGAAGGCTTTGTTCGCTCCGCATCAGGCTTGGTTGTCGGGCAAGAAGGGAGCGTCGGTTGAGGGGCTGGACCGGAGCGTCCTCAGATCCTATCTGGGTGACGACTGCGTGGATGCCGTCCGCCAGCTTCTTGCGAGGGACCGAGACGTAGCCAGGCGCCTGGAGGACGCCAGGGAGCTGAAGCGTCTGCTTCTCTACCACAAGCTGCTGCTGCCGCTGGTCAACAACTTCGTGAGCTTTCCCGACCTCTACCACGGGGACCGACGGGCCCTGTTCGAGATGGGTTCGCTGGTGGTCGACGGCCGCTGGTTCAACTTCGCCGTGAGGGTGGACAATCGGTCCGAGCATGCCGAACTCGCCAGGAGCAGCGGGATGTACGTGATGTACGTGGAGCTAACGCAGGTCGCTCAAGACACAAAGCTCACAGTCGCCGTGCCCGCGACCTCGGGAACGGTGGGAAACCTGGGCGTGGGCAAGAGGGGCATCTTCTACGATACGGCCGGGCGGCATTACGACGCCCGTGTGGTGCAGATCATTGAGAACCCGATCAGTTTCCGGGAGGCGCTGTTCGCGCCCTTCGTTAGACTGGGTCGCTTCGTCGCGGGAAAGATCGAGGCAATGTCCGGCCTGGCGCAGAAGGAACTGGAGGGCAAGGTAGGACGCATGACGGATCAGGTCCAGGCCGGCGTGCAGCAGACGGTTCGCGAGGGGCCACAACTCGCGCCTCCACCCTCGTCGGGACAGACGGCCACGGATAACGCCGCCAGGGCCGCCACGTCGCGCCGCGACCTGCTGGTCGGCGCAAGCGTGTCCATAGCCGCTCTGAGTTCCGCATTCGCTTACGTCACGGGCAAGCTATCCGAGATGATGGGCCAGCCGAGGCTACTGGCGTACGCGGTATTGGCTTTGGTGCTGGTCGTATCGGTGCCGACGGCGCTGGCGGCCGCTATTAAGCTGTCACGCCGAGACCTGAGCAGCATACTCGAGGGCTGTGGATGGGCTATCAACGCGCGGATGCGCCTGAACCGTCGCCAGCGGCACCAGTTCACGCAAAAGCGTGCCTATCCGGACGATGCAACCGGCACTCCCAAGCGCCGCACACTACGCTACCTGCTCCTAGCGCTCCTGCTGGCCGCCGCCACATACGTGGTTGTTCGCCACCTGAGGGTTTGAGCACGAGCCATCGAGGGGCATCTGCCTCGGGGATCGACTATAATCACGGACGCTCCACCTCACACCAAACACGAAGCCATGGAGGGATCCGATGAGTGACTGCATGTTCTGCAGCATAGTGGCCGGACAGATGGGAGCGGCCGTGCTCTCCCACAATGAACGCGCCGTCAGCTTCCTGGACATCAACCCGGCCAATCCCGGGCATGCCCTCATTGTGCCGAAGCGCCATGCCGAGACGCTTCTGGAACTGGAGGCCGAGGAAATCACAGACATCATGATTCTAACGCAGCGGATCGCGCGGGCCGTGACTGAAGTAACAGGCGTCCCGGCTTTCAACCTCCTCCAGAGCAACGGCAGCGCGGCGGGGCAGGTCGTGGATCACGCGCATTTCCACATGATACCGCGTCACGCGGGCGACGGGATAGACCTGCACGGACGGCAGGGACAATATGAGGAAGGCGAGATGGAGCGCCTTCAGGAAGAGATCAAACAACGGCTCTGACACACCACCGACAGGTATAAGCACTGGAGCAACCAAGAGGGAGTTCTGAGGAGACCATGGCAGAGCGATTCGACGTCGTCGTCATCGGAGCAGGTTGCGGAGGGCTGGCGGCCGCCCTCTACACGGGCAGATCGCTGATGCACACAAAGGTACTGGAGCGGCTGGTTGCGGGCGGACAGATCATTGAGGCGTACGACGTAGACAACTATCCCGGCTTCCCCGAAGGCATCAGCGGAGCCGAACTGATAGAGAAGATGGTCGCCCACGTCAAGAAGTTCGACGTGGACATCGCCACAGCCACCGTGAAGGACATTCAGGCGGAGGGCAGTCTCAAGAGGGTGGTCACAACGGACGGCGACCTTCTGGCACCCATCGTGATCATCGCGTCGGGTGCAACACACAGGAAGCTCGACGTACCCGGCGAGAAGCGGCTGGCGGGGAAGGGCGTAAGCTACTGCGCAACCTGTGACGGCCCGTTCTTCCGCGGCAAGAAGCTGGTTGTGGTGGGCGGGGGAGACGCGGCGACGACCGAGGGCGTGTTCCTGACCCGGTTCGCCAGCGAGGTCGTCCTGGTGCACCGTCGCAAAGGCTTCCGCGCGCGGGCGAGCCACGTTGAGGAGGCGCGCGACAACGAGAAGATAAGCTTCAGGCTGGACACCGTGGTGACGGCTATCAACGGCGAGGAGAAGGTAACCGGCGTCTCCCTGCTCAACACCGTCACCGGGGAAAAGAGCGAGATGGACTGCGACGGCGTGTTCATCATGGTCGGCCACGAGCCCAACACGGACTTCGTGGGCAGCATACTGCCTGAATGCGTAGGCTCGGTGATCCCCGTAGACCGGAACATGGAGACGGAAGTCGAGGGCGTCTACGCCGTCGGCGATGTTCGGGAAGGTTCCTATCGGCAGGTCGGCACCGCCATCGGAGAGGCGATAACGGCCGCCATGCACGCAGAGGACCGGATAAAGGAGTTGACGGCGAAGTAGGTGCTACTGCAGGAGCAGGTCCCGATGCTCGGGGCGGCTCCAGATGTCGGTGCGCCGGGCGTCCAGATAGTTGGACTTTGCCGCCGCGCGATCAAGTATTGCGAACAGCATCTCTTCGCGGTTCTCGGATGCCCTCGCAAGATCCCGCCCGTCAGGATCGCAGATGGCGCTCACCATCATCTGCGGCACACCGGCATCGTTCGCGCTGACTACGAACATGCCGTTCTCCGCCGCCCGGCTGCGCACCGCGCCTTCCAGCACTGGCACCTTCCATGCAGCAGCACGGGAAGCCGACGAAAGGTGAAGGACCAGTTCCGCCCCCTTGCGCCGGAGGATGCGCCAATTCTCCGGGAAGCGCATGTCGAAACAGATCTGAATCCCGAATGTCCAGTCGCCGGCCCGGAAGATCGGCAGACCGTTACCGGGCACAAACACGCCGCGTTCTCCCGGCATCAGGTGCGTCTTGTCGTACGACGCGTAGAGTTCCCCGTCGGGTGAGAAGAGCAGCGCGGAATTCAACCAGCCGTCGTCGCCGTTGCGGACCGTGCCCAGGGCGAGCCACATGTCGCTTTGGGCCGCGTGGCCGGCAAGCTCCGCCTGATGGCGGGCAAGCGCGCCGAAGTCCGTGTCGGGGCGCGGAAGGTAGCCGCAGAGCGCGCACTCGGGAACGACGAGCAGTGAGACGCCCTTGTGGGACGCGTTGTCGATGGCTTCATGGATATCTCGGGCATTGTCCGCCACGTCGTGCGTGGTTTCCATCTGGCATGCGGCAACGCGCAGAGGGGACTCCATTGGTCACTCCTCGACATGAGCACTCGCGGTCACGTCGAACGCAAGCTCACCATCCCGGACATCGACCACGACGTGCGCTCCCTCGGGCAAATCGCCGGACAGCAGCCGCGTGGCCAGAGGGTTCTCGATCTCGCGCTGGATGGCCCGCTTCAGCGGCCGGGCGCCGTAGGCGGGATCAAATCCCTCCTTGGCGACAAGATCCATCGCCGCCGGCGTCAGCTCGATGGTGATCTCGTGCTCCTGCAGACGTTCCTCCAGGAAGCGAATCTGTATGTGGGCTATCTCAGCAACGAGCTCCGGCGTCAGAGGATGGAACGTGATGATCTCGTCGATCCGGTTCAAGAACTCGGGGCGGAAGTGGTCTCGGAGCGCCTGCTGTATCCTCTCCTGCAGATGACCAGTGTCCTGAGTACGCGCCATGTCCGCCAGCCAGTCGCTGCCTATGTTCGACGTCATGACGACGATCGTGTTCTTGAAGTCCACCGTCCGTCCCTTGCCGTCCGTCATCCGTCCGTCGTCCAGGACCTGGAGCAGGGCGTTGAACACGTCCCGATGCGCCTTCTCGATCTCGTCGAATAGAATCACGCTGTATGGTCGTCGCCGGACGGCTTCGGTCAGGCGGCCGCCTTCCTCGTATCCGACATAGCCAGGGGGGGCGCCGATCAACCGGGCCACGGAATGCTGTTCCATGAACTCGCTCATGTCGAGGCGAACCATGGCGTTCTCGTCGTCGAAGAGGAACTCCGCGAGCGCTTTGCAGAGCTCGGTCTTGCCCACGCCGGTGGGCCCGAGAAAAATGAACGATCCCAGCGGACGGTTCGGGTCCTGCAGCCCGGCTCTTGCGCGGCGCACCGTGTTCGCGACCGCCTCGATGGCCTGATCCTGGCCGACCACGCGCTCGCGCAATGCGTCTTCCATGTGCAGGAGCTTCTCGCGCTCGGTCTCCATCATGCGCTGGACGGGAATGCCGGTCCAGTGAGACACGATCTCAGCGATATCCTCCTCATCGACCTGCTCCTTCAGAAGCGGCCGCCCGGACTGCATGTCGCCGAGTTCCGCGCGTTTCTGCTTCAGCTCATCCTGCAGTCTCGGAAGCTCGCCGTACCTTATCTCGCTGACGCGCTGCAGGTTGCCGGAACGACGCGCGTTCTCCTCCTCGATGTGGAGGGCTTCGACCTGTTCGTTGAGGTGTTGTATATCCTCGATGGTGTGCTTTTCGTTCTCCCACTGGGCACCGAGAGCGCGTTCCGCCTCCTGCGCATCGCTCAGAAGCCGTTCCACGCGCTTGATCTGCTCTTTGGCGCCGGATCCCTTGTCCTTCTTGAGACCCTCTAGCTCCACCTGGTACTGGGTGATCTCGCGCTGAACCTGGTCGAGTTCCACAGGCACGCTGTCGATCTCCATGCGAAGCTTGGACGCGGCCTCGTCAACAAGATCGATCGCTTTGTCCGGCAGGAAGCGATCGCTGATATACCGGTCGCTGAGTTTCGCAGCGGCCACAAGAGCGGCGTCCGTTATCCGCACGCCATGATGCACCTGGTATTTCTCGTTCAGCCCCCGAAGAATGGCGATAGTATCTTCGACCGTCGGCTCACCGACACGCACCGGCTGGAAACGCCGCTCCAGCGCCGCGTCGGTCTCAACGTACTTCCTGTATTCGTCGAGCGTCGTGGCACCTACGCAGTGCAACTCGCCCCGTGCGAGCGCCGGCTTGAGCAGGTTCGACGCATCCACGGCACCCTCCGACGCACCCGCGCCGACCACCGTGTGCAACTCATCAATGAACAGGATAATGTCACCGCGTGTCTCAATCTCCTTCAGGACAGCCTTCAGCCTGTCCTCGAACTCCCCGCGGTACTTAGCACCCGCGATCAGGGCGCCCATATCCAGAGCCAAAACCTGACGGTTCCGCAGACCGCTGGGAACGTCTCCGTTGACGATCCGTTGGGCCAGGCCCTCGACGATAGCCGTCTTGCCGACGCCCGGGTCGCCGACGAGAACTGGGTTGTTCTTTGTCCTGCGCCCGAGAACCTGGACAACCTTGCGTATCTCTCGGTCTCGACCGATCACCGGATCCAGTTTGCCTTCACGCGCCATGGCCACAAGATTGCGCGCATAGCGCTGAAGCGCCTCATACTTGTCCTCCGGGTTCTCGTCGGTAACGCGTTGACTCCCGCGAACCGCTTCCAGAGCGGCCAAAAGGCTGTCTCGGCCCAATCCGGCCGACTGGAGGATGCGGCCGGCCGGGGATTCGGGATGTTCGAGGAAGGCCAGTACTATGTGCTCGCCGCTCACGTACTGGTCATTCATCTGCGACGCCTGCGCTTCCGCCGTGTCCAGCACCTGGGCCAGATCAGGGGCAAGGTACAGCTGCTGGGCCTGGGCGGAACTGACTTCGGGCAGCCTATCCAGTTCCTCCTCGATGTCCCTGACGAGTCCGCCCAGATCCACACCCACTCGCTGCAGAAGCGGGCGCACGACCCCGGCAGACTGATTGACCAGTGACTGCAGCAAATGCAGCCCCGTTATCTGCTGGTGGTGTCGCTTTCGGGCCGTGGCCTGGGCCGCTTCAAGCGACTCGCGCACCTTGATGGTGAACTTCTCCAAGCGCATGGTCTACCGCCCCTCCCTCAGTTAGTCATGCCCCCTGCGACAGGACCCTCCTCAGGAGGGTCCCCTCACTCAGACGGCCGCCCCGGAGACCTACTCCTTGACCTCGAAGTCGGCGTCGACGACGTCTTCGCCTTCTTCTTCGGCCGGCTCTGCCTCGGGCTCGGGCTGGGCTGTTGCCCCGGCCTGCGCCTCCTGCTGAGATCGCGACTGCTGGTAGATGATCTCCGACAGCTTGTACGAGGCCGTCTGGAGCGCCTGAATCTTCTCCTCGATTTCGGCCTTGTCTTCGCCGTCCTTGGCCTTCTTCAACTCCTCCAGAGCGTCCTCAACGTTCTGGCGGTCGTCGGTTCCCAGCTTTTCGCCGTGCTCGTTGAGAGTCTTCTCCATCTGCCAGACGAGCTGGTCCGCCGTGTTGCGCGTCTCGATGAGCTCGCGTCGACGGCGGTCCTCCTCGGCATGCTCCTCGGCCTGCCGCTGCATGTCCTTGATGTCCTCGTCGCTCAGGCCGGAGCTGCTCTTGATCTCTATCTGCTGCTCCTTGCCGGTCCCGAGGTCGCGCGCTTTGACGTTCAGGATTCCGTCGGCGTCTAGATCGAAGCTCACCTCGATCTGTGGTACGCCTCGGGGTGCCGGCGGAATGCCGGTAAGCTGGAAACGGCCCAGCGTGCGGTTGTCGGCCGCCATGGGACGCTCGCCCTGAACAACGTGGATTTCCACGCTGGTCTGGCTGTCTGCGGCAGTGCTGAATATCTCCTTCTTGCTGGTCGGAATCGAAGTGTTGCGCGGGATCAGCACGGTGCTTACGCCGCCCAGGGTCTCGATGCCCAGCGAAAGGGGAGTAACGTCGACGAGAACCACGTCCTCCACCTCACCTGCAAGCACGCCGGCCTGGATCGCCGCGCCGACGGCCACCACCTCGTCCGGGTTGACGCCCTTGTGCGGCTCCTTGTGGAACACCTCCTGCACGATCTCCTGCACGCGCGGTATCCGCGTCGAGCCGCCGACCAGGATCACCTCATCGATGTCCTCCGGCGACATCTTGGCGTCCTCCAGGCACTTCTTGCAGGGCTCTCGAAGCTTGTCGAACACATCGCTGCACAGTTCCTCGAACTTAGCCCTGTTCAGGGTCATATGCAGGTGCTTGGGCCCGGAGCTTCCCCCGGTGATAAACGGCAGGTTGATATCCGTCGACGCCGAAGTGGAGAGGTCGCACTTGGCCCGCTCGGCGGCCTCTTTGAGCCGCTGCAGCGCCATCTGATCCTCTCGCAGGTCTATGCCCTGTTCCTTCTTGAACTCGTCTGCGATGTACTCGATGAGGACTTCGTCCAGATCATCGCCACCCAGGTGAGTGTTTCCGTTGGTCGCCTTCACCTCGAAGACGCCTTCGCCCACTTCGAGGATCGATATGTCGAATGTGCCGCCGCCAAAGTCGAACACGGCGATCCGCTCGTCCGCCTTCCGCTCAAGCCCATACGCCAGGGCTGCGGCGGTCGGCTCGTTGATGATACGCTCCACCTCGAGACCGGCGATGGTGCCGGCGTCTTTGGTCGCCTGGCGCTGGCTGTCGTTGAAGTATGCCGGGACCGTGATAACGGCCTTGTTGACCTCTTCTCCCAGGTAGTCTTCTGCGGCAGCCTTGAGCGCCTGCAGGATCATGGCCGAGATCTCCGGCGGCGTGTATTCCTTACCGCGCACCTCCACCTTCACCAGCTCATTGGCCTCGCCGACGATGGAGTAGGGGACCATCTTCTCCTCGGCGCCGACTTCGCTGTGCCGACGGCCCATGAACCGCTTGATGCTGAATATGGTGTTCTGGGGGTTGGTGATGGCCTGGTTCTTGGCCTTCACACCGACCAGGCGCTCGCCCCCCTCCGTGAAAGCGACCACCGACGGCGTAGTGCGGGCGCCATCCTGGTTGTGCACGACGGTGGGCGAACCACCTTCCATCACGGCTACCACGGAGTTTGTTGTACCTAGATCTATTCCTATCACCTTCTCCCTGGCCATCGCCTCTGCCTCCTTTTTCTGCCTCGATCTCAGCCGGGGTTACATTCGGATAAAGTCACGTCTTTTCGAGGTGCAAATACGATACCGCAGACCAATAAGACCATAAAGTATTGACAGATATTGACTTACATAACATGCCTTGAGACCGACGGCTGCCGATCCCGGGAAAGCACAGCAAAATGCCTTCGGCCCCTGCCATATTGGCAGAGGCGGGCGCACGGATACATCGTCTGCAGGCACGCCAGGAGATGGCTGCCAAGGCTTGACCACACCGTCCTTGCCGGTATAATCGGGCAGACGGTCAAAGGATGGGACAAGTGGCCGCACCCCCGAAGAAGCGGGGCGAACACGGCGTGGAGTACCCGGCATGGGCTATCTCGACAGACGGTTCCACCTCCAGGCGCGGAACACAACCGTCGGACGGGAGATCCTCGGCGGCGTCACCACCTTCATGACGCTGTCCTACATCATCTTTGTGCAGCCGGCGATGATGGGCGCAGCCGGCGTTCCCGTCGGGGGTGCATTTGTCGCCACCTGCGTCGCCAGCGCAGTCGCCTGCGTTCTGATGGGCCTGACGGCCAACTATCCCATTGCGCTCGCCCCGGCCATGGGCCATAACGCCTTCTTCACCTACGCAGTCGTTCTCGGCATGGGCTTCAGTTGGCAGCAAGCGATGGCGGCCGTCTTCCTGGGCGGTGCGGTCTTCGTCTTGCTCTCGTTTGTGGGATTCCGCGCGAAGATCATGGGCTTCATGCCCGATTCACTCAGGCGCGGCATCGCCGGCGGTATAGGGCTGCTGATAACGCTCATCGGGCTGGAGTACGCCGGGCTTGTGGTCGGGTCGCCGGCGACCGGCGTTAAGTTCGGTACGCTGCACAGTCCGCCTACGCTTCTGGCGGTCTTCGGCCTGATTGTGACCATATCGCTGATGGCCCGGGGCGCGCGGGGAGCCGTGCTCTACGGCATGGTGCTGACAACCGCAGCGGGGTTGGTCGCGACGCTCTGCGGCACACCGGTGCTGGACCTGAAGCTCCACAGCTACGACAGCCTTTCGGTCAGCCAGACGCTGTTGGCCCTGGATTTGCCGGGCTTGTTTAGGGCTGAGGGCTACCTGGTCGTCATACTCACGTTCCTGTTCCTGGACGTGTTCGACACCGTGGGAACGTTGGTGGGGGTAAGCGATAGGGCCGGGCTGCTGGACGAGGATGGGCGCCTGCCGCGGGCGCGCTGGGCGTTGTTCAGCGATGCCGGCGGGACTGTGCTCGGGTCGCTGATGGGAACCAGCACCATTACCAGCTACGTTGAGAGCGCAGCCGGCGTCCAGGCGGGAGCCCGGACGGGTCTGGCCAGCATGGCCACTGCAGCCATGCTGCTGCTCTCGATTCTGCTCTATCCCTTGTTGGGGGTGATCGCCAGCCGTCATGAATACGTAGGGGACGGCTTCCAGATGAGCCAGTACCCCGTGCTGGCTCCCGCGCTCGTAGTGGTAGGCTCCATGATGATAAAGAGCCTTCAGCGACTGAGTTGGGACGATGCCACCGAGTTCATCCCCGCCTTTCTCACGGTGGTCCTCATTCCCCTGACGCTGAGTATCACGGAGGGCATCGCGTTCGGTTTCATCACCTACAGCTTGTTGAAACTCGTCACGCGGCGGATGCGCGAGGTACATTGGGGCTTCCACGCAATATCGCTGGTCCTCGTCCTGCGTTACGTATTCCTCGTCCAATGAGTGGAGCAAGCACATGAGTTCCGATTCGGTCCAGACCTCCGAGGCGTTCGTGAAGGTCGTGCACGGTCCCGACGACCGCAAAGGCTGGCACCTCGATCCCGCCAAGGCATACGTAGCGGGGCGCAGCCATCGATGCAACGTTCGACTTTCCGATCCAACGGTCTCCGCGACTCACGCCGAATTCACGAACCGACACGGGATCTGGATCATCGATGACCTGGAGAGCAGTCACGGCACGCGTGTTAACAACCATCGCATTCTGCGCCCGAAGCCACTGTTCCACCGCGACCTGGTCCGCCTGGGGAAGACGGTCCTGGAATTCCTCCAATACGAGCCGCTCCAGCCCGGCGATGTCGAGAGCATCCTTGATGGGGTAAGCATCCAGGATTGAGTCACCCGATCGGGCTCAGCGGCCTGCACGGCATCAATTCATATCTCGCAGGGCGCCGCCGCGCCCGCGTTCAGGAGGACCCCGCGCGTAGCGACCGACCGCAGCAGGCCCCGATTATGGGAGACAATCACGACGGCCTGAGGCAGTCGCGCGAGGATATCGAGGAACTGCCGGGTGTGTGCCTCGTCGAGTTCGTTTGCCGGCTCGTCGAGGAGCAGGACTTCCGGCCGCATGGCCAGCACGGCGGCCAACGAGACCAGCCGTTTCTCGCCCCCGGAGAGCCGGTAGGTGATCCGGTCTTCGTAGCCTGCCAGTCCAAGCTCGGCGAGCGTCTCGCTCACGGTTGACATCGCATCGTCGCGTGACATGCCCAGGTTCAGCGGACCGAAGGCCACGTCTTCCGCGACGGTCGGGCAGAAGAGCTGGTCCTCCGGGTCCTGGAAGAGCAGGCCCGCGCGACGGCGCACTTCCCGGAAGTCCTCCTCGCGACGCCGGACCCGGCCGAATGCCCGCAGCGTCCCCGCGCTCGGACGCAGAAGCCCCACGATGATCCGCAGGAGCGTCGTCTTGCCGCTGCCGTTCGAACCCATCAGAGCGAGTCGCTCTCCCGGCATCAGTTCCAGGGTCAGACCGTCCAGAACCTGCCGACCCCGACCGTATGAGAAGCAGATGCCCTGAAGGCTCAGCAGCGGCTCGTTCATGCCCACGCCATCCAGGCAAGAGCCATTAGCGCGGCCAACGACAGCGCACCGAACACAACGTCGCGAGAAGCAAGGGCGAAGTGATCAAGCATGTAGAATCGGCCCTGGAAGCCCCGGCACTTCATCGCGGCGAATACCCGTTCGCTGCGGTCCAGGCTCTTCACGAGCAGCATGCCAACAAGATGGCCGATCGTGCGACACGTGTGGACGTTCACCCCGGGACGAAAGCCCCGCACTTTCATGGCCTGTCGCAGCCGGTCGTACTCGTGGTGAAGAACATCGATGTAGCGGACGGTGAACAGGAAGAGGTGCGTAAGTTTGTGCGGCAGCCGTAGATGGCCCATCGCGTGCCCAAGGGTGGTCAGCTCAAGCGTGCTGATCAGCGCGGTGAACATGAGGACGATGGCGTTGGCCTTAAGCGTGATCAGACCAGCCATCGTCGCGCCCGCGGCGCTGAATGAGAGCGGCTCCACATGGAAGACTGCAGCGCCTGGTGTCGTCAGCGGCAGAACGACCCAGAGCAGAACCAGAAAGGCGTTGACGCCGGCCATCCGCTTCAGTGTCGGCATGACGGGCAACCGGGCTGCCACCGCTGCCGCGAGCGAGAGCGCGAGGCCCACGCCAAGTGCGCTGAATCGGCTCACGACTGCGACGATCAGGGAGAACGCGACCGCCACGATGACGCGGCCCCGCGGATCCAGCCTGTGGATAGCGGATCCGCCCTGTGAGAACGTCTCGCACACCATGCCGAATCAATCCCCCGTGTTCCGAACGCTGCCCGACTCGCGCCGACGGATGCCCAGGAAGTAGAAGGCAACGCCGCCGATGCCGAAGACGTAACCTATGCCGCCCAACACATCATGAAGGCGGACCCGCTCCTCGTAGCTCTCGAGTTGCTCGCGAAGAGGGCGCACCTGCTCGCGGACGGCCTCCGCCACGGCCGATTGGAGCATGTCCCGATCTGATGTCCCAGGCGGCGCATCGACGGAATCTTCTGCTCCGGCCGTCTCGCCTGCAGCCATTCTGCCCTCGGGCGCTACTGCCTGTTCGCTCGCTAGCACGTTTCCTGCACCGGTTCCCAGCGGAGGCAGATCGGTTGCAAGTTCGGATGCCCCAACGACGAAAACCGCCTTGTGACCGTCCTGCGTCTGCACTACGAGCCGGTGGTCGCAGCGATACCTGACTGCGATGCTGAACTCTCCCTCCGCGTTCGTAATTGCCTCTCCGAGAGCGAAGCCGTCTGGGGCCAGGGCCGTGACGACAAGATCCTGCGCGCGCCCCCCGCCGGGGAAGTAGGCGTAGCCCGTGATCTTCCTGCCGTCTCCGGTCGCGAAGACCTTCAGTTTGTGGGCCTCGGCCGCTCCAGCGGTCATCAGGACCAGCGCCATGATGATCGCGCATAGGTTGCGAGCGCTACTCATCTGCCGTCTCCTTCATGGACGGACCGCCTGTGAGCCCGTCGAGCATTTCGGGTCTGACCTGTCGGAGGAAGGCGAGCACGGCTCCCGTCACCATGCCCTCCGTCAATGCTACGGGCACATGGGCCACGAGGACAAGGGCGGCAACCGTTGTAAAAGCCTCGCCGGTCGTCACCAAGGCAAGGGCAAGCAGCAGTAAGCCACCGACAATGCCCCCCACGCCGGCAGCGAAACCCAGGCTGAAGACCGTGCGGCCCCGTGCACGTCGTAGCCAGCGCCCGAAGGCAAGATAACAGCCGATGGCGGGCGCCCCCATAACCACTGTATTGACGCCCAGCACGCTCAGACCCCCGAAACCGAAGAGGACGGCCTGGAGCAGCAGTGCGATGAAAAGCACCGGGAAAGCCGCCCAGCCTAGCAGCATGCCCACAAGGCCGTTCAATACCAAGTGTGCGCTTGACGGAGGCGCGGGCACGCGGATCAGGGACGCTACGAAGAATGCCGACGACAGCACGGCCGCCTGCGGCACACGCTCGTAGTCAAGCCGACGCAAGCCAACGGCGATGCCGGCTGCGGCCAGAACGCCGCCGCCGACCAGCACCGGCGCCGAGAGCACTCCCTCCGAAATATGCATAGAACCGATCCTGCACTATCAGAATTGCGTCTGACGCCCGCATACCGCGGCGCAACGCATTGCGGGCCAGAGGAATGGTCCCTCGCGCCTCCGTGCACGTGGTCAGCGCATGTCCACCGTCTTCACCCACATCAGCCCGCCCAGTTCCACTTCAACGGACTCGCCGCCAGGGTTCTTCATCTTCTCATCGCCGTCAATCAGCGCGGCAAAGGCCCACCATCCGGCGCGCGGCATAACGTAGGAGAAAACGCCGTTGGCATCGGCCTTGACGACCTGAGTCACGAACGGATCGGCCGGGGGCTCGACCTGGCGACCGGTATTGTAGTACTCCACCTCTACCTCGGCGAACGGAACGGGCTCGCCGTCCTTCTTGACAATGCCGCGGAAGGCATTGCCGGTCCACAAGCCGTAGGGACGGACAAGGGGCTCGATTTCAACCGGGAACCCGACCATCTCGTCCCAGCCTTCCTCCGCGTCGAAGGCGTCCACCACAACCTTGGTGTAGTGCACTATCATCTTCTGCTCGGCCGGCTCCCAGTAGGGGGCGGGCTCGAGGAAGAAAACGTAGTCGCCGGGCCGCCTTATGCGATAGGCGGCCTCATAAGCGGTCTTGCCATCCACCCTCCTTGATTTGAGGAGTTCCTTGAGGTCATGCTTCTCCCCGTCGACCAGGACGCCGAACTGCTGCGGCGGCGCCATCTGCATCGCCGGACCCAACTCCATCGGATGCGTGAAGACAATATCCAGATCGACCGTCTTGGGCCCTGCGGCCGTCACGATGTCCGTTGACGGTACGAGAACCTGGAAATGCGCCCACGCAGAACCGGCGGCGGCTACCACCAGTGGCAGTACGAGCATGGCCTGCACTCGATGCGTCATTCTGCAACCTCCCTCATTCTCAACGTTGCTTGCCGGAGAACGACCAAACCCCGGCAGTTACCGGCTCCGTCCGAACCGCACCGACCATTGCGGTGCTGTAAGCGGATGGTCAGTACTTCAACCAGAGCCTAACGATGTAGCACCTCTTCCTCATTCGTAGCACGCATATGAAAAGCTAAACCTCCTTGTTGGAAAAGTCAAATGTGAGCAGACGAACCTGCCTTTCGCGACCAAATCGCGGCGGCCAACTGTGCACGATTTCTTTCACCTGCTGACCACCGGCGTCCTCACGGGGTATCCGATGGTATCGGCCAACACCCTTAGCCGCACCTGCGTCGCACCACCTGCCGGCGGAAGCCGCCACGACTTTCAACAGGGGAGTGCGTGGCCAAACAAAGACCCGCACTCCAGAAAGCCCATCCGAACCGTCCGATCCCCAGAAGCAAGCCAGTCTCACATGCGTCCACACGCCGTGCTGAGCAAATCCGACATCATCAGAGGAACGGATGAGGCACGGATACACCTATGACATTGAACGCGCAGCACAAGGGGCCCGAGCGGGCACAATCCGGCGACGCATGGAATCGTGGCCGCGCCAGGAGCCTTGCCCGAGTCGAGGCAAAGCTGGTGCGCTACGGCTGGCGGCGAACGCCGCCAGGGAATTCCGGCCTGAAAGGCCGCTTAACGGGGACTGAAAGCATGCTGCAGGCCGGCCAAAGAGCCGGCAATCTGCCCGAAGCCGCACCCTACAAGATGTAGTATACCCCGACGGCCAGCGAGAAAACCCAGCTGATAGCCGACGGGGATTTTATGCCCGAAAAACCCCGATCCTACGGACATTGGCAAAACCATTTCCGCAATATTGGAAAAACCATTTCCGCGTGACCACAACTCCCATCCGTTGCACGTCCGATAACATATATTATGTGCGCCCAGCGTGCACCTGGTGGGTCGCATAGGCCGCCCATGCGCCAATCGGCCTCAAAGCGTGACTCCATCGCACTTCGACTCAGCGACGGACGCGTTGGGCTTTCTCTGGGCGCATGCGCTGTCCTGCGCCTGTAGGCGCTGGTGCTTTGCGGTCCCTATGGATGCTGCATGGCTGCGTGATACCCTAAAGGTAAAGCCCGTGGCCGTATGCGTTATGTCTGCCGGACTTTCTCTCTTCCGGAACGGTTGTCCGTGCGCAGTTCTGGAGAAAGTTGTGCAGCCGCTTGCCCGTTCACTTGGTCGCTCTGAGCTATCCGGTTTCGAGATGCTCCTTTGTATTTCGCCTCTTGCGTGTGCGGAAGTCGGCCTTACCGGCCAGAATAGTCGTAGTGTGATCTCGCAGCGGCCCTAGTGGCTTTCGCTTGGTCCTGAGCGTGACCGGGACGGCCAGACGCGTCCCCGCACAAGGGCTGCCGTGCGTTTGGATCGTTTGGCCTGATGAACCAGGAGAACTCCAGCGCGGAAGGCGGCCTTCTGGCGCGGAATCCACCGAGTCTAAAACCGGTGCCAAGAGGCCCTTGTTGATGGGACGCTGCCACCGGTTCATTCGGTAGCCCCTGCTCGAGCTCACAAAGAAACACATCGTGTCGGAGCCTGCACACCGCCTGCCATTTATGAGTTGCCAACTCATAAAGACGAACCGTTAGCATCGCGGCCCGCCCAGATGTGCCGTTTTACAAGCTGTGGGATCAAGACTCGAGCACATCCGACATCGTGTACAGCCCCGCCGGCTTGCCATAGATGAACCGCGCGGCCTGGATTGCCCCATGCGCAAAAACGTCTCGGCTTCCCGCACTGTGTGTCACCTCAATCCGTTCGCCGTCCCCCGCGAAAATGACAGTGTGCTCGCCGACGACGTCGCCGCCTCGCACCGCGTGCACCCCGATCTCCCCCTCGGGCCTGGCGCCAACCATGCCTTCTCGACCGTAGCACACGCTGGATTCGTCGCGACTCAGGACCCCTCGCAGGCGACGGGCGATCTCCCTCGCCGTCCCACTTGGGGCGTCCTTCTTGCGCCTGTGATGCATCTCCACGATCTCAATGTCATACGACGCGGGCAATGCGCGCGCCATGCGGCAGGCAATGTCGAGCACGATGTTCACACCCAGCGACATGTTGGGGGCCAACAGGACAGGGATGCTATCTGCCACATCCTTCCCCAGATAGCGGACATCCTCTTCGGACAGACCGGTCGTGCCAACGACCAATCCCGCTCCCAAGTCGGCACAAATCCTTGCGGTTTTAACGGTTGCAGCCGGAGCACTGAAGTCGACAACAACATCCGACTCTCCCGAAAGATCAGACGACAGCGCAACGTCGAGCGCCCCGATCCCGGACAACGTTCCGACATCCTTGCCAAGATCGGGGTGATCCTTTCGGTCCGCCGCAGCCACGATCCAAATATCCGACGCCTCCGATGCTAACGCGATGATTCGCCTTCCCATTGCGCCCGCAGCGCCGTTGACTGCCAGTCTCATATGTTTACGCTTTCTATACATGTCAATAGCATTCGCCATCCCGGGAAAGAGCCCGGCTGAGTGGCGGCCTGAGGGCCGGCTATGATAGGCTATATTCCGATTCAGGGCAAGAACTTGAGCCAGTCTCGGACCTACAAGAAGACGCCACAAATGGGAAATCCTTCACTGTGGGAAGTCGCGGTCGAGCGCATCTGCGTGCGCATGCCCAACTGGGTAGGCGACGTGGTAATGGCCACTCCCCTGCTGAGGGCGCTCAGGCGGCGGTTTCCTGGCGCACACATTGCACTCGTGATAAGAGAGCGTGTGCTACCGGTGCTGAAGCGAACGCCGTGGTTCGACGACATCCTCGTCTACAGGCCGGATGCGATGTCTACAGCGCTCGCATTTCTTGGGGCTGGCAGGGCCCTGGCGCATCGGCGCTTCGATCTAGGGCTCGTGCTGCCCAACTCATTCAGCTCGGCGCTGATGTTCTGGATGGGGCGTGTTCGTGTCCGCGTCGGCTATGCGCGCGACCTGCGTTCGCCCCTCCTCACGGATGCGGTCCCGCGGCCACAGCTGGACGGGGCCTTTCGGCCGACCTACATGGCCGATTATTACCTGGGACTGGCGCGTGCCGTGGGCATACCTGATGTCGGGAATGATACCGAGCTGTTCTTTACCGATGAGGACATGGCCCGCGCCCTCCAGGCAATGGAAGACGAAGGCATAGAACCGGACCGGCCAATGTTCCTGATGCACGCCGGCGCCGGCTATGGACCATCGAAACACTGGCCTGCGGACCGCTTTGCCAGACTTGCCGATCTGCTCGCCGCCGAGTACGGCGCACAGATCGGCCTCGTAGGGGGGCCGTCGACACTTCCCCTGCACGACGCTATTGCGGCCGCGGCGGGATGCCACGTCGTCGACCTGGCCGGCGGCAACATAGATCTTCACCTTCTCAAGTGTGTCGTTGTCCGCAGCAGACTGCTTGTGACTACGGATTCGGGGCCTCGGCATTACGGGGTCGCGCTTGGCGTGCCGACAGTGTGCATCATGGGGCCCACGCACCCCGACTACTCGACCAGCACGAGACCAAACGACCACGTGGTGCGCGTTGACGTGGACTGCGGGCCCTGTCAGAAGAAGAGCTGCCCACGAGACCATCGCTGCATGGAAGACATTACGCCTCAGATCGTGTTTGACGCCTGTCGCGATGCCTTGAGACTCCAGCCATCCCGAGGAATCTCCGAGGATGATAAAGATAGAGAGCCTGACGAAATGCTTCGGTGATCTGGTGGCCGTCAACTCCCTCGACCTGGAGATCCCGGCCGGCGAATTCTTCGTGTTCCTGGGTCCGAACGGAGCCGGGAAGACGACAACCATCAAGATGGTGACGGGCCTTCTGCGCCCCACTTCCGGGCGCGTGACCGTTGGGGGGCACGACATGCAGACCGAACACGTCGCCGCGAAATTTCTGCTCAGCTATGTGCCTGATCAGCCGTTCATCTACGAAAAGCTAACAGGCCGGGAGTTCCTGCGCTTCGTCGGGGCCATGTACGGCATGGAGCCACGCGCAGTAAGCCACGGCATCGAACAACTGGCCGAACGCTTCGACGCAAGCCATTTCCTGGACGAGCTCGGCGAGACATACTCGCACGGTATGAAGCAGCGAGTGGTGATAATCTCTGCACTACTGCACAACCCGCTTGCCATTGTGATAGACGAACCGATGGTGGGCCTCGACCCGAAGGGGGCCAATACGCTGAAGACGGTGCTCAGGGAACGTGCGAACGCCGGCGCCGCGATCCTGATGTCAACACATACGCTCGGGGTAGCCGAGGAGACGGCTGATCGAGTCGGCATCATCCGCGAGGGGAATATCATCGCACTCGGCAGCCTGGATGACATATATGCCACCGCTCAGACTGACCGAAGGCTGGAGGACGCATTCCTGCGTCTCACCGAGGAAACGGTCCCGACGGAAAGGTAGAAACGGCATGGCCCAGCTAATGCATCTTGCAGCTATACGGGCCCTGAGTGTGCGCCACGCCGTGGCAGAATTCGTGCGCGATTCGAAGTTGCGCATGCTTGTCGTGTTCGGACTGCTGCTCCTGTTCTGGGCCCTCATGTTCGGAATGTTCCTTGACGCGTTCATCTTCATCCGCGGCTACCGCGAGATCAGCGGCATGCTGCTGGACTACCTTTTCGCGTTTTTCTTCCTGTCGCTGATGGTGATGATGACCATCAGCAACTCGATCATAGCCTACGCCTCGCTCTACGGAAGCGAGGAGACGGAGTTCCTGTCCGTGTTGCCGGCGCCTTCCGCCACCGTTTTCACGTACAGAGGCTCGGACTCTCTGGTATTCAGCGGGTGGGGCATGGTCACGCTGGTGGTGCCGATGATCCTTGCATATGGACTCGTATTCTCTACCCACATAGCGTTCTACCTTTTCGCGGTCGTCCAGGCGGCGCTTTTTCTGATCCTGCTCACCGAGGCGGGAGCCGTGGTCGCTCTTCTGACGGCGTCGCTGCTGCCGCGACGCAAGAAGCCGCTACTGATCGCGCTCGCGTCGACCACGATCGTTCTGCTGGCCGTCTGGACGATCCCGATCTGGCGACGCACGCCTGATGACGTTTTCACCGAGGGTGCCATCAAGCAGATTATGGACCGCATAGCCATCTGCCAGCATTGGGCCCTTCCGAGCCGCTGGGTTGCTCAAGGGATGCTGACCGCCGGGAGGGGCGACGCCGGGCAGGCCGGCTTCTATCTGCTGCTTCTGTTGTCGAACACGCTCTTCCTGGGGATCGTGTCGCACTGGGGAGCAGGCCGGCTGTACCGCCGCAGTTGGGGCCGAGTTCAGGGGTCGTCGTTCCGGAGGGAATACCAGGCGTCAGGATGGTTCGACCGCCTTTGCCGCAGTCTGAGCGGCTTCTTGCCGGGGCGCCTGCAGGAGCTGGTGGTCAAAGACCTGAAGACCTTCTTCCGGGACCCTCCCCAGTGGTCCCAGTTCTTGCTCTTCTTCGGGCTGCTGGGCCTCTATGTCCTGAACCTGCCACGGTTCGGCATCGAACAGCTCGAAGTCTACTGGCACAGCCTGATCTCCACCCTTAACCTGGGGGCAACGTGCCTGACGCTCGCCACCCTTACCACGCGTTTCGTCTTCCCCCAACTGAGCCTGGAAGGCCGACGCATCTGGATAACGGGGCTCCTACCCATGCCCAGGTCGACGATACTGTGGGGCAAATTCATCTTTTCCTCGGGCGGCACGTTCGCCGCGAGTGCCTCCCTGATCACGCTTAGCGACATAGTGATCGGGTTGCCATTGTGGACTATCCTCGTGCACGTCGTCGTCGTGGCTTGCGTGTGCGCGGGCCTTAACGGGATGGCAGTGGGCCTCGGTGCGGTCTATCCGCGCCGTGGCACGGACAACCCCTCCAAGATCGTCAGCAGTTTCGGGGGCACACTGAACCTGGTCTGCAGCATATGCTTCATCATCTTCGCATTGGTGCCCGTCGTTGTGCCAATGCACCTCTACATGGTCGACGCGTGGACGACAGAAGCCTTCATCCGCTGGATTCCGGTGGCGCTGACGTTCACCGTCTTGCTCTCACTGGGCGCATGCCTGTTGCCCATGTGGGCGGGAATCAGAGCCTTCTCCCGAATGGAGTTCTAACAGCCCGTCGGGCGACCGGTTCCTGGCCCTGCAAAGCGCCAATAAGAAAGGGCGCCGGTTCCGACGCCCTTCCCTGCTCTTGCGCACCCTGATCTCGCTTCTCGTCGAGAGGCGGCCTATTCCTTCGCCGCGCTGTCGCGGAAGACGACCTCCTTCTCTGAGACGCCGGCAAGCACCTCGCGGATTTCGGGACCGCGCTGCCAGGCCCGACAGGTCTTCAGGAGCTCGATAGAGCTGAAGGCTGCCGCGTTTACCTCTGCGATCTTGCGGCCACGCCCGATGGCGTTCTTCTCGCGGTTTTCGATGCCCTCGCGGTATTCGTCGATCCACTTCACCTGCGACATCGTCCCCTCATAGAGATGCTGGGTGTTTATGTTGCGCTTGAAAACGGGACCAATCAGGTTGTCTTCCCACTTGAACCCCGTTCCGCCGTGGCCGGCGTAGGGAATCCTGCGGCCCATGAGCTTCTTCAGCGCCGGCTGGACGGCCTTGAGCTTACCGAAGTCTATGGGGAACGCCTCGCCCGCCTTCGCCGCGTGCTTGCTGCCTACCTCGTAGGCGATGGCATCCGCGTCAGTGTACTTCACAAAAGTGCAGATGCGCTCCATGAAGGCTTCGGCCTCTTCGTCACTCATCGTTGCGGCGCCAGCGGGGGCATGCTGCCCCGGCCAGTAGGGGTAGTCTTCCTCTTCCCCACTGCTGCCCGTCGCGCTAAACTCGGCCTCGATGATCACGTCTTCCATGTCCAGCGCCTGCCGGACGTTGGAGATGAGCCACTTGGTGCTGGCTAGGTTGACCGCCGCCGGCGTCTCGCCGGTGTCAATCATCGCCCAAGCGGCGCCGCTCAGAGCCGTCGCGCCGTAGAAGTCGCGCGCGTAGTCGCCGAACGCGTCGCTGGTCAGGTAGTTGACGTACGCGACCATCTCCTCCTTGCTGATGCTCAGGCCAAGCACGTCCACCGCTTCCTCGAGCAGCGCCCGGGCTATGGGCTCGTACATCCCCCCGTCGCCGTGCGAATCCGCGTACGTCTTCAGATCGAACTTCGGCGATGTGAAGTGGTCCAGGCTCATCCAGAGCAGGTCGGACTGGTAGTCTTCCGCGTACCACTCCAACATGACGCCCGCCCGCTGCGCGCCGACCGCCGCCGGGCGTGTTCTTGTATTGCGCTCAACGCCCTCGATCGGGGGCAGCTTCTTGGGGTTGGTGCCCGTCTGATCGGCGGCGGTGTAGCTGATCTGGATGATCTGCGGGGAGCCCTCGTCCACGGCCGAGGCCATTGCGAAGCCGCGGAGCTGGATGGGCAGATCGAAGTTGGCGTTGGAGGCCAGGAACGTCATTCTCTGCTCGGACGGGAGCAACTCGCCGTTTTCGTCGAACGGGTAAGTGGCTTCCAAAGCGGCTCGCAACTCTCTGCTTGTCCTTAACATACTTCCTCCTCAAATCGATACAGTCGGGGGGAACTCGCGTGAGTGAACTTGGGAAAAGCGAATCCTAAGAATACTTTAGAGCCCCAGTCGCCGTCAAGGGACGGCAGCACTGGTTCCGTCGGGGACACTCGGGGTGAGTCATCCCCAGTTTGATGTGTGGGGTGTACGTGCAATGGGCTCCTCTTTGTAAGTAGGTTGGTTTTACCACAAATCAACCGGGAGGAGCCCATGCAGTATCTGAGCATTGTACGCTGGGTCGTGGGGCTGTGCACGGGTCTTCGCCGCTCGCAGGCGAAAACGCTCGGTGAGCTCGTCTTCGGTGCGATGCGCTGCCGACGCGTCTCGATCGCCGGCATCGGTCGCTGCCTTCCGTCGGATGCGCTCGTAAAGCATTCCATAAAAAGGGTTTACCGTTTCCTGGCCAACCAGCGTGTCGAGGCGCCCCTGGCCTGTAAGCCCCTGATCGGCCTGGCCGCCAGGAGGGCTGCCGGCCGGCTCTGTGTGACGGTGGACTGGACCGATATCGGCCCGTATAAGGTGCTGGCCGCCTCGGTGCCTCTGGGCGGCAGGAGCCTGCCGGTCCTGTTCGCCGCCTACCGCAAGTGGCAGTTCTACAAGAGTCAGAACACTTTCGAAAAGGGGTTCTTCGAGTTGCTGGCGGCGCTGATGCCCAAAGGGGTGCAGGGGTGATCGTGGCCGACCGGGGGTTCGCCCGGGCGGAGCTGTTCCGGACGCTGGGGCAGTTGGGCCTGAGCTGGGTGGTGGGGCTTCCGCTGAAGGTGTGCTTTCGCTCCGAAGACTACTCGGGACGCTTGGACGATCTGCCGATTCGTCCCAGCACCCACAGGGACCTGGGTTTCGGAGCTTATCGCAAGAGCCGGCCTGTGCGGATGCGGGTGGTCTTCTGGTGGAAGCCGCATCAGAAGGAGCCGTGGTTTCTGGGCACGGATATCGAGGACGGTTGGCGTAAGATCTTCTCCATATACGGCTTGCGGATGCAGATCGAGGAGATGTTCCGCGACCAGAAGGGGCTGCGTCACGGCTGGGGCCTCAGGGCCGTCTCATTGAGCGATCCCCGGAGGCTCGAGCGCCTGCTGTTGGTGCTGGCGCTGGCGTATCTGCTACTGGTGCTGATAGGCCTGGAGTGCCGCAGCAGCCTCTCTGAGCGGCACTGGGCGGCGGGGGTGTCGACAGGCAGCAGACCCCAGGCCAGCGTGTTCTTCATCGGTCGGTTCATGCAGGACCGTCACCGCCTCCGCTGGCGCACACTGCTGCGGTTGCTGGACAACCAACTCGCCCTAATCGCTGAGGAAAACTGGCGATGACTCAGGGGCATATCGCTTGACAGGAACACCGCGCCGTGTAGAATGTGCATTAGTGCGGATGTGGCGGAATAGGCAGACGCGCTAGGTTCAGGACCTAGTGGTGGCAACACCATGGGGGTTCAAATCCCCCCATCCGCACCACTGCTTTCCCCTTCCCCTCACGCAGCTTCTCAGGCCCGCCCTGCGCCTTTCTAATGCCATACAGGGCCACAACGCGAAAGTCGTCCGGAGACTATGGCCGCCTTGTGTGTGGAGATCATAGTGGCGCTCGTAGCGGGAATAATCAGAGACGGCCTCGATGTCGAAGGCTTGCTCCAGTTGTGTCACGTACTCGTCCTGAAGATCCGCGTAATTCTCGTCAGACCAGAGGTCATGCTGATCTCGATTCGCTCGCACTGGTCTCCTGTCGACAGCCCCCCTCGGCCGCATCGTCGATGGCCTTTCGGACGGCGGTTTTCACTTCTGCAGGAGTGCCGCGCGGCATGATCTCGGTCGTTTGGAGGTTGCCTTTGAGAACGATTTTGTCGCCGGAATCCCGTTTCAGATCCGCCAGAACGCACCCGCCCATTGGTGGAATCTCCAGCGGGTCGATTACAGTCAGATCGGTCTCGTTGGCCATCATCTCCACGAGCTCGCGTTCCGGGCGGCAGGAGTGCATGTGCGTCGGCACACCGGCGGCCGTCGCCAGCTCCATGCCTAGCCTGACGGCCAGCAGTCTCTCAGGGGAGGTCATCGCCATTTGGTCGTGCGCACTGATCTGTGGAAGGGCACAGGCTATCGGAAGGCCTCGTCCCTGGGATGCGACCCATCAGCCGCCTTTACAGAGGGGCCCGAGATCGCGAACCGTCTTCAGCAGCTTGCCGCGGTTGCCTGGCCGGCACGGAACCCATTGGGTGAGCAGGATGCCCGTGGCGCCGTAGCGCAGCAGCGCGTCGCGCCAGCCGCGAACGTTGTCCGGCTCGCGTCCGGGCGCACCCCAGACCTCAAAGCCCTTGCGCCGGAGACGCCGCACCTCCTCGTCCTTCACGCGTGCGTATCCCCAGGGAACCTGGATGACATCCTTGGCGATCTTGCTCTCGGACGCTCGGGACTTCTCCTTGCACGCCTCGGCTGTGGAGTAATCCTGACAGTCCTTCCACATGACGGTCCGCAGCCCACGCTCCTTGAGGCCCTCGTCGAGCACGTTGATCGTCTCCGCGAACTGGCGCAGCGAGTGCCAGTGGTCCTCGTCCATGCCGATATGGAAGTAGCGCCCGGGCTGACAGGCATCGATCGCTTCGTCGACAAGCGCCCAGACGTGCCGCCAGTATTCCTCCCCCTCGAACGGCATGTTGTACGGACGCAGCCAGTGCGAATGCTGGTTCACCCCGCTGCCGGAGAAGTTGAGCTTGGGAACGACGTCAATGCCCTGCTTCTGAACACGGGCAACGATCTTGCGCAACGAGGCCATAGGAACCGAGTAACGGCGCGCCAGTTCGGGATGCGACTTGTACTTCACGCCATCGGCGAGGTCGATCACAAGCAAGTTCAATTCGGCCTCCGCCATCGCATCGACGATCTCCAGGGCCAGGTCGAGGTCGATCGGCTTCTCGCGCCCCTTCTTCTTGACCCACACGGGGTCGTAGTGCGACATGTGAAGCAGGAATCCGCGCACGGGGAGCACCTCATCCTCTTTCGCCATGTGTTTGCCTCCAGTCTATGCGGAACGTAAGTGTCGAGCCGCCCTTCTGAGTTCGCACAGGGCCGTCACCTCCTGGGCTTTCGGGGCGGGCGGAATCCCTCCTCGGCTCCATAGGCCAGCACGCCCTGCAAGGCCGTGAGGTGGCAGTCCAGAATCTCCTGGTAGGTGTAAGGGTCGTCGGCCAACCCCTGAGGGCCCTCGAAGGTGACCGCGAGCGCGCCGCAGGCGAAGTGCAGGGCCGAATTCAGGTTGTACCCGCTGCTGTATCGATAGGGAACCGGGCGTAGTCCGTGCTCCTCCTGTATCTGCACCACCCGTTCGGACATGGCCTTCTGGCGCTCTGCGTAGCCAGGCAGACGAATGGGACAGCCCAGGATGTTCGGTCCCATCTCGTGGGAGTGCACGTTCACGATGCAGTCGGGGGCTTCGTCCAGGGCCAGGTCGATGATGGCCTGCGCCTCCGCCGTGCGGATGTCGCCCGGCGTGGCGTCGTGCATGATATTATAGCCGTCGTCGTTTGGATAACCGCCCGGGAAGGATGCGTCGTCAAGATCCAGCGGCTGGTAGCGCTTGCAGGCCGGGTAGCCGATGTTCTCGCCCGACTTCCATTCGCCTATGCCCCAGTAGGAGAAGTCGTCCGTGGGCATGCCGATCATGGACGCGGGCGTGACGCGCGCCCGGCCGTCCGGGTTGGCGCAGGGCACGATGACCAGCCGCATGCCTTCGGTGTTTTCTCTGATTTGGGGCCACTCTCGGCCCAGCAGGTCCGGACCGTCCTCAAGGATGTGCATCAGGTGCACGGCTGCTCCCGCGCCTTCGTTCTCGGATCCATGCACGCAGGCGACGATCATCAGGCACTGGTGCGAGATTCCCTTGCCCCAGAAGGCCTCCGGGCAGTGGCCGCCGAGTGCAGCGCTCAGGTTGGAGGTGCGTTCGATCTGTTTCTTCGGTCCCCGCGTGCAAGCCCACACGGGCCTTCGGCCGGGCGAACGGCAGATCTCGCGCACGTCCCACGTCTTCAGCTTGGACAGGTGATCCTCGATCTGGTCGAGCCCGGTCACCCAGTAGTCCGGCGGCTCCGGCGGCATGTGTCCTGTTCTGGTCATCGTCGAGATTCCAATGGTATCTGCAATCGTCGGCCCGGCGGTGCGAGCGTCCAGACGCAGGGATTGTACGGCGCGACGAATGGCAGATCAAAGTATGACGCCTTTCGCGGCGCACCGGCAGTCGGCCCTTTCCCTTGCGTGCCATGTCACCGTCGATAGAATCATCCTTTGGCATTGACCTGATAGGAATCCAGACTTCTGGAGGAAAGATGTTTGCAGACCTGCAGCAGATAGTATTGGTCGCAGCCACGATCGTGCTTGGCGGCCTTGTGGCCGGTGGCAATGCCCACGCTGCCGTCGAGTTGGTCTCGAACGGCGAGAGCGAGTATGTGGTTGTGCTGGCGGACGACGCCACCCCGCCGGAACGCTGGGCGGCCGAGGAACTCGTCAATCACGTTGAGCAGATGAGTGGTGCAATGCTCCCCATCCGGCAGGCGTCTTCTTTCCAGGGCGCCGTGCCCGAAAATGCGGTATTGGTCGGCTACAGTTCGCTGACCGATGGGCTTGGCATCCAGCTCGACGAAGACCTGGGGGAAGAAGGTTTCATCATTGAGACTCACGGACCTGCTTTGGTCGTCGCGGGCGGGCGACCACGCGGCACTCTCTACGGCGTCTATACGCTGCTGGAGAATCTGGGCTGTCGCTGGTGGACGCCGACCGAAAGCACCATCCCGACGATGGAGACGATCACCATCCCGGACATGCGCCTCCGGGAAGTTCCCCGGCTGGAGTACCGGGACATGATGTACGGCGAGATGTGGAGCCCCGAGGCCCGGCTCTGGTGTGCACGCAACAAGGTCAACGGGATGTCCTGGCAGGAGCGTCCGGACATGGAGCGGCTCGGCGGACGCTACAAGTTCGTCGGCAACCTGGTTCACTCCTACAGCCGGCTGCTGACCAGCGCCGGTGTGGAAGTCACGCCGGAGATGTGGGCGCTGCACGGGGGCGAGCGGCGACCGGGCCGTCAGCCCTGCCTTACCCATCCCGACGTGGAGAAGGCCATCACAACGAGCGTCATCCGCCACCTCCGCGAGACGCCCGACGCGCGGTTCGTCGTCGTCGGACAAAACGACAACAACGACTACTGCGAGTGCCAGCACTGCGCCGCGATCGATGCGAGGGAAGGTTCTCACTCGGGCCAGGTCATCGACTTTGCCAACCGCGTGGCCGCTGCCGTGGAAGAGGAGATTCCCGGAGCCCAGTTCGCCACGGCCGCCTACAGATGGTCGCGTAAGCCGCCGCAGCACATCAAGCCGAGGCAGAGCATTCGGATCGTGCTCTGCTCCATCGAGTGCGATTTCGCCCATCCCCTGGCGGATGGCGGCAATCCCGAGAACGCGCAGTTCAAGGAAGACATCGAGACGTGGCGCAGGATCGCTCCGAAGCTGCTCGTCTGGCACTACACCGGCAACGGCGACCACTACCTGATGCCCTACCCCGACCTGGACTCGCTGGTGCCGGACATCAGGTTCTTCGCCGACAACAACGTCGTCGGCATCCTCGAGCAGGGTACGCACGTGGGTGTCGCCGCGGAGTTCAGCCAACTCAGGATGTGGGTCTTCGCCAGGGCGTTGTGGAATCCCGACGCGGACGGGCAGGCGCTGATTCGCGAGTTCCTGGAGGGCTACTACGGCCCGGCCGCACCCATCATCCAGGAATACATCGACGTGATGCACGCAACGGGACGCCAGGACCCGAGCTTCCACCTGGGCCGGTGGGTGCGGATGAACGCACCGTTTCTGCACCCGGACATCATCGCCGAGGCCGAGGCCGTGATCTGCGCGCGGAGGCGTCGGTGGAAGGCGATCCGGTCCTCGCGCGAAGGGTCCGCCACGCGCACATGCCCATCTGGTACATGCTGGCGAAGCGTGGCCCCGGCACGAAGACATGGCGGACGGTTGAAGCCGAGGTGGGCGAGATCGACCCGGTCCACCTGGCCGAACAGCTCAGCCGCGTGATCGACGAGTCCAACGTGACCAAGCTCGAGACCTTCAGTCCCATCGAAGCGTTCATAGGCTGGTTCCAGGACTACGCGGCGCTTGCGCGGGACGGCAAGCCGGTGATTCCCCCCGAGCTGGCCGGCGTCGATCCGGACTCCTATCGCCTGATTCAGGCATGCCAGATGGATCGCCGGGGAAGCTGGTGGGTCGAGGCGGAGGGCGCAAGCGACGGCTGGGCCGTCCGCGTGCCGGAACCCGCCTGGCTGGCACGGCACTTCTTCAGCCCGGTGGAGGACTTCAAGCCCGGAAGCCAGTACAAACTCTTCGTCCGTGCGCGCGGCGAGCACGGCGAGGATCGCAGCGGACGGGCCTGGCAGTTCGGCGTTCACCCCGATGGTCCGCCTGCTGTGGAAGTCGCCGCGGAGGATACTCCCGGCGAGTCGTGGGCCGTGTATGAAACTGTGCCGTGGACTGCACAGGATGGACAGAGCTTCTGGGTGGCCCTGCCGCGTCCTCAGTCGATGGATGCGGTTCTGGTCGATTGCATCTGGCTGGTCGAAATCCAGTAGGCGCAGGTTCCGTCGGCATACACTCGGTTCACGCCCAGAGCATGCCGAAACAAGGGTAGTCTGGGATCAGACAGGGACCTAAGCGAGCTAAGCCGTCGCTCCATCCCCGGAATCGAGCCCGGAGCCGTAGACTCCAGTCCCGAGCCATTGTATGCTTTCCGCAGGCAGAGGAGAATCCATGAGTCCGGCGACGTGGCACAGGAAGCTGAAGACGTTGCTTTCCCGGTTCGACCCCGAGCGGTCTTTGGTGCGAAAGGGCGACGTTCACGGGCTGGCTCACTCATCAATGCCGCTGGCGGAACTGCTCTTACGACGAGACGATTCCGGTGACCGCCAGACGGCAATTGCCATCATCGAGCAGGTTCTGGCGGCGCAACATCGGAAGCCCGGTCCCGACTATGGCCGTTTTCCCATGCTCGTTCCCGAAGGCTGGCGTGACCTGAATGGGACGCTGTTCCTGGTTTCCAGCGCTGTGGCGATTGTCGAGGAACATGCCCAGCTACTGCCGGAAGGCCTTGTGCGACAAATCGAAGACGCTCTGTGGGTCGCCGCCACCGCGGTCGAGCGCCGCTGGCAGGAGGAGGTCTTCGATGTCCACCGCGATTATGCTGCTTACAGCAACATCTTTGTGCTCTACATCCAATCGCTTCTTCTGTTGGGCAGGCATTTCGATGATTCCCGATTGGTTCGCGCGGGCCAAGGGCAGTGGCGCCGCTGGTTCAACCATGTTTCAGCCTACGGTATCGACGAATTCGTCTCACCCAACTACAACCAGATTATCCTAACCGCGCTGAAGCGCATGGAGAGTTGCGCAGCATCTGCGGACGTTCAGCGCGAAATGGCCATGGTCGTCGAGCATCTACTCGGGCTGCAGTATGCACTGCATCACCCTGTGTTGGGCCTGCCGATCAGTGGCGTTTCTCGCGACTACCGGCTTTTCGCAGACCCGGGCAAAGGTGGTTTGCCCGCCATTGCCGATGGAGAGGTCGACGAAAAGACTCCGGCCGCGGCGCTCCAGGAATATCGCAACAGACAATACCCGTTCCGTGCAGCCGGCCGGGCCGGCATCACGCCATTCCGGTTCACGAGCTGGCAGACGCAGCACGCTGGCGTGGGCAGCATGACCGGGGGCCACTACTTTCCTCAGCAACTGCACCTCATGATAGCCGTCGGCGATTCAGCGACGGAGCGGGCTGTCGCCTTCACTAACGCCGACGCCAGCAATGTCGTCAATGGTTACGTTGCCCAGAACGAGAACCGAGCCCTGTGTCTCTTTGCCCGCACGACGACCAGTTACTTCCACACTCAAACGCGACAGAGAATCGACGCGCTGCCGGCAGCGCGGACCAGGCCACCCAGCATGGGGTTTGTGGGACCGTGGACGACAGTCTCGGCGGATGAGAGCGGCGTTGTTATAGAGGCCTACGCGCATCGTCTCCACATCCGGCCATTCTTCATCGAGGACGGAAGGCTGCATCGCACCGTCTGGCACGAAGGCGTCATGCGCATGCGTAGTTGCGACGTTCGAGTTCTGCGTGCGGACGACGCCTGGACTTTTGCAGGATACCTTGTGGAACTCCACTGGGCCGACGAGACCGAGGGCGTTTGCTTGGCTGAGATCTCTGCAACAACCAGCGACCGGCAACTCGCCATCCGCGAGTCGGGAGGGCTAAGCATCAATCTGGCCCAGCTGCCCAGCGGGGAGTTCATCGAAACCTATGATCGGGACTGGCGTTTGCTCCCTCTATTCCAATCGCCTGCCCACGAGCTGTGGCCCGGCGATCTGGCGCTGAGAGCATCGGAGGAACCACGCCGGTGACTTCTCTGCACCTGTCTCGTGAGCCTGGACGACCCTGAGGCGGACCGGCCGTCACAGCTCCGACCCGTCGCCCCTTACGCTCAGGATAGGCCCAAACAGATGCAATCCACCGAGACCAGAAACACGCGCAATCTGGTACTGGTGCTGGGCGACCAACTCAATGCGGGGTCTGCCGCCTTTGACGGGTTTGATCCGGCGGTCGATAGAGTCTGGATGGCCGAGGTGCCGGCGGAATCAGAGCTCGTCATGTCACACAAAGCCCGCATCGTGATGTTCCTGAGCGCCATGCGCCACTTCCGGGACGCTCTTCTGGAGAAACGGATCCGTGTGTTCTATCGCGCCCTGGACGCCCCGAACAACCGAGGCAGCTTTGCGACCGAACTGCAGACCGCCGTTACCGAGCTAGACCCCAACCGGATCGTTATGGTGCAACCGGGCGAATGGCGAGTGAACAGGGATATATCCCGGACGGTCAGGGACCTGCGCCTCCCCTTGGAAGTCCGAGAAGACAGGCACTTCGTCACCTCCCGAGAGGAATTCGAGCATCACATCGAGGGTCGCAAGCGCACGGTCATGGAGTACTTCTATCGGGAGATGAGGCGCAGATACGACGTCCTCATGGACGGCGTAGAGCCACTGGGCGGCCGATGGAGTCTGGATGACGAGAACCGACAATCGTTCGGCCGCGACGGTCCTGGAGAAATCCCAGATCCGATCTCCTTCCAGCCTGACCACACAACGCGCGATGTCATTGAACTGGTAGAGCGACGTTTCAGCGACCATCCAGGGAGTCTTGCGCACTTCGACTGGCCCGTCACACCCGAAGATGCTCAAGGAGCTTTGCGCGACTTCCTCGAACACCGGCTTGGATCCTTCGGGCCCTATCAGGACGCCATGTGGAAGGGCCGTCCGTACTTGTACCATTCTCGCCTGTCATCCGCTATGAACCTGAAACTCCTTAATCCCGGTGAGGTGGTTCAAGCCGCGTGCGACACGCTTTCCGAAGACGCTGCCCCGCTGAATTCGGTCGAGGGCTTCGTTCGGCAGATCCTCGGCTGGCGGGAGTACGTGCGTGGCACCTACTGGCATCACATGCCCGATTACCTCAGGCTCAACGCCCTGGAGGCCACGCTTCCTTTGCCCTCGTTCTATTGGACAGCCGATACGGACATGAACTGCCTGCACGAGTGTATTGAGCAGACGCTGTCTTACGGTTACGCCCACCACATCCAAAGGCTGATGGTCACGGGACTGTTTGCGCTAATACTGGGCGTGGACCCACAAGCCGTGCACCAATGGTACCTCGCTGTCTATGTCGACGCTGTTGAATGGGTGGAACTACCCAACACGCTCGGCATGTCCCAGTTTGCCGACGGCGGGATCATGGCCACCAAGCCCTACTGTGCAAGTGGCCGCTACATCCAACGGATGAGTAACTATTGCCGGGAGTGCCGTTACCACCCCTCCGAACGCACAGGTGGTGACGCGTGCCCATTCACGACCCTCTACTGGGATTTCCTGCTTCGGCATCGCAAGCGGCTGGCAAGCAACCCCCGTATGGCCCTCCAACTGCGCAATCTGGAGAGGTTTGGTGCCGCTGAGAGGCGCGCCGTGCGAAGGTCGGCAACCGGCATCAGGGAAACGATCTGCACGCAGGGCTGACGAGCGAATACCGGCCTGCGCTGAACTCCCGCTCTACGATAGAAATCAACCGTCTGGTCGTCTGATAAAGCCTTCAGTGTTGGCCAGTTTGGTGTGCCCACACTGGCAAGCAGCATCAGTAGCCGCCATAATGCCCTGTCGCAGTTGCGCCCACGGTTCAAGGTTGTCAGCGGTGATACAGACCTTCATACAGGCCTTTGAGGCCGTAGCCGTGCTTCTTGGCATAGGGCTGCTAGGCTTCTCGCTGCTCAGTCGCCGGGTATTGCCGGGGGAAGCCCTTCGCTTTCTGAGCATACTGGCGCTCGACGTATCTCTTCCCTGCCTCGTCTTCGTCCGGATTACGCGCCAGTTCGAGCCATCCACCTACCCAAAATGGTGGCTCATGCCTTTCGCCTGGCTGGTCTTTACGGTGGCTCTGGCAGTATTCGTCCTCGCCGCAATGCGGGTTTCGCGACCACGAACGCGCCGTGAGTTCGGCATGACGCTCTTCTACCAGAACGCTACCTTCGTCCCCCTCGTGATCCTCGCAGAGATGTGGGGAAGCGATTCGCGCGTGGTTGTCCTACTTTTCCTGTTCGTCATGTTTTTCAGTGCATTCCTGTTCTCAACATATGGGCTGTTCTTCGGCAGAGCACGCCACACGCCCGGACTGGGTAAAGTCGTGCACCCGGTCCTACTTGTGACCGTTGCCGCCATCTTGACGAAAATGACCGGCTTACAGGATTACGTTCCCGCCTTTGCCTTGAGGGCCCTGGCGATGGTAGGCCAGATGACCGTCCCGCTACTGATGCTGATACTCGGCGGCAGCATATACCTGGACTTGCGCCAGGGAGCCGGCTTTGAGGTCACCGAAGTGGCGAAGTTCGTGGTGCTCAAGAATCTGGTTCTACCTGCGGTGACGCTGTGCATCCTGGCGCTGATTCGGCCGCCGACCGCGCTGTCCTTCATCATATTCCTGGAGAGTGCCATGCCACCGGTTACGGCCGCACCCGTATTGGCTCAGAGAGCGGGTGGCAACAGCGCCATCGTCAGTCAGTTTTTGGTTGCTTCCTTTGCCTTCTCCCTGCTGTCGATCCCAGGCGCACTGGCTTTTTATCAGCTGTTCTTCCCGTTACCTTGAGTTCTGGGCCTTGGCACACTCGGCTATAGGCGATTTAGGGTGCAAGCAAAACGGCGCCTGCAGGTGCCTATGCCTCTGGACAGGGCATTCCAGGCGCGGTGTGCTGAGTATCATACTTCTGATCGAGGCAAGGAGGGGCACAGATGAGTGGAACTCTGGGAACGCTGTCGGTCGGTATCCTGGTGGTCGCAGCCGCCGCCGTCTGGGCGCACGAGCAGGCCGGGACGCAGGTTCTCTTCGATTTCGAAACGAAGAAAGGCAGATGGCTTGCGGTCAATGACAACGTCATGGGCGGCGTCTCCGAAGGAGGCGCCCAACCTACTGCGGAGGGCGTGCTGGATTTCTCCGGTAATCTCTCGTTAGAGAACAACGGGGGATTCTCATCGGTCCGTGCTGTGCTGGAACCGGGGTCACTTAAGGGGCACGAAGGCATCATCCTTCGTATTCGCGGCGATGGCCGGTCCTACTACATCAACCTGCACACGGAGCGGCGCACGACGCCCGGCTCTTGGCGTGCGCCGCTGCTGCCTGAGAAGAACCAATGGAGCGAGATCCGAGTGCCCTTCCGGAACTTCGAGTGGACCCTCTTCGGACAAAGGCTTCCGGGTCGCAGCATCGAATCCAGGGACGTGCAGTCGCTCGGCTTCACGATCTCCGACAAGAAGGAGGGCCCGTTCAAACTTCAGGTCGACTGGATCAGAGCGTACGGGGCAGCGGAACCAGAGCCCGATCTTATGGACCGCATCGAAAGCATGGAACAGGCGGACGCGTTTGCGCAGGCCGTTCGGGCCTCCGGGTTGGAGCCCGCTTTCCGGGGTGCCGGCCCGATGACGATCTTCGCGCCCACGGAAGCCGCCTTCGCGGAGCTGCCGCGAGGTAATCTGGCAGAACTGCTTCAAACCGATAACCGAACAAGGCTTCGCGGACTGCTCCTGAACCATGTGGTGCCCGGCCAGTTGACCTTGGGCAGGGATGAACTTCAAACGCTGGCCGGCCGCGAGGTGTCCGTAGACTCGGAAGGACCTTTCCGCATTGGCGACGCGGAGGTGGTCACGGCCAATGTGTTGGCCTCGAACGGCATCCTTCATCTCGTGGACTCCGTGCTCCAGAGTCCAGAACACGACCTCAATACCAACGAAGCAGCCGTACGATTGATTGAGCACGCAGTATCGGTGGGTGCGCCACTCTATAACGCCGGCAATTCTGCGGCGTGTGTCGCAGTCTACGAGACAACCATCGACACGCTGCTGGGCGGGACCGCTCCCGGCCTATCTGAGACGGTTCGGGGCTCACTGAAGTCAGCCGTAGAGGCGGCCGCCCGAGAGCCGGATCCCCTCGAGGCTGCTTGGCTGTTGCGACGCGCGCTGGACACGGCTCGCCAGGCAGTCAAGTAGTCTGTGTGCACACATCCTAATCCCGCTCAAGAGGGCAAGCAGCAGCGGGCAGGCCAAATTGATCTTGCGGAAGTAACACAGATCGCCGGAAGTCCCATCACTGCATCTGACGCCACGACGAGCCCCACGCAGCAGCTACCTCCTACGGTTCAGGATGAAGCCTGTTCTCCGAACACAGATTGTCTCCATTGCAGCTAGTCCCTGTACTCCGGGCCTGGCAGGAACGAATCCGTAAACGCGTCCTGCGGTTCGACTTTGCCCGCCGGAACCAATTCTATCTCAACCAACTGTTCGTGCAGCTGTGACCAACGTTCGAGCTTCATCACCCCGATCCCGCCCGTTCTGGCATCTTCTGTGAGGACCAACCCGCGCAGGGCCTCCCAACCATACTCAAGTATCGCCAGATCCATCTCCGGATTGACCTCGTTGATCCGGCGGTTGGTGGCAACGGGATCCTCCAGGTACTTCGCCCAGCCCTTTACTGCCGCGCGGACCACTCGGCGCACCACGTCGGGACGAGTCTCGATCATCTCTTCGCTCGTCAACAGGCAGCTGGTGTACGGGTTAAAACCGATCTCAGACAACAGGAGAGTCCTTGGCTTCACGCCTTGCAGCCGCGCCAGGTAGGGCTCACTGAAGACATAGGCCTGCTGGGCGAAGTTCTTGTCCCTGATGAAACGGCTCACGTTGCCCGCATACGGCACGATCTGCACACCGTTCAGAGGCACATGCTCCCGCAGGTAGTGTGAGAAGGCTCCCCCAACGTTCATAGCGAGAGTGATATCCTGCAAACCTGATAGATCCGTTATCCCCGAATCCTCGTGCACCATTATGCATCGCGGATGTGTCTGGATGGGAGCCATCACGGCCACAACCGGTGCATCCTGTGAGCGGGCAAGCAGAACGTGATCGGCGTTCTCAACCCCGAAATCGACCGCGCCCGTCGCAACTCGCGGCACAACCGACGCCCCGGGCCCCCCTGCCAGTATTCGGACTCGAAGGCCCTCCTCCTCATAAAAGCCATGCGCCTGGGCTGCGAAGAAGCCCCCATGTTCGGCCTCTGGAAACCAGTTCAGAAGAAGCGAGACGTCGATGGTCTCCTGCTGATCGGCGGGGGACTCTGATTCTGGCTCCCTACCACAACCTGACGCCAGCGCGAAAAACAGGATTCCGTATGCGAGCAAACAGGCTCTTCTGCTTAGTCTCATCGGTCCGCCTCCGTCAGGAATCTGTTTTGTGTTGGTACCAACGCGACAGGATCCAATCACCGGCCCAACTCACCAGACCGAAGATAGCGAGTCCGAGCCCGGTCGAGCACAGGATGGCCGCGAAGAGATACGCTATCTTCAGCTGGCCGGAGGTGAGCGTTATCAGGTAGCCGAGCCCATACCGATCTGTCCCATACCCGGCGAAGAACTCCCCAACTATAGCCCCGATGACGGAAAGTCCGCTTGAGGTCTTGGCGCCGGCTATGACAAACGGAACTGAAGCAGGTAGGCGCAGTTTCAGGAGCATTTGGAGCCCCGAAGCGTCGTAGAGCCTGAAAAGGTCCACCAAGTCCCGGTCCAGCGAGGTCAGCCCAGCGGTTGCATTCGCGATCATCGGAAACAAGCTGACAATGAAGGAGACCAGCACAACGCTCTGGAGGCCGGTACCAAACCATATGATGATCAAGGGCGCAATCGCGACAATGGGAACCGTCTGGAGGAAGATCGCGTAAGGATAGCAGCTTCTGCGTACGATAGCCCACTGCGAGAATGCGAATCCGATCAGACACCCAACCACTAGGCTGAAGGAGAAGCCCAGGACTGCAGCCAGCGCCGTGAGGGCAGTGGCAGAAAGAAGTGCCTTGCCATTCCCGATTGCCTCGGAGGCAATCTCAAGCGGCGAAGGCAGTACAAAGGAGGGAACGGCGAACGCCTCCGTAATGATTTGCCAGATGCAGCCCAGCAGAAAAAGCAAGAGTACTGGTGGCAGAACCCGATGCAGTCGATGGGAGTGCCCGAACACCGTCATCCCGCCTCCCCAAGGCAAGAACTCACCTCCCGGACCCATTCAACGAATCGAGCCCCAGTCCGAACACCCGACGGTCGGGGCAAGGGCAGATCGATCTCGATCTCCGCGACGATACGGCCAGGCCGTTCGCTCATGACCAGTACCCTCTGACCCAGAAACACCGCCTCCGCCACATTGTGCGTGACAAACAGAGCCGTCCAACCCTCCAGCATCCACATCTGCAGCAGATCCTCGTTGAGCTTTTGGCGGGTAAGATCATCCAACGCCCCAAACGGTTCGTCCAGGAGCATTATTTCGGGTTGGGTGGTAAGCGCTCTCGCCAGCGAGACCCGCATCTGCATACCCCCCGATAGCTCGGAGGGAAAACGGTCTGCGAAGCCACCAAGGCCGACAAGGTCCAAGAACGTGCTGGCACGCTCCCGCCGTTCCTGAACCCCCACCCCTCGGAGCTCCATAGGCAGTTCCACGTTGCCGCGGGCGGTTCTCCACAAGAGAAGTGTCGGCGACTGGAAAACGAAAGCCGTCTTGCTTTCCCGGGGCGGCGCTTTGTCTCGGGCTCGGTCTGGAACAATCACACCGCCGGTCGTCACAGGCACAAGTCCCGCAACGGCTTTCAAGAGCGTGGACTTGCCGCAGCCCGACGGACCCACAATGGAGACGAACTCCCCTTTCCGGACTTCCAGATCCAAGCCCCTCAAGGCCTCGATGCCGCTCGGGTAGGTGAGCCCGGCGTTTCGGGCTATCACGATGGGGTCGCCGGAACACTCCTCTGGTGCGCTCCAGATCAGCCTGATCATCCTCAAAAGCGAGGGAACCGACAAGCGTTGCAGCGTCGTCAGTTCAGGATGCTAACATGCTGGCCGAAAGGTTGCCACTTTCCCCAAACGACAGGGGACGGCCGCCAGAGCATCCGACCGTCAACGCCCCATCGTGTGGTGTGGCCGTCTTTCTCTTGTTGAGCCAAGACGAGTTCTTGGAGATTCAAGGCCTGCTCCACCTCGTCTCCACAGCCCAACTCATCGACACGGTTTGGGCCTGTGGAGTACATGTAGAACTCCGCCTTAACCCGTCTCTCCCCAACTCTGACGAAACCGTCCCCGTCGATGTCGAGGTAGAGCTGGTACCGGTTCTCCCAGGGATCAAGCAGAGGCGCCCGCTCCTCAGTTTCAAGCGCCTGGCGTAGCGCCTCCAGCTCTTGCTTCTCCGTCTCTGTGACAAGAGGGAGACGACGATTCTCCTGAACATAGACGGCGATCGGCAGGAACCAACCGAAGTGCATGTCGGACACTCGGGCTCGACTCGCGGGACTGTCGCTGCACCTAGCCGATCTTGCAGCAGATCGAGAAGCGACATGCAGCCAATGAGCACAACGGGAGCCAAAAAGACCGAGAAGCAGAGAACGACGATGAACTGCCGTACAGTCGGACGGTGCCTCCCGTCTCTGCGCCGTAGTCCTCCGCTCATCCCACACGGTTCCCCCTTCTGAAGGCGGCCCCTCAGCTTACGCCGCCGCAATGGATCTTACCCGCAGAGGGCTGTTCGAGCCAGACATTTCCCATCTTGGGTGATGACTCCGGGTCCGGCCGCCTCATCATTCGCATCGCGCCGACCGGCGTTCGCGCACGCCGAAAAGAGAAAAGCAGAAGGCGCTGCAGGCACCATTGCCGACACGGGAAGTGAGACCATGGGGTAACTGCCGGTTACGAGGTGCCATGCCCAATACTGTGGCCGCAGGTAAGACCAGCGCATCCTCACTACGGCCTTCGGAAGTGCTACGGTCGATCCTCGATGGGGACGTATTCGCGGTCGAAGGGTCCTGTATAGACCGCTCGCGGGCGGAATATGCGGTTCTGCTCCAGGTATTCGAACACGCGGGCGGTCCAACCGGCCACTCGCGCCACGGCGAATATCGGCGTGAACATCTCGGGGGGAATGCCCATCGCGTTGTAGACGATGCCGGAGTAGAAGTCGACGTTCGGGAAAACCCGCTTCTCCGCTCCCAGGTTGGCCACCACCTCCTGCTCGAGACGGTCCGCCGTCTCGAACAGTCGGCACATCTGCGGACGATCCGCGGTCAGGTGTCGCGCCAGCGGCTTCAGGATGCGAGCGCGAGGGTCGTAGGACTTGTACACGCGGTGCCCGAATCCGGCGATTTTCAGACCTGCTTCACGGTGAGAACGGTATAGGGAAGCCGCCTGCTGCGGGCCGTCGACGCTTTGCAGAAGCCGCAGGGCCTCCTCGTTCGCGCCGCCATGCAGGGGACCGTTCAGCGCGGCAATCCCCGATCCGATGGCGAAGTAGATGTCCGACAGTGTGGACGCCACGACCATCGCCGCGAAAGTGCTCGCGTTCATGCCGTGGTCGGCGTGCAGGATGAGGGCCACGTCCATCACCCGCTGCTCGACCGGCGTTGGTCGCTGCCCCGTCATCATGTATACCAGGTTGCCCGCAAGGCTGAGTGTCGGGTCCGGCTCAACCGGCAGGTGTCCGCCACGCACACGGGCAATGCAGGCGGCTATGGTCGTTACGCCGGCCAGCAGGCGATAGCAGGATTCCTTGTCCTCCGCGTCGAGCAGGCGAGCGTCCACACCGGCGGGCCGATGGGCCTCCGGTTTGCTGATCTCGAACGCCGCATGCTCTGTCCCAGGGGCTGGGGCTTCCATGGGAACCGCGTCTTCGTCGGCACCTATCGGCTGGACGTCCAGTTCAGCGCCGTCACGATCCCGGTATGTCTGCGCCTGGCGCATCAGCAACGTGCCCATGCGAAGGGCGGACATGGTGCTCATCTGCTCGACGGGAAAGCTCATCAGTTGCCGTTCGACACCCGGTATGTGCAGGTACTGCGCAAGTCGGGCTCTGTACTCGGCCAACTCGGCGCCATTGGGCAACCGGCCGTGAAGCAGCAGATACGACACCTCTTCGTAAGTCGACCGGGCAGCAAGCTCAAAAATGTCATATCCGCGATAGATCAGCCAGCCCTTGGAGCCGTTGACGTAGCCCACCTTCGACTCGCATGCTATGGCCCCCTCAAGCCCCGGCCCCACCGTGCATTGCGTGGGCCAGTCGACTCCTCTTGTCAGGTGCGGCTCCGGTTCCGACCCGCTTTCTTCCCGTGCGCGATCAGCCGCTTCGAGGATGAGGGACGTGATATCGTCTTCAGATTTGGGCACTGTATTCTCCGCGTTGTTCGTGTGAGGGGGTGACTGCCGCTGCCTATGAAAGGCGGAGAGGATAACGGCACGACTGTAAGATTGTAGTGTATTCGTGTAAATCCCGCAACCGGGAGCACCCATCGTTTGGTACGGACCCTGGGCGGTTGCCGATCGGCAGTCTCCCACCTATTCGGCGGAGTCAAGGTCTCCCAAGCCCTCATCAACCACCTCTTCGGACATTGGGATTGGCGCGCGTTCGACATAGGGCTCCTCTGCCTGCACGAACTCGTCGAACGGTGATGATGGACGATGCTGCACGGAACGCCGAGGGTGCACTGTCTGCCGGGATGAAGGGCATCGCTTTCTCGTCTGCGTCCCCGTGGTGCAGATAACTGGCTTTGATCTTGAAAGGCTGGATAGCGCCTGAGGAGTAAAGGCAGGCAAGGGGGCCAGAGATATCCGCGGCTCCGGTTTTGCAGATCGGACGTCTTCCGGCGGCCAGTCAGGGGCGAGCGGCGACCTCACGTTGCGGTTCCGCACGGTCCTTCAGGCTTTCCTGTTCCAACGCCCTCGGCGGCTCCAGGCAGACCAATTCTCCCGCACGGAGACCTTCGCGTATCTCCACGAACCTGTCGGTAAAGTGGCCTACCTCAATCTCTCGCAGCTCGGGCTCGCCGTTCGGCCGTTTCACCCAGCAGACCCGCTGCCCGCGGTAGGTGGTTACGGCGGAGAGCGGCACGTAGACGACGTCCTTCAGTTCGGCCACAATGATCTCGGCCGTGGCGGACATTCCCGGGGTCAGTCCGGGCAGCGTTTCGTCCAGCGCGATGTCCGTCTCGTAGACGATCACGTCCGGGTTGAGCCACCGGTTCTCCGAGTCGGCCATGGGGCTGATCCGTTCCACGTGGCCGGCCAGGCTGCTGCCCCGCAACGCCTCGACGGTGATGCGCGCCTTCTGGCCGACCTTCACCTTCTCGATGTCCGTCTCGTGCACGTTGACGCGTGCGGCGAAAGCATTCAGATTCGGGATGGTCAGGATGGTCTGGTTCTCGCGGATCGTGGTGCCTTCCTGGATCGGGTCGCCGCGCCAGCGTCGGGCCGACGTTGAGGCGTAGACGACCAACCCCGGCTTCGTGGCGTAGATGACCGAACCGGCCAGCATTCTCTCCAGCTTCTCCTTCCGGTTCTTCTCCAGTTGGAACGATGCCTCCCTGGCGCGAAGGTTCGCTTCGGCCTGGGCGAGTTCGCTGGCATTACGCGCCAGCACGCGGTCGAGCTGGCTTCTGGCCTCGGCCAGGTCGCTGTAGCGCTGTTCGGCGTCCTTGGGCAGCGTGTACTGCAGAAAGAGGCGCAGGGCCTCCTCTGCGGCGTCCACCTGCACCTTCTGGGCGTCGCGGTCCAGCTCGTCCCGCGTCAGTTCAGTGGCGTTCACGTACTCGCCCTTGACCAGGACCTCCGTCCAGTGGAGGGTTTCTTCCGCCTGCTCTAGGCGCTGCTTGGCGAGCTGCAGGTCCGACGCCAGCTCACGCAGCCTTTGGGCCGCTTCGCCGCCCAGCGGGTTGCCTTCGGAGGCGGGCACTTCCATGTAGAGCGCGCCCAGCGCGGTGCGCACGTCCTCCGGGTTGTCGCCTTCCGGGTCGAGGATCTTCGAGACCTGCACTATCGCATCGCGGCGCAGCTTCTGGAAGTCGACTCCTTCGTTCTCCAGGACTTCCGCTGCCAGCTTTTCGCCCAGGTACTTCTGCAGGTCCATCTCGGCGAACTTGACCGTCAGCCGGGCCTGCGTCTCGTTGCTTTCATTCTCCTTGACCTGGATCTCGTACGCCTTCTGCGCTTGGGTGTAGGACGCCTCGGCGTTGTAATAGCTGATGTCACGGCTGGCCTTCTTCTCTTCCATGCCGGCGGTGTCCAGCCGCACCAGCATCTTGCCCTTGGTCGGGTCGTCCAGGTTCACGTCGTCCTCGGTGATGACGGTGCCTTCCGGCACGATCTCGAGTATCTGGTTTCTGCCCTCGACCTCGCTCTCGATCTCGAGCTTCTCCATGGCGTGCAGTGTGCCACCTTCGGTGATGGAGACGGTCAGGGAGCCGCGTTTTGCGGCAACGGTGGGAACGACTTCCGTGCCGCCTTCTGGGGCCGCGCTGGCCATCCACCCATAGGCGAAAGTCACCGCCGCCACCAGTCCGACGGTCAGCACAACAGCCACGCGCTTGCCGCCCGACCGCGGTTCATTCTTGGCGTCCTTCGTCTCAAGCACTTCTGATTCCCCTTGTCGCGATTCCAGGTCACTCATAAGCCCGGGATCTTCTTCGATCCGTGCCAGTTTCTTCTAAGCGCAGCCTACCCGTATCCTGCACCAGTTCCAGTCCGGCAGGCATACACTCCACGGGCGGAGATCCATGCTGAGCCCTAATGCATTCTAGCATGACGAGTAACGCGAGGCAAACCCGTCGCTCGGGGTGTCCTGGGTTAATGCTGCCCCCTCGGTGAGGGCGAAGCTGCCGCGACTGCGCCGGTTGCTCTGCCTCAGCCCGAAGCGGCATTGCGCGTTTCGGCGGGTTCGATACTCCACGCTGTCCTCAAGGCATTGCATCGCTTGCGCTGGACAGGCTTCGTTAGCCCGGCCTGCCGATCGACACACCGGGCAGGCCGGGCCTTCCCCACCGTCGGTTGATGGCTGCCTGCGACGTAAGATACGATGCGGTTTCCATAACAGAAACCGGGACCAGATTGTGAGAACACTTAGCGGACGCGTATGGCGTTTGGTCGCATTGATGCTGACATTGTTCCTCGTCAGTCAACCGTGCCTGGCTGACACCGGGCCGGCGACTCACACGGTCGTCTTGGATACGACCGGATTCTGGCGCATGCACCATACGCTGAAACCACCCGTCATCGAGTCGGACGCCGGCCCGCAGCCGATGGACCTGCGATGGTTCAAGGGCGACCGCCTGCTGGCGACCTTTAACTGGGCGCACCGGGAGACGCCTCCTCCAGCGGATGACTGGCAGCGGGTCGATTTCGACGACGCAGCCTGGCTTCGCGGGCCGGCTCGCATGTCGTGCCGCACGGCCTTCCTTTCCCGGCTTTGCATGCGCGGTGCGTTCTCGGTCACCGATCCCACCCGGATCAGTGGACTTCGCCTCTCTGTCGGCTATCGAGGTGGTTTGATCGCTTACCTGAACGGCCGAGAGGTCGCACGTCGTCACCTTCCCGACGGCGCGACCGGCCGGGACATGTTCGCTGACCCATACGAGCCGGAAGCATTCACTCCACCGGGCGGCTGGGAGGGCAAGGCGCCCCGCGACTTCCAGGGCGAGACCGAACAGCAAGCGGCACTTCGTCAGCGCGAAGCGAATATCCAGGTCGACGCTGACCTGCTCCGTCCCGGCGTCAACGTGCTCGCTCTGGAGATCGTCCGGGCTCCGTACGGCCGGGTGCTCGAAGAGAAGAAAGGCGCCCGAGGCATGCGCTATTTCCCCTACTACCCCGCGTTTAACACGTGCCAGATAGATCAGGTGCAACTCACAGCGGAAGAAGCGCATGGACTTGCGCCAAACGCCGTGCGTCAGCCCGGGTTCCAGGTCTGGAACAGCGGCATGCTGCAGGCTGACTACGATCTGGACTTCGGCGGCCCCGAGCCGCTTCGCCCCATCCGGATGACTGGAGCCCGGAACGGCACGTTCTCCGGGAAGGTGGTCGTCGGCTGCGACGAGGCCATTGGGAATCTCCGGGCCAAAGCGAGTGACTTGGCGAGCAAGCACGCTGTGATCCCTGCGTCGGCGGTGCGGATTCGCTACGGTTTTCCATGGGGAGGCGAGGCGGGAGTCAACGGCCAGCGGACCATCTACCGAAGAAGGGTGCCCGAGTTCAACTGCTATCCTCGGGTTCCGACCATGCTCGGAGGACTTGCCGCGCAACCGCCGGCCGAAGTCCCCGTGCGGGAAGTGCCATCCGGGTCAGACGATCTCAACACCCCAGGCCGGCCCGAGCCTGTCTTCGGCGCCGTAGCGCCGGTCTGGGTGACGGTTCGCGTGCCGAAGGACGTGCCGGCCGGCCGGTATGAGGGGCGGATAGCGATCCGCGCCGATGGCTGGGAGCCTGTCGACGTGCCCGTGGAACTGACCGTTACGGACTACACGTTGCCGGATGCCGAGGAGTACCGCACGTTGCTGGAACTGGTGCAGTCGCCGGATACGTTGGCGCTGGAGTACAAAGTCGACCTCTGGTCGGAGAAGCACTTCGAGTTGATAGGCAAGACCATGGACCTGATGCGGCAGGTCGGCGTTCAGGTCGTTTACGTACCCCTTATCTGCGAGACAAATCTGGGCAATGCGGAGAGCATGGTGCGCTGGGTGGAAACGCCGGAAGGAGCGTACAGCTTCGACTTCTCCGTGATGGAAAGATATCTCGACCTGGCTACGCAGCGGATAGGTCGGCCGCGAGTGGTCTGTTTCGTCGTGTGGGACATCTACATGGGTCAAGGCGGCGGGTACAAGGACACCTGGAGCCACAACCGTGCTTTGGTGAGCGAGCGAATGAAATACGCGGGCAAAGGGCCGATGGTGACCGTGCTAGATCCTGAGAGTGGCTCCACTGAGACGCAGCATGTCGCCCCCTACTCCGATCCTGCCAGCAAAGAGCACTGGACCCGCTTGTTTGAGGAATTGCACAGCCGGATGCGTGAGCGCGGCCTTGAGGAGACGATGATGATCGGCCTGATGTCCGACGATTGGCCGACGCGGGAAGAGGACGAGTTCTATGCCGAGGTATCCAGGGGACTTCCGTGGGTATCGCATTCGCATGTGCCGGTGACTCGCGGGGCGGAACGGCCTGAAGACGGCATAGTCACCACGGTCGCAACCAGTCAGGGAAACGCCCAGGTCAACAGGGTTGGCCTAAGGGTCGGCTACCACAGTGCAGTCTTGAGCTGCACGTTCGCCAACAACGATCCGCCTCTGGGAACCCACCTCGGGTGGAAGCGTCGCGACCTGGCATGCTACCAGCCACGATACGAGAGCTTCCAACCCGCCAGTCGGTGGCGGAACTTGATGGAGTTGAACATTACAGGCGCACAGCGAGGCGTCGCCCGAGGCGGCGCTGACTTCTGGCCCGCCGTGAAGGACTCCCGCGGTCGGCGCCGCGGTACGGTCGATGACCTGTACCCTCACAGCGCATGGAGGAATCTCGACATCCCGTGGTGCGTTCTGGCTCCGGGACCTACGGGTCCCGCCTCGACGCATCACTTCGAGGCGATGAGAGAAGGGATCCAGGAATGCCAGGCACGCATTGCCATTGAGGCGGCCCTGACCGATGAGGCATCGAGACAGAAGCTGCCCGCTGAACTCGTTGGGCGATGCGAGGAACTGCTCGTGGAACGCACCCACTTCATGCTGAAGGCCATCAGCCACCTACAGATCAACAATGAATGGGGCAACCTGACCGGGCCGAGCCCGATCTGTCGTCAGATCGGCGTGACCGGCCACCGGTGGTTTGCCGGGTCGGGATGGCAGGAACGCAGCGAACGCCTGTACGCGCTGGCCGGCGAAGTGGAGAAGGCAATGGACTCGCCGACCGACGGACGCTGAACGGCGAGCCGAGACAAGCATCCGGTTACGGGCCCACGTGCCCAGACCACTGGAAGCTCTCACTCAAGCAGTTGCTGCACCTCGGCGGCCACCGCGAAGAGCTCCCTGTTGCGCTCACGCCATCCAGAATCCACGAACCAGTCCAGTCCCTCGCGATCCATGTCGCTGCGCATCCGGCGGGCTTCAGCATCCCAGAAGCCGGGCATCTGCACGCCCGCCTTCGACAATCCCGACCAGATGGCCTCGTACATGCTGCGTCCCGATATGGCGCCCAGCATCTCCAGTTGTTCCCCGTTGGTCCAGATGCTGCGCCACATTGCCCACTGGTGCTTGTCGAGGGCGGAACGCGCCCTGCTGGCGAGTTCGGGACCGAGCCGCTCCTTTGTCCCCGCGTCAAGCAAGGCATTCTCGATCGTGATCCTCGCTTCACACTCCTGCAAGCCTTCGTGCAGGTTCTCAAGGCGCGCAGTGCCCACGGGTCCGCCCTGTCCCGGCGCGAGAAGCCAGTTACTGATGTTCAGGCCGCGGTAGAAGTTCTCGGGGTAGCGCTCGAACGCCTGTCCGGAGCGGCGACCGCGTTGGTCCTTGATGACCTGCCAGTAGTCGCCACCTATGCGGCCTATCCCCCGCTGGTCGCCGGTGATGTTCAGTTGAGGCATCTGCCGGAGACGCAGGGCGCGGCCGTTCATCAGTCCGAAACGGTCAACGTAGACGCGGAGCTCCGGCACGCGCCAGCCGTAGATCGGATCTTTGTCGGGGTTTACGTGATAGGTCAGGCCGTAGGCATGCGCCTCGTAGCAGATGTCGGCAATGCCGGCAAGGGCGGTATTGGGCGACGGCTTGTTGCGGATGCGGCAGAAGTGCGAGTGTGCGACCCAGGGCAATCCGCCGGAAACATCCTGCAGGAACTTGACCTCTTCACGCGAAGGCTCCAGATCGGTGACCATCGCGAGAGCCATAACGTCCTCCAGGCCGCGCCGCCGCATGCGTTCGCGCAGTTCAGCGTAGACGGGCTCCCAGATCGCCCTGCTCTCGGGTGCGGAATAGTGCGGCAGGTGGCCCGGCTCCGTCTGCCCGGTCGCCTCGTCTCGCATCGTAACCATCAGGCCCTGCTGGCGCACATCCCAGCGACGCTGGGCCAGACGCTGCTGCCCCTGCGCGTAGGCGCTGGCATTGGGATCGACAGTCGGTCGCTCCAGGTAAGACTGCTTGCGGAACGACGTCACCAGGTACGCGTCCCATGCGAAGAAAGCGACCCGCTTCAAATCGCCCAGATTCTCCTGCGCCAGGTCCAGGTATCTATCCATGATCGAGAAGTCCGGCTCCAGCGAACCGTCCGGCTTCCGGACCCACTGCACCATGGACTCCGCGTGCCCTTGATTCGTGTTGCGCAAGAGCGGCACGTAGACCATGCGGCTGCCGGTGTGCTTGATGAGCCGGAAACTCTCGGCGATGAGGTCCCAGTGCTCCTCAGACCAGAGAGGCACGTCGTACTCCATGGCCAGCGTATCCGGCGATTGAATGACCTCCGTCCACGTCCGCCAATCGCTCGAATCGGGAACGCGCCAGTCCACTACCTTCAGCTCAACGGGCACGCTCGTCGCGGGCAAAGCGTCCGCCTGAAGCGTGAGCTCGCCGCGGTACATGCCCGGTGCTGCGTCTTCGGGCACCTCCACCGTAACCCAGACGCCCGCCAGAGCGCGGCCATCCCTGACCCCAACGCTATCCGGAGGCGCCTCAAGCAGAATATCCAGACCGCCCGGCGCTCCCCTGCCGCCGTCCCAGAATACAGAATAGCGAACGTCCACACGGTCCGCGCGGATGTTCGCCTGGTCCGTCGAGAGCGATGACACACTGGCCTGCAGGCCCGATATGGCTTCCTCCGACTCGACGGCCACCGCACCCGAGAATGTCCCGTTCCGGGCCCCCACGATGCTGACCGCCCCGAGCGGCCCCGGTTCAGAGACACGATGTGCGTCGCCCATTATCTCGTAGTTCCATACCTTCACTTCGCCCGCAACTGCAGACGGCAGAACCATGGTCGCCGCGAATACCGCGACGATCATGCCGCTCATGACTCGTGCAAACCTCATTCTCACTCCTTCTCCTGCCTCTTGCTCCAACAGCACATGGGATGCTGTGCATTCTAACTGCTGGGCCGGATTCAGGCCACCTTCGGCATCGGGAGAATGCAGGGCACGCACGTGATTACGGTCCGGGAGGCCAGTCGAACTCGGCAACGACCGGATAGTGATCCGACAACGCGTCCATACTGCTATCGTTGACCACTCTCGCGGCTGTTGACCGTGCGGCAAGGCAGGGGCTCGCCATGATGAAATCGATGCGTCGCTGACCCCGCTCCCAGGCGTAATCCGGCGTATCGGGCTTGCGGATCAGGGGCGTCGCACAACTGATCCGCCCTCGGCCGGCCCGGGCATGCTTGGCAACGATGTCCACCAGGGAAGCGCCCAGGAAGGTCTCATGAACAGAGAAATCCGGCATGCCGTCGTTCAGGTTGCGATCTGCCTGCGATTCGACACGCCCGCTATGAAATGCGAGCATGCCGCTCGCCTCGTAGTGGGGTCGGTCCACGGGAGACAGGGAGTTGAAATCCCCGAGGACAATCACCTCGCGGCCCTCCCCCATCAGGCTGCGAGTCCAGTCGGCGATCCGACTTGACTCCCGCTTCCGGACGCTGTAGTCATGCGGCGACAGGTGGATGACCAGAAAGTCGATTCCAGCCGTCCTTGCGTGCAGAACGCCGTGGTGATACCCCTCGAGCGCGCGTTCCACGCCCGTGATCGCCGTGCGTGAGGTCAGTCCCGTGGGATATCCCTCCCGTTTGAGCAGGACTGCGTGGCCGTGGCCCCATCGGCGCGCCTCGCAGAGGAGACGCTCTTCTGAGTACCCGTTGAGTTCCTCCAGAGCTACAACGTCGGGCTCCTGCCCCGCCAACCATTCGGACACCTTCTCCCGACGCTCGGGGTGAGTCCTGAATCCATCCAGCACGTTGTAGCTGACAATGCGAAACACCGGCGGCCTCCTGCCATTCTGGGCCACGAACGACCGCTCACGCGCACGTCGTAGGCACCCACGCCGCGGCCGCAACCCGAAGCACCCAGCCTAAGCCAAACGCCGAGCCAGCGCCAAGGAATGTATGGAAAGGCAGCAGCAGAATACTGCAGTGGCGACGTCCTGTCAGTCAGCCGCCGAACTCGACGGGGTTCGGGGCGCTGAAGAGCGAGATGCGCGTCCGCCCATGCCCCTTGCTCCAGTTCAGCAGATGGTGTACCAGGTGGGCGGACCTATGCTCGCGTTCGCCATTGTCCATCTTGTGGAACATGGCGATGTGTCCAAAAAGAACAGAGCTCATGCTCGAGCCGTTGAGACGACGCCCATCTGCGTCGAACACGGCCTGATCCTCGGCGACATAGAACATCGACAGCGGCCCGTAACCGCGCGACCGGGTTACGATGTACCGGGTGTCTCCACCGTGGGACATGGCGTGGACGGTGCCTCGTCTCCAGTAGGCGAGGATTCCGAGCGGCCAGCCGTTGGACTCCTCGAGCAACACGGTGTGCTCACTCGAAGCGGGTGCCTCCTCCATCTCCGAGCGATAGCGCTCGACGGCCGTGTGAGGCAGGTTGCCTCCCACTCCCACGGGCCTGAATGAAGAAACAGCAGGGCCTGCGCACCCGAGACTGATGGCAAGGACGGCGACTATCGCAACAGACTGCAGTCTACGCATGATCTGGCCTCCAACTGTGAGTAGTGGTTGCGGGAAAGTGGATCACGTCACGTCGCGCTCTGGAGCGCCGTCTCAGCGTAGCCGGCCATGATGGCTCGCTGGATATCGTTCTTGTAGACACCCCACAGGCACACCGGTATGGTCCGGACCTCGCCGGTCACCGGGTCACCGTACGCAAAAGCGGACGGGCAATCGTGGAGCCGCGCCGACTCGACGGAGTGGTACTCCTCAAACGGCAGTATGACCATGAGCATGGCTCCCTGGACGCGCGTGTGCCTGCGAAGCTGTTCCTTGAGCTTCCGGCCCGTCAGGCAGCCGCCCAGGATCCGCAGCAGGGCCGGCAGCGGATGACCCCGGAAGATCGAACGGGAGTTGACGGACCGGAGCAGGAGCCCACCGAATGCGCGGATGGCAATGAGGCGGCCCCGCAAACGCTGAAGGGACTTGGCCGGGTCCAGCCTTTCGAGTCTCTCGTCCACGGATCTGGCGCGCCGAACGACTTCCTCGGCCAGATCGTCCAGCGGCCGCTTCAGGTAGTGGCTCAAGGGACGATAGCGTTCCCCATCGGTGAGCAGGTACGTGGCGGTCTCGCAGTTGGGGTGGATGCCGCCGAACTTCAGCGGAGCGGCGTCGAAGAACTGCAGCGCGCGCCGCAGACTCTCCGAGGGCCCCATGGGGAGAAACTCGACCCGGCCCTCGGGAAATGCCTCGTCGATGATCTGCTCGACGTCCTCGGTGGTCGTGGCGACATCGGTTTCGAACTCGCCTTCGGACCAGGTCTCGGTCAAAGGAATCAGGTGCAGGCACTTAATGAAGTCACGGTTCTCGTGCGTGAAGTCTATGAGATCCCGCATGTGCTCGTCGTTGATGTGGCGGGCCACGCAACACATGATCGTGTTCTTGTGCGAGCTGAATCGCCTCAGGTTCTCCAGCGCCTTGACCTTCTTCTCATACGCGGCGGGATTGCTGCGCATGCGCTTGTAGATTTCGGGGCTGTGTCCGTCGAACCCGATGAGCACATGCACCTTCTCTTCGCAGAGGCGGCGGCAGTAGTCCTCGTCGGCCAAGCGCAGACCGTTCGTAACGACGCGAACATCGAGCCCCTCGGAGCGCGCCATACGTATGATCGTCAGCAGGTCATCCCGAACTGTGGGCTCGCCTCCGAAGAGCTGCACGACGGGCTTCGGCTCCATCCGGGCCAGACCGTGCAGAACCTTCTCGAAGTACTTCAGCGGAGGGTGAAACTCGAACCCCATGCCCGGAATGTTGGCGATGCAGATGGGGCAGTTCATGTTGCACCGGTTGGTCACGTCCAGAAACACCATCCGCGGGTGATGGTTGTGTCCACACGATGAACAGTCCAGGTTGCATGCGCGCGGAGCATCGGGATTGAAATGGCAGATCTCGCGCTTCCGCTGCCACCGTTGTGCATCGGAGCTGACCAGAGCATCACTCGGTCCGCAATCCGGGCAGTTCTTGCGCAGATATGTCTTGCCGTCGCGCAACACGTGTTCGGCGGGAACGCGCTGCCGGCACTCCGTGCATATGCCGTAGTTCACAGATGCCATAGACAACTCTCCTTGCAGCCTGGCAGACGGAGCCGGTGATCGCGAGGCGGAACGGGCCTCCACGGCCTGAGTTCATCCGGCCGGTGCGAAAGCCCTGCAGAGGCCGCGCACCGATTCACAGATGTACTCCACCTCTTCGAGTGTGTTGTAGAGATAGAGGGAGACACGCACGAGGCCCGGCTCGCCGTAGTGCCGCACCAACGGCTCAGCGCAGTGTACGCCGGACCGGACCATGATGTTGTAGCGGTTGCAGAGGATGGCAGCGACATCGTCTGCCGCCAGGCCTGGCACGGCAAACGAGGCAACCGGCATCCTCTCGGCTGAAGATGGCGGCGGGTAGAGGCGCAATCCCTCGATGCTCGCAAGCCCTTCGATGAGGGCCCCCGCCAGGTGCCGACTGTGCCGATGCACGTTCTCCATACCCAGGTCCATGAGGAAACGTGCAGCGGCGCCCATCCCGAGTGCGCCCTCGATGTTGGGCGTGCCTGCCTCGAAGGTGTGCGGCAGTGCATCCGGCACAAAGCCGTCCGGCGTTGCGCGGCTCACCATCCCTCCACCGTAGAGTAATGGTGCCGCCGATTCGAGTCGCCCCTCGTCACCGTACAGCACGCCTATCCCGCTCGGGCCCAGCATCTTGTGGCCACTGAATGCCATGAAATCGCATCCGAGTTCCCAGACGTCTATCGGCATATGCGTAACCGATTGCGCGGCATCCACAAGGGTGGCAATCCCCTTCCTCTTCGCCTCAGCGACGATGTCGCATACCGGCGCCACGATTCCGGTCACGTTGGACACGTGGCCGATTGCGACGAGCTTCGTGCTGGATGTCACCTGTTCCATGAACGACTCGACGGTGACTGTCCCGTCGTCGACCGGGTACACAAGGCGTACCTTTGCGCGCACGAACCACGGAAGGAAGTTTGAATGGTGCTCGCTCAGTGAGCAGACCACCTCGTCATCCTCGGTCAGGTCCATCATGTGGGCGGCGAGGTTGATGCCTTCCGTGGCGTTGCGTACAAACACGATCTGGTCCGGTGCCGCGTGGATGAACTCGGCAACGCTCCTGCGCGCCTCTTCGTAAAGGCCGTCGGCCTCCTGGGCGAGCGTATTAACGCCGCGATGGACGTTGGCGCAGATCCTTGTGTAGTAGTCGGTTACTGCGTCGATGACACATCTTGGCTTCAGCGACGTGGCCGCATTGTCCGCGAACACTACCGGCCGACCATCCACCTGTCGCCCCAGTGCCGGGAAATGCTCCCGAATGGTGGCAATGTCCATCATCTGCGGTGCCCCTTCCCTATGTTTTCGTTGGGGGTCCGGTTGGGCTGCCGTCACAGTAGGTCGCCCGTCGGCACTTTCGAGTGCACGAAACGGAACTTCATCGACGGCTGCGGGGGTATCTCGTTTACCCTCCTGAAACGAACTACAGACCCGTTTCCCAGCACCCGACGAAACCTGTTGGTGAGCGCCTTTGTGTCCGGCACGACATCGGGCTTGTCGGGCATGAAGGCCACGGTGTAACGCCCCTGCGTCTGCTCCGTGAGTTGATAGAAGGCAATCCCAGCCACGCCGCGGAAAATCTCGTCCGTCTCCAGGGGCGTCACAACCCTTCGGCCAGTCCCATTGGGAACGGCCAGCAGATCGCCTACCCGGCCCTGGATCAGCCCGACAGCCGGCGTATTCCGGCCACACGGACACGGGCCCTTTTCTGCCGCCAGAACGTCGCCGATGTCGTACCGAATGAACGGCATGTTGTAGTTGTCGAGGTCCGTCACCACAGCCCTGCCGAGCTCTCCCGGCGCCGCCGGAAGACCGTCCCTGAGCACCTCCAGCAGTACGTGTTGAGACCGGACGTGCAGTCGGTGGTGTTCACACTCGTTGGCGATGTCGTTCACCTCCGAGGAGCCGTACTGCGTGGTGATATCGCAGCCGAAGCAGTCCGTCAGCAGGTCGCGCAGCGACCCCGTGAGCAGCTCGTAGGTCGTGATGATGTGCCGCACGTCCGGCATCTCCGCCCCCACCCGCAAGACGTAACGAGCGAACGCGGCGAGATAGACCGGATCGGCAATCAGGATGCAGGGACCGTAGCGCTCGAACTCCTCGCGAAGCCCCTCCATGTAGTCGTCGCGGGCACCCAGAATGTTCTCCGACGACGGCAAGTCAATCAATCGGTCAAGGTGGCGCAGAAAGGGGATGCTCTGCAGTCTGCTGAACCAGGTTGCGTTGTCCGGGCTGTCGTCCAGCGAACAGGTCGCCGCGGTGCAGTGTGGCGTCGCAAGCACCAGTACGGGCAGATTACTGATTCCCCCCGTGCGCAGGAACACGCTGTAGTAGAGCGAGCGCTCCCAGGCGCCGGGCCGCACGAAGTGCACGCTCTCCGACGTGGAACCCGAGGTCTGCCCCATCAGCAACGGGGAGATACTCCGGTCGGGATTGAGGATCCGATCCGGGAAGTTCCGCCGGATGTCGTCCTTGGTCGTAACGGGAAGGCGACAGAGATCCTCTCTTCCCCGGATGTCGGATGGCTGCACTCCGGCGGCACGAAGCCGGTCCCGATAGAAAGGGATTCGATCGTAGACGAATGACAGCAGCCGATCGAAGCGCTCCCATTGCGAAGCCGCCAGTTTATCGCCACTCCAGCGACGAGCTATTCTCTCCTGCTGTGCCCAATAGAGGCGATATCGGTACCGTGATCGCGCCCTCTTCGTCAGAACGCGCGCAAGCCGCGCGACGTATCCCATCCTCTTCGTTGCCCCCTCTCTCAGCACTGTCATCGCATCTGCCGCCACTCGGCTACACATCGGCGGCGGCGGGCTCTCTGGAGTAGTGATCGGCGATCTTGCGGAATACCTCCTTCTTGTGCCGGCTCCAGGCGCACACAGGCACCGTCTTCACAAGGCCCGTGTCCGGTTCCAGGAAGGCGAATGCGTTCGGACAGCGCTCCAGGCGGTCGGTCTCCAGCACATGAGTGTCCTCGAAGGGCAGCACGATCAGCTGGAACATCTGATGAATGTGCGTGTGCTTCTCCAGAACCGTCCGCGTCTTGCGCCCAGTGAGAAGGCCGACCGCGGACGCCAACCCGTGCCACACCTTGGCCGGCAACAATCCGCCCTTCAGGGCCCGTCCGAGCCGCGCGTGCCGGAACGTGCAGCGCAGCACGGACAGCAGGGCCCGAGTCGCCTTCAGCTTCCGACTCAGGCCCCCGCCCCCCGGCAAGCGCTCCCACCATCTCTTCTTCGCACCACCAGAGGCCGCGCAGATGTCCTTCTCCAATCTGCAAAGATCGCGGATGAGTTCATGCACCGAGTCCTTCATGTAATAATCCAACGGCCGGTATCGCGATCCGTCAGAGACGAGGATGTAAAGGCTCTCGCAGTTGGGGTGTGCCCCCATGAACGGCGGCGGCTTGATGCCCAGCAGGTCCATTAGTGTCGACATCTGCCCGAACACTCCGGCGGGGATGAACTCGGTGTGCGTGTCCGGGAAGCATGCGTCGACCTGCGCCTCGATATCCTCGCTGGTGATCCGGTCCGGTTCTTCCTCAAGAGCCCCCGACTCCCAGGCGTGGGCCAGCGGCATGAAGTAGACGCCACGGATGTAGTCACGCCGCTCGTGAAGGAACTGCATCAACTCCGGCATCTCCGTGTCGTTGAAGCCCTTGGCCACGCACATCATCAGGGCAACCTTCGCCCTGCCGGCCCTCCGGATGTTCTCCAGCGCTTTGAGCTTCAGGTCCAGCGAACGCTCGCTCCCACGTAAGGTTCGGTACGTCTCGGGGTTGTTCCCGTCGAAGGCAATGAGAATCGTCGCCCGGGTCGCGATCAGGTCACGGCAGTACTCCTCATCGGCAAGCTTAAGCCCGTTGGTCACCACTCGCGCCGGCAAGCCATACGACCTGGCCAGTGCGATGATGTCGAACAGGTCGTCCCTGACGGTCGGCTCTCCGCCGAAAAGCTGGACGGCGGGAGGCGAATCGTATCCCGCAAGCTGGCCGAACAGCCGGTCGAAGTACTCCATCGGCGGCTCGAACTGGAAGCCCATGCTGGGGGTATTGTTGATGCATATCGGGCAGTTAAGATTGCAGCGATTCGTGATGTCGACGAACAGGAAGTTCGGCGTCTTGCGGTGACGGCACTCCAGGCAGTTCAGCGCGCAAGGCCCATACTCATGCTCTTCGTCTAGGCTGCGCTTGTTCTCGTAGCGCTGCCCGTCCCCGGAGATCAGCGTTTCAGTCTGGCCGCAGTTTGGACAGTCCTTGACCAGAAACACCCTGTCGCCGCGGCGGGTGGGGTTTGCGGGGACAAGGTCTTGGCAGCTGTTGCAGTATGCCCTGTTCATTCGCCTTTCCTCTCGATCGCTTCGCGGCTCTCCACTCCTTCGCCGTCGTCGTTTCCATCTCCGGACCCCTCTCCACACTTGAGTGCCAGATCACTCAAGGTCCGCCCCTCCAGCACGGCCTCGATGGCTTCCTTCACGTCTACCCAGGTATCGCGGGTGGGACAGCCCTCGACCATCCCGCAGAGAGACGGATCGTCCACACACGGCACCGGCGCCGGCGAGCCCTCCAGAGCCCGGAAGACCTCCGCCAGGCTGATCTGCTCCGGCGGACGCGTCAGCTCATATCCTCCGTGCATGCCTCGGACAGCGCGGATAAGACCCGCTGCCTTAAGCGGCTGCACGATGCTTTCAAGGTATTTTGCGGAGACCGATTGACGTTCGGCTATCTCTCGGACGGAGGTCGTGCCGTCCGGATATGCGCCGGCAATCTCCGCCATCGCGCGACATCCGTATCTGGTTCTGGTCGATAGCTTCACACATATACTCCACTTATCCCATGAGTATAGTAGGATACTCCGACTTTGACGCTGATGTCAAGTCCTTTCCTGGCGAGCCCTAAGTGAAGCTTCGGCGTGAAGAATAAACGGCCGACAGTTTGGGGCCAGATGCATGTGCTACGGTTCCGGCTGCGGAGGGGGGCCACCGGTGTGGCCCTGGAGTCACCATAAGCGCCGCTCCGGCCATCTGCTGTCAGGACCGGAAGCGTCTCCTCTGCAGAAGGCTGGACATGCGCGTGCCGCCAGCACCCTCTTCGGTCCTGAAGAACGCCGCGTGGATAACCGTTTCCTCATGCACGAGCGCCGACCCGACCATCTGAGGTGCGCGGTACCGGTGATCCCGACCGTTTCCCACAGATTTGTGGCACCGTTCTTCGCAGACCAGGGTCTGCCGAACGAATCCCCGGGCGGCCGGCATCTCCGGCCGGACCCGGTCCGTGGCTTGGGAAAGCAAAGCATCCATAGCGTAGCTCCGCACCAGTTTCCCGTGCAGATGCCGATAAGCTCCGCGGCGAGACAGCAGATCGAAGCCGACCACCTTGCCGTCTATCATAACCAGCAAGCCGTTCTGACCGTCCTTCGTGGGGAAGGCTTGCAGATAGTCGCGCAGATCGGCGCCGCGGGCTCGGAATGCGTCCCGCATCGCACCAGTCGGAGAATTCACGCCCGCACGGGCAGACAGATCCTCTACTCCTCTCCAGACCTGGCCCTGATCGGATCGATACTGGCGTGACGCCGCAAGCGATGCCGACACGGAGGACGTCTTACGGATCCTCAAGCCCGGAGACATCAGAACGTCCGAACTCACGAAACCCGGTGACGAATACGACCAGCGCCCATGTTCGGTGCAACTGACCGGAATCACTACCTCCGACTCTCCTGCGACAAGAATAGTGGTATTCAGGACGCGGTTCTGTTTGGCCCGATAGAGTCCGTATTGTTGTGTAAAAGCGGCTGAAAAAGAAGTGGCGAGCCGTT
>CAZZNQ010000007.1:36097-76643 GCA_964655775.1 uncultured candidatus Brocadiaceae bacterium | reverse complement strand
ATGGGGGCGTGAACGTCACGGGACCAGACGTGACTGCGGCCGGGCAGGCGACGGGGATTGCGCGCCGAGCGGGCTGGAACGAGTGCCGCTGTCCACAGCAACTTCGGGATGACGGGGCCAGTTCTCCGGAATGCTGGCGGGAAGACGGCGGGCGCGCCGCTGTCGTTCGCCGGCGACGCAACGGACAGGCTGTGTCCGCGGTCGGCCTCCGGCGGACGCTCGGATGTCCGCCGCCAGACCGGTGGGTGTCCGACGATGCCCAACGACTGACCGGTGATGACCGGTGTACGGCCCGGTTTTGGCTGCACGTGGCCGGCGTCTGCCCGCGGATTCGGCCCCGGTGCATGCGGTTGGGCGCCGCATTCTCCTTCGTGACGCAGAGCGGGACTTCTCAGCACACGCACACAACGGGAGGCAGACACCCCACTCCCCCGCCGCTGCAAAACGAACCCATTTCGTCAGAAAAATGGAGACAGAAGACATTTATGACGCGCGACGTGACCCCGCGTCCGCCACGGATCGCAGCGCTCGGCTTGACACGCAACCTGCGCGCTCTACAATGCAGCGAGGGGACGTTCCACGCGGCCGGCCGGCGGCCGAACGCGTCCCCGAATCCACGAGTCACGGTGACGGCGAACATGGGCGACAAGCTGCGAGTGGGCGTGCTGGGACTGGTTCACGATCACGTTTGGGGCGCGCTGCCCCAGTTGATGAAGATCGAGCAGGCGGAGCTGATCGGCGCGGCCGATCCGAACGAGCCGCTGCTGGAGAAGTTCCGCGAGGCCACCGGCGTGGAGACGACCTACGCCGACTGCGAGGAGCTGCTGTCCGAGCACGAGCTGGACGCCGTGCTGGCCTACGGGACGAACCGCAGCACGGGCGACCTGGTGGAGATGGCCGCCCACCACGGCCTGCACGTGATGACGGAGAAGCCGATGGCCAGCGACCTTTCGGTGGCGGACCGGATGCTGGTGGCGGCGCGGAAGGCGGACGTGGTGCTGATGGTGAACTGGCCGATTGCGTGGAACGCGGGCGTGCAGCACGCGCTGAAGCTGGTGCGCGAGGGCGCTATCGGGCGCGTGTGGCAGCTCAAATGGCGCGGCGGGCACTGCGGCCCGAAGGAACTGGGCTGCAGCCCCTACTTCTACAACTGGCTCTACGATCCGGTGGAGAACGGCGCGGGGGCGCTGTTCGACTACCTTGGCTATGGGGCCAGCCTGGCGAGGCTGTTCATCGGGCAGCCGACGCAGGTGATGGCGATCGCCGGGCGCCTGGTGAAGCAGGATATACCCGTCGACGACAACGCGGTGATCGCGCTGCAGTATCACGACGCCAACGCCGTGATCGAGGCGACGTGGACCGAGGCGGTGCCGCACAAGCCGCCGCACGACGTGCTTCTCTACGGCACCGAGGGCGTGATCGTGGCGGGAGGCCGGGAGCTAACCCTCTACACGAAGGCGGACGAGGACGGCGAGAACATCAAAGCTCCGGCGCTCATTGCGCCGCGTCGCAACGGGCCGGAGTATTTCGTGCACTGCATTCTGAACGACGAGCCGGTCGAGGGCGTGTGCAGCCCGGAGAACTCGCTGGACGCGCAGGAGGTGATGGAGGCGGCGAGGCTATCGGTGCTGACGGGAGAGCGCGTGGCCCTGCCGCTGCCGGACCATCTCTACGGCCTTTGACGACGCGGGAGCCGTTGCGGCGCCCCGGCGCGTGGACTACAATGCTGGCTCCGCCCGTTGGCGGCATCCCACGCAAACATTGAGACGACGAGATAATGGCACAAGAGCCTACCACTGCCACCGAGTTGCGCGAGAGCTTCCTGAACGGCGAGCGCTCCGCCGAGGAGATAACGGAGGAACACCTCGCGCGGATCGCCGACCTGGAGCCGACCATCGGCGCGTTCCTATCGGTCACCGCCGAGGAGGCGCTGGAACGGGCCCGGGAGCTGGACGCCAAGCGGGCCGACGGCGAGAAGATGGGCCTGCTGGCGGGGGTTCCGGTGGCCGTCAAGGACAACATGTGCACGCGCGGCGTGACTACGACCTGCGCCTCGAAGATCCTGCACAACTTCGTGCCGCCTTACGACGCCCACGTGGTGGAGAGGCTGCGGGCGGAGGACGCCGTCGTCCTCGGCAAGACGAACCTGGATGAGTTCGCGATGGGCTCGTCGACCGAGAACAGCGGCTTCAAGGTGACGCGCAACCCGTGGGACACCGCAAGGATACCAGGGGGAAGCAGCGGCGGGAGCGCAGCGGCGGTGGCGGCGGGCATGGCGCCCCTGGCTCTGGGCAGCGACACCGGCGGATCGATACGCCAGCCGGCGGCGCTCTGCGGCGTGGTGGGCCTGAAGCCGACCTACGGTCGCGTGAGCCGCTACGGGCTGGTGGCGTTCGGCAGCTCGCTGGACCAGATCGGGCCGTTCGCGCGGACCGTCGAGGACGCCGCCCTGCTTCTGCAGGCCATAGCCGCACCCGACGAGCGCGACTCCACCTGCACACGCGAGCCGGCGGGCGATTACGTCGCGGCGACCCGCGGCGACGTTGAAGGGCTGACCTTCGGCGTGCCGAAGGAGTTCTTCGTCGAGGGCGGCGTCGACCCGGAGGTGGCCAGCGCCATCGACGCGGCTCGCAAGGTCTACGAGGGGTTGGGCGTGCATTTCCGCGAGATCTCGCTGCCCCACAGCCGGATTGACGTTCAGAACGGCACGCTGTCCAGCTTCCCGGTGGCGACCTATTACGTCCTCGCGACGGCCGAGGCGAGCTCCAACCTGGCCCGCTACGACGGCGTGAAGTACGGACACCGCAGCGAAGGGCACGTGGACATGGTCCACATGTACAGCCGCACGCGCGGCGAGGGGTTCGGCGACGAGGTCAAGCGCCGCATCATGCTGGGCACCTACGCCCTGAGCAGTGGTTACTACGACGCCTACTTCCTCAAGGCGGCGCGGGTGCGTCGACTCATCAAGGAGGATTTCGACCGCGCCTTCGAGGAGGTGGACGTGATCTTCGCACCGGTCACGCCGACGGCCGCATTCAGGATCGGCGAGAAGGTGAGCGACCCGCTGGCGATGTATCTGAGCGACGTCTTCACGATCTCGTGCAACCTTGCGGGCATAGGGGGCATGTCGCTTCCGTGCGGGTTCACCTCGTCCGATCTACCCGTGGGGATGCAACTTATGACTCGCCACTGGGACGAGGAGACGCTCCTGCGGGCCGGCGCCGCCTACCAGCGCGCGACCGACCACCACCTCCGCGAGCCTGTGCTGCGAGGCAGTGCGTAGGGCGCCGGGCTAGGTTCGGTAGCCGACGACGTCCATGACGACGGCGGCGGCGTTGTAGGTTCCGTGCAGGATCATCGCAGCGATCAGCCACGGTCCGGCAAGGGCGATTCGTGCCTTGCCGGGTCGCCGCCACACATCATTCCACACGCGTACCAGGCCGATCGCCGCCAGCGCCGACGCGCAAACGTGCAGCGCCACGCAGACTGTCCATCGCCATTGGACGAGAGCGGCCGAAGCGTCACGGACGTGGATGTTGAGGTACAGTAGGTTCTCCACAGCAGCGAACACGAAGGCGCCCGTCAGTACGCACACGACGATCTGCGTTGGCGACCGGAAGAGGTAGGGACGCTCTTCGACCACGTAGAACGCGACGGCGGCCTTCATGGTCTCCTCAACGATGGGGGTGAAGAGGACGATGGAGAGCAAACTGAAAATGGTCTGTCCCGACCCCCACAATGCGCCGACCAGTGCCAGCGGCCCGGCTGCAGCGGCCAAGGCCATTGTGAGCAACCACGAACCGGCGGGGCTCGTCCGGGCTCGGCGCTCGCGCAGCCAACGGGAGTAGGTTGGCACAGCATCGGGTTGCGCGCCCGATAGGTCAGTCGACAGCGTCGGCTCGCCCCATACGGAGTGCTGGATTCGGTTCTCTTCGGAAGACTGCACCGCGCCTTCGTTGCTCTCGCCGTGTGGTTCGCACGGGTCTGGCTCAAAGCCTCCTGCGCGCATGTGAGGCTCTTTCCACACGGACGGATCCCGCTCGGGGCTTCTCATCCTCCGATTGCCTCGCTGGTTCTGTACGCGGTCCCACACGCGATCAGCTCGATCATGGGCATGCTATTCCGCTTGGCCATGGCACCGATTTCCGTCGTATTGAAACGAACGTTACACACCGCGTTGCAGCCCTTTTCCCGGGCCTGCTCAAGTATCCGCACCACCACCTCACGCCGGGCCCGCGTAAGCAGGCCGCTATAGCTCCTTAACTCACCGCCCAGCAGGTTGCGGATGCGGGCCCGAAACGACTTCATGTAGTCGCCTGCAATCACCAACTCGGCCGTCACCAGTTTCGCCCCCCCGGCTCCGGGCCCCCTTGGGTACGACCGCAAGTTGGTCACCAGCATTCCAGCCAGTCCTCGTTCCCTGCGCTCCAGCCGGAGTATGTGCATGTAGTCGGAGACCGTCCCGCAGATCAGACCAACGAACAGCAACAATACGGGCATCCCCAACAGGATCAGTATTTCCATGGCGGCGCCCTCTCTATGCGCTTGCCCCGTCGGAGGCAGCAACGATGACCGCCGTGCCGTACGCGTACATCTCTGCGGCGCCGGCTGTCACGGCACTGGTGCTGAAACGCACGTTAACAACGGCGTTGGCACCGAGTTCCTCGGCCTGGGCCAGCATGCGCTCAAGCGCCTGACGCCGGGACTGCGTGAGCAGTTCAGTATAGCCCCTGACCTCTCCTCCCACCAGGTTCTTCAGCCCGGCCAGCAAGTCAGCACCCGCATGCTTCGCACGCACGGCGTTGCCTTGCACAAGGCCCAGCACGCGACTGATCTGCATGCCCGGAACAGTTTCAGTGTTCACGACGATCATTACTTCCCTCCCGGTCTAAGATCACAGCGTCGACCTCTGCTGCTTCGAAAGCGCTGCCGTCAGGCACTCCGGCCGCCGTACGTCACCTGGCCTGTTCGCCCGATGGCCCGGCCCAGCATTCCTGGCACAGATCGGACGTCGGCAGGCCGATGGCCTCCACCATTTCGTCGAGAGTAAGGTAGTCGAGCGTGGTGCAGTTCAGGTCCTTGCGGATCCAGTCGACCATGCTCTTGTACTGCGGGCTGTCGGCGTCCAGGTACGGTGCAATATCCGCCGGTGGGCCGTCCTCCAGTGCGCGGATGGCCCGGCGCGCAGCAAGCTCTTCCCGCGTGCGCGTGGAGAGGCTGTAGCGGCACGGATACATCAGCGGAGGGCAGGCCACGCGAACGTGGACTTCTGCGGCCCCCGCATCCCACAGCTTCTGGATGCTCAGGTTCTTTAGCTGCGTGCCGCGCACGATGGAGTCCTCGCAGATGATGATGCGGTTGCCCCGGATGACGTCCTCGATGGGGATGAGTTTCATCTTGGCGATCCGGTCACGCACTTCCTGCGAGGGCGGCATGTAGCTTCGCCCATAGCCGGCCGTGTACTTGACCAGCGGACGCCGGAACGGCAGGCCGCTTTCCATCGCGTAGCCGACGGCATGACCCGTCCCGCTGTCCGGTATACCGGCGGCGAGATCTGCCTCGACGGTATCCTTGCGGGCCAGCGCCCGGCCGCAACGCTCGCGCACCGACTCGACCGATACGCCCTGGAAGCTCGACGCCGGATAGCCGGTGTATATCCAGAGGAAAGAGCAGACCTGCCGCTGCTTGGGTGCCCGCACGGAGGTCTGCACCCCGGAGTAGTCGAAGAAGACGACCTCGCCCGGATCGAGATGCCGTTCCACTTGGAGACCCAGATTCGGAAACGAACACGTCTCGTTGGCCGCTGCCACAACGCCGTCACCCGTCCCGATCGTAAGCGGAAGACGCGCGTGCCCGTCGCATCCGGCATACATCCCTTTCTCGGTCATCAGGATGAGGGAGACCGACCCATCCACGCGCTCGAAAACGTTCCTGATGCCCGAGGCCAGGTCGTCGCCGGTTGAGATGATCTTGGCGATCAACTCCGTCTGGTTGAGTTTGCCGTCCACCAGTTCGCTGAAGGTCATGCCTTCCTCCATCAGCTCCCGGCCCAGCTCCCCACAGTTGGTCACAAGTCCGGCCGTCACGATGGCAAACGTCCCGAACCGGCTCTGCAGCATGATGGGCTGGGGATCCGCGTCGCTGACCGCACCTATACCCAGTTCGCCCGAGCACGAGCGATAGAACTCGCTGAACTGTGTCTTGAACTGACCGTGCGAGATGCGGTGGATCTCGCGGTGCAGGCGGTTGCCGCGCACAGCAAGCCCCGCGAACTCCGTGCCCAGATGGCTGTGGTAGTCCGTGCCGTAGAATAGGTAGTCCACGCAGTCTGACCTGGCCGCGACGCCGAATATCCCGCTCATGCTCTCCCTCGCTTGGACCGGATTGCCTCTGTCACTTGATGCGCGAACACTATAGCCGATCTCGCACCGCCTGCACAGTCGAAGAAAGCCGCCCAGGCATGCGGCGTTCGCTTACCATCCGCGCACCTACCATATATAATCGCGGAGGTGTTGCAGCATCGCTTAATAGTCGCGACCCCAACTCATGGATGTACTGCGCAGGCTGTCCGACATCCAAGGTCTGCATCAGTTGATCGACGCCCTTTCGCAGGGGCACGAGGTGGCTGTGTGCGACGCGGCCGGCAGCGGCCCTGCCGCCGCGTTGGCGTGGACCATGCAACGGCGCCGGAGCCACTGCCTGGTGATATGCGAGGGGGCCGAGGAGGCCGAGGAGTTCGCCGAGGACGTCAACGTTCTCTCCGCCGGCCTGGCCTGCCATTTCCCGGCGCTCGAGGTGCTGCCCGGGGACATGGAAGACCCAAGCGAGCCGATCATGCGGGCGCGGCTCGCCACACTGCGGCATCTGGCCTTTGGGCCTGCGACGGAGGAGAGCGAAGCACCCAGTCCCTTCAGCTACCTGGAGCCCGAGCCGAGGACCCGCATCGTCGTCGCCGGCATTGCCGCGCTGCTCCAGCCGACTTCGTCGGTCGAAGAGCTTCGCTCCGGATCGCGCACGGTCGCCGTTGGGGAGGAAGTCGCCCCCGGGGAGCTGGTTTCCTGGCTGGTCGACAACGGTTACCTCACGGTGCCCCAGGTCGAATCGCCGGGCCAGTACTGCCTGCGCGGGGGCATCCTGGACGTCTACTCGCACGGTGCCGCAGAGGCCGTGCGCATCGAGTTCTTCGCCAACAAGATCGACTCGCTCCGCTCGTTCGATCCTTCCACGCAGCTCTCCACCGGTCGCGTCAAGAGCGCTCCTCTCACCGCAGCGGAACACCCGTCGGAACATGAGCCCGGCGAGAGGAACAGCTTGCTCGCCTACTTCGACCCCGACTGCCTGATCTGCTTGGCCGACCCCGATCGAGTCTGGGAGCGCGCGCGCACCTTCTTCGACCGCAGCGAAAGCCCCGGCTCCCTGATACGCCCGGAGACGCTGGCCGAAGGTCTCGCCGGCAGGCAGAGCCTCGCGTTCCTGCCCGGCGAGGACGCCGAGGAAACGGGCGCGATACCCCTCGGGCTCAAGGAGCGCGACGTTTTCGGTCCCGACCTGGACTCGATGCTCCAGGAGGTCGAGCGCATCGCGGAGTTATACCACCACGTGGTGGTCTACTGCATCAGCCCGGCCGAGCGAGACCGTTTCCTGGGGCTGCTCAAGGAGAGCGATTTCAGCGACACCGACCGTCTCCAGTTCGTCATCGGTCGCCTGAACCACGGACTGCTCTGCCCGGAGGCGTCGCTGGCCCTTCTACCCCACCACCGGCTGTTCGGGCGCTACACGCAGCGGCGCTTCATGCCCTACGCGCGCGAGGGGCGTCCGATCGAGTCCGTGCAGGACCTGGCGCAGGGCGATCTGGTCGTCCACCTGAACCACGGCATTGGGCGGTTCGCCGGCACACGCGTTCTGGAACAGGACGGCCGCCGGCGCGAGCACCTGACCGTCGAGTTCGCCGACAACGTTCACGTCTACGTGCCGTCGGACCGCATCGAGATGGTCCACCGATACATCGGCGTCGGCGGCCGACGCCCGCAGTTGAGCCGAATCCGGGCCGCAGGTTGGACGCGCACCAAGCAGCGAGTGAACGATGCGGTGGAGGATCTGGCCACAGAGCTGCTCGAGCTCCAGGCAGTCCGCGAGAGTCAGTCCGGGATCGCGCATCCCGTGGACACCGAGTGGCAGCGCCAGTTCGAATCGGAATTCCCCTACGAGGAGACCGAGGACCAGCTTCGGGCGATCGAACAGGTCAAGAACGACATGGCCTCGCAGCGCCCGATGGACCGCCTGATCTGTGGCGACGTGGGATACGGCAAGACCGAGGTCGCGATGCGGGCCGCGTTCGCGGCCGTGGTCGGCGGCAAGCAGGTGGCCGTGCTGGTGCCCACCACGGTGCTGGCCCAACAGCACTACAGGACGTTCCAGGAGCGCATGGCCGACTATCCCTATCGCATCGAGATGCTCAGCCGGTTCCTCACGGATGCCCAGGCGCGCGACGTGCTTCAGGGCATGGCCGAGGGAACCGTGGACATCGTGATCGGCACGCATAAGCTCGTGCAGCCCGACGTCCGGTTCGCCGACCTGGGCCTGCTGATCATCGACGAAGAGCAGCGGTTCGGGGTCCAGCACAAGGAGCGGCTGAAGAAGCTGCGGGCGACCGTGGACGTGCTGACACTGACGGCGACCCCCATCCCGCGCACGCTCCACATGGCCCTGATGGGCCTGCGTGAGATATCCGCCCTGCAGACGCCGCCCCGAGACCGCCAGGCGATAAAGACGAAGGTCTGCCCATTCGATTCCGAGCTGCTTCGCCACGCCATCCTGCGTGAGATGAACCGCGAGGGCCAGGTGTTCGTCATCCACAACCGGGTGAAGACCATCAAGAAGTTTGCGCAGATGGTCGCCGCGACCGTGCCCGAGGCCCGCGTTGCGGTGGCCCACGGCCAGATGCCCGAGCACCAACTGGCCGAGACCATGGACCGTTTCATCGACGGCGAAGTGGACGTGCTGGTCAGCACCACCATCATCGAGAGCGGGCTGGACATCCCCAACGCGAACACAATCATCATCGACAAGGCCGAGATACTCGGTCTGGCGGAGATGCACCAACTTCGCGGACGCGTCGGCCGTTACGTGCACAAGGCATACGCCTATCTGTTCACTCCGCGCGACCGTCCCATGACGCCCGAGGCCGGCCATCGCATGGACGCCATCCGCCGTTATTCGCATCTCGGGGCCGGGTTCGACATCGCGCTGCGCGACCTGGAGATCCGCGGAGCCGGCAACATCCTCGGACCGGCCCAGTCCGGCCACATCGCCGCCATCGGCTACAACCTGTACTGCCGGCTGCTGGCCCGCGCCGCCGCTCGAATGCGGGGCGAGACGCTGGAAGAGCCGCCCGAGGTCACGCTCAACATCGGGATGGACGCGCTCGTCCCCGAGGAGTACATTCCGGTCCCGAAGCAGCGAATGGAGCTCTACCGTGAACTGGGCACGGCAACCGACGTGGACGCTGTGCGCAGCGCGGAGCGCGCTCTTCGCGACCGGTTCGGCCCGCCTCCTCGCGAGGTGGTCAACCTTCTGCTGGAAGCGGAACTGCGCATTCTGCTGGACCGTGCCGGCATCGACTCGGTGCATCTGGAAGGGGACAAGGTGCACTTCGGTGTGCGCAGCGAAGAGGATCTGCTAAGGTGGTTTGCGGACCGTAGGCCGGCCCCGCGGGTGGTCGCTCCGGACCTGGCCGTGCTGGATCGCGGCTTCCCGGAGAACGATCCCGTGGCGCTGTCCGAGCACCTCCTCAGGCTGTTCCGCTCGGGAGCGCGGGCATTGCAGCTGCCGGCTGCCCCGTCCGGCGCTTGAACCGAGACACCGGGAGGGAATATCATCTAGCCTTCTGAGGCGTCGACTCGGACGCCCTTTCCGCCGACGCCTCCTTCACTTTCCTGCTGGGGTGACCCCGCAATGGACCATCTGGACGAACTCGAAAGCAAAAGCATCTACATCATCCGCGAGGCGCATTACCAGTTCGACAGACTCGCGGCCCTGTGGTCGGTCGGCAAGGACTCCACCACTCTGGTCTGGCTCTGCCGCAAGGCGTTCTTCGGCGAGATCCCCTTTCCCGTCATCTATATCGACACGGGCCACCACTTCCAGGAGATGTACGACTTCCGGGACCAGTGCGTGGAGGAATGGGACCTGGACCTGATCGTCGCGCGGAACGACGAAGCGCTGGCCAGTGGCGTCGGGCCGGAGACCAGCAAGCTGGACTGCTGCACGATTCTGAAGACTGAGGCGCTAAAGGACTGCATCGCGGAGTACAACTTCGAGGCGCTGCTGCTGGGCATCCGCCGGGACGAGCACGGCATCCGCGCCAAGGAACGTTATTTCTCGCCCCGAGACCAGAAATGGAACTGGGACTACGAGAACCAGCCGCCGGAGCTCTGGGACCAGTACGCAGCCCGCGCCGACGAGGAGACCCACATCCGCGTGCATCCGCTGCTGCACTGGCGCGAGATAGACATCTGGCGCTACATTCAGCGCGAGAAACTGGACATCAACGAGCTTTACTTCGCGAAAGACGGTAAGCGCTACCGGAGCCTGGGCTGCGAGACCTGCTGTTCGCCGGTGGTGTCCGATGCCACCACCATCGAGGAGATCATCAGCGAGGTGGAAGGCTCCAAGATCGCCGAACGAGCCGGCCGGGCACAGGACAAGGAAGACGCATACACCATGCAGAAACTGCGCGCTCTGGGTTACATGTGATGGAAACGGCAATGCAGAAAGACACGCTGTCTCTGGTTCTGGTCGGCCACATCGACCACGGCAAGTCGACGCTGATCGGGCGTCTGCTCTACGACACGAACTCGCTTCCGGAGGGGAAGTTCGAGGAGGTGCAGGCCGCCGCCCACGCCGAGGGCCGCGAGCTGGAGTTCGGCTACATCATGGACCACCTGCACGAGGAACGTGCGCGCGGCATCACCATCGACACGGCCCAGACCTTCTTCTCCAGCCCCACGCGCGACTACGTGATCATCGACGCGCCCGGCCACAAGGAGTTCATCAAGAACATGATCACCGGCGCTTCGCAGGCCGAGGCCGCCGTGCTGATCTGCAGCGTGTTCGAAGGGGTGCAGGAACAGACCAAACGCCACGCCTATGTCATTAAGATGCTAGGCGTCGGGCAGGTAATCGTCGCCTACAACAAGATGGACCTGGTGGATTACAGCGAGGAGAAGTTCCGGCAGGTCAAGGCGGACATGGACGCGTTCCTGGCGCGGCTGGACGTCAAGCCCAGCGTGGAAGTGCCCATCAGCGCCCACCTGGGCGACAATGTGGCAGCGCAGTCCGAGAACATGCCGTGGTACTCCGGACCGTCCATCGTGGAAGCGCTGGACGTCTTCCAGAAGGTGCCCTCCCCGGTCGAGAAGCCGCTGCGTTTCCCGGTGCAGGACATATACGAGCAGGACGACCTCCGCATAGTTGCCGGGCGCGTGGAGAGCGGCACGCTGAAAACGGGGCAGAGCGTGCGGTTCTTCCCGGGCGCCCGCAACGCCGAGGTGACGCGGATCCTGGACTACGCCGAGGAGGACCCGACCTCCGCCCGCGCGGGCCAGTGCATCGGCGTGCTGACCGGCGGCTACGACCCGCAGCGCGGTGAGGTCGCCTGCGCGGACGGAGACAATCCTCAACTGACCGACCGATTCCAGGCGAGCGTCTTCTGGCTGTCGCCGGAGGCGCTGGAACTCGACGACGCAGACGGGCTCGTATTCAAGTGCGCCACGCAGGAGAAGCAGTGTCGTATCGAAACGCTCCACCGGCGCATTGACTCCGGCAGCCTGGAGCCGCTGTCCACGGAGGAAGGACGCCTGGAGGAGACGGAAGTCGGCGAGGCAACGGTCGTCACGGACGGCCCCGTCGTGCTGGAGTCTTTCTACGACGTTCAGGAACTGGGGCGGTTCGTCCTGATGAAGGGCCTCCAGGTAGTTGCGGGCGGAATCGTGACCCACCCGTCTTGACACAAGAATTCCTGCCCACGAGGCATTCCCATGCTATTCGGTTTCGGCAAAAGCAAACGTATCGTTGGTGTCGGTCTGGACGGCTTTCCGTTCTCGTTGGCCCGACGCCTGATGGATGAGGGCCACATGCCCAACCTGAAGGCGCTGTGCCGGCAGGGCACGTTCAAGGCCATCAACAGCGTCTACCCCACCGTGAGCGGCGTGGCGTGGTCGGCGTTCCAGACCGGCAAGAACCCGGCCGAGTTCGGCGTCTTCGGTTTTGTAGAGCTGGCGGACGACGGCAGCATGGTCATACCGAACCATTCGGACCTGAAGTGCCGCACGCTCTGGCAGCGGCTCAGCAAGCAGGGCAAGAAGTTCGCCGCCCTCGGCATCCCCATGACCTGGCCCGTCCCGGAAGTGGACGGATTCATGGTCAGCGGCTTTCTCGCCCCGCAGCTCGACGAGCGCGCCGTCTCGAAACCGCAGGTGCTGGAGCGCCTGCGCAAGTACGATTACGAGATCGACATCGATCCGTCGGCCGCGGCCGAGTCCGTGGAGCGATTCAAGGAAGACGTGACCCGCGTGAGCCGCGCCCGCCAGAACACGGCACTCGGGCTCCTGAAGGAAGAGGACGACTGGGACCTGTTCTTCCTGCACGTGATGGACACCGACCGCGTCAACCATTTCATGTGGGACGACCTGGAGGACCCCGAGAGCCTGCACCACGACTTCGTCATCGCCTTCTACAGCCGGATCGACGAGTTCCTGGGGGAGCTCAAGGACGTCATCGGCGACGATTACGGCCTGCTCATCTGCAGCGATCACGGCTTCTGCGGACTGAAATGGGAGGTCCAGCTCAACCGCTGGCTGAAGCGCGAAGGCCACCTCGATTACGAGAACGATCCCAGCCTCGGCTTCCGCGCCGTCAAACCCGGCAGCCGCGCGCTGTCGCTCGTCCCCGGCCGCGTCCACATACTGAGCGAGGACGGCTGGCCCGGCGGCGGTGTGACGGAGAAGGACTACGAAGCCGTCCGCAAGGATCTGATGGAGGCGCTCAGGGAGATCAAGCATCCCGAATCGGGAGACGTGGTCTGCAAGAAGGTGATGCGGCGCGAGGAGGTCTTCAAGGGCCGGTTCATCGACTCCGCGCCGGACATCATCATCGATCCCTGCAACGGCTACGATCTCAAGGGACGGCTCGGGGCCGGGCACCTCTTCGAGCGAGGCCCGCGCAGCGGCATGCACACCTACGACGACGCCATGCTGCTGGTGAGCGAGGAGCTTGAGGAGATCGCCGATGCGGAGAACATCGCCCGTGTCGGCCGCCGAACGGCCAAGTACCTGCTGTAGACCCTCCCGACAGCCTGGTTACGGATTCGCGGGATCGATTCCCTCTGCATGCCCCGCCGTCCGCGCACCCGCGCCGTTTGCCAAGTCCGCGGCCGACGAATATAATCGGGCGGCTTCCATCGTTCAGACAACCACGGAGGGGGAACATCCGGTGGACCGCCGGGAACTGGCAGAGAAACTCAAGGAAAAGGCCCTGTTGAGGGGCGAATTCACGCTGCGCAGCGGACGCAAGAGCAGCTACTACTTCGACAAGTATCGGTTCGAGACCGATCCGGAACTGCTTTCGGCCGTCGCGAAGGAAATGGCCGGCATGTTGCCGAAGAACGTCGAGCGACTCGCCGGAGCGGAGCTGGGCGGAGTGCCGTTGGCGACGGCCCTGGCGCTGGAAACCGGGCTGCCGTTCGTGATCGTTCGCAAGGAAGCGAAGGGATACGGCACGGACAACCGCATTGAGGGCAAGCTCGAGCACGGCGAATTCGTGCTGCTGGTGGAAGACGTAGCCACGACGGCGGGCGCCGCGTTGCGCGCCGTCGACGCGTTGCGCGAAGCCGGCGCGGGCACGGTCTCCGCCTTCGTCGTGCTGGACCGCGAGGAAGGCGCCGAGGAGGCGTTCCGCCGGGCGCTGGTCCCCTACCGCGCGCTGTTCACGTCGACCTCGCTCGGCATAGGAAACGAGGAATGACCCCCGACAGCACACCCAGAGACGTCTACGCCTCGCCGTTCGTCACCCGCTGGGCAAGTCACCCCATGCAGAAGAACTGGAGCGACCTGACCAAGTACCGCTGCTACCGCAGGCTGTGGGTGGCGCTCGCCCAGGCCCAGAGCGAACTGGGGCTGGACATCTCCGAAGAGCAGGTCGAGGAGATGCGCGCCCACCTGGACGAGATCGACTTCGACGCGGTGGCGCGCATCGAGCAGGAGACCCGCCACGAGGTGATGACTCACGTGCGCGTCTTCGGCGAGCAGTGCCCCAAGGCTCGCCCCATCATCCACCTCGGCGCCACCAGCGTCTTCGTGGATGACAACACCTATCTGATCCAGGTGCGCGAAGGGCTGCGGCTGCTCGTCGGCCCGCTTGCGACGGCTTGCCGGCAGCTGGCGGACTTCGCCGCAGAGAACGCCGATCAGCCGTGCCTGGCGTACACGCACTTCCAGCCCGGGCAGCCCACCACCGTCGGCAAGCGAGCCTGTCTCTGGCTGCAGGACCTGCTGGGGGCCCTCGAACGCATCGCCGACTTAGCGGAGGAGGTTCCGTTCCGCGGCGTGAAGGGCACCACCGGCACCCAGGCGAGCTACCTGGCACTGTTTGAGGGCGACGGCGACAAGGTCGAGGAACTGGAGCGACGTGTAGCCGCCCAGATGGGCTTCAAGCACGTCGTGCCCGTGACCGGCCAGACGTCGCCGCGCGTGATCGATTACCGGGTGCTGACGACGCTGGGCGAGCTGGCGATCGCCTGCAGCAAGATGGCGAACGACATCCGCCTGCTCGCCGGCCTGAAGGAGATGGAGGAGCCCTTCGGTCGCAGCCAGATCGGCTCCTCGGCGATGGCCTACAAACGCAACCCCATGCGTTCCGAGCGCATGACGTCCCTGTCCAGATTCATCCTGAACCAGATCCAGAATGCGGCATTCACGGCCGCCGACCAGTGGCTTGAGCGGACGCTCGACGATTCGGCCGTGCGCAGGCTCTACCTGAGCGAGTCGTTCCTGGCCGCCGATTCCATCGCCACGCTCGCCGCGAACGTGACCGCGGGTCTGGTGGTGAACGGAGCCGTCGTCGAGCGCCGGCTCAGCGCCGAGCTGTCCTTCATGGCCACGGAGAACATCCTGATGCAGGCCGTGAAAGCCGGCGGCGACCGACAGGAGCTGCACGAGCTTATCCGCCGCCACAGCATGGCCGCCGCGCACCGCGTCAAGAACGGCGACGGCGAGAACGATCTGCTGGACCGCATCCGGCGCGATCCGGCGTTCGGCTCGGTCGCCGACCGGCTGGAGGAGATAGCGCACGCACAGGGCTTCGTCGGCCGCGCCCCCGACCAGGTCCGCGACTATCTCGCGAAGCACGTCGGACCCGCTCTCGCCCGCTTCCCCGAAGGCGACGCGTCCGGGGCCGCACTCCGAGTCTAAGCTCCCGCAGCCAACCCGAAGAGGATCATGATGGACGAGTTCGACCGGGCCGAAAGGCGCTTCAAGCGATGGATCTGGGGCTGCACCGGCGGGTGCCTGGCCCTCATCGTGGCGTTCTTCATCGTCGTGGTCATCGTCGTCCACGTCCTGATGAGCGCCGCTCCCGTCGCGCCGCCCGGCGCGTTCGTCCACCCTGAAGCCACGGTCTTCATCGCCGCCTGCGTGCGGCCGGACGATCCGCTGATGGTCGACCTGCCCTACCACGTCGCCACCCAGCCGGCCATCCGGCGGCTCCTGACTTCAAGGGCGGGTGAGGGTTTCGCGTTCGATCCCGAGCAGTGCCGGAACATCGCGCTGGAAGCCGCGCCCGTGCAGCTTGTGGCCGTGCTCCAACCGAACCCCGATTCCGACGGTCTGATCGGCGGATACGCTTTCGCCATACACCGGGGAGGGCGGCTGATGCGGCTGGCCGTCGGCGCCTATCAGGACGCACTGGGCGAGGCCGGCGCCACCGTGTCCACGTACAGGGACGCCCAGCTCGCGGCCGGCACGGACGAACCGGTCGTGGCCTACTTCCACAACAACTTCATGCTGGCGCACGATCGCGAGATGGCCAAGCGCTGGATCGACGAGCTTGCGGCCTTTGCCGGGGTGGCCGCCGACGACGATGAGGACGGAGGCGGGCTGCCCGAAGTCGTCAGCATAGAGGGCCCCCTGCGGCCCGTTCTCGGTCGGGTAGACCGTTCTCAACCGATCCTCTTCGCCGCGACCAACGCCAACGGCGAGCTCGCCGCACTGCTCCGCCGCGTCTGCCCGGATCCGCGGGTCCGCGAGAAGGTGAGCGATGCCGGGCTCGTGTCCGACAGCATCTTCTCCATCGCCGCCCAACTCCGTCCCCTCAACGCCGTATCCGCTTTGATCACCACCCGGATCGAGTGCGCCACGGCGTCCGACGCGGAATCGCTCGTCTCGCGCCTCGACGTGCTTTTCGGACAGATACCCGACGGCACGCCCCTGCGCCGGATCACCGTGAACGCACGCGAGACAGTGGTAACGGTGAACGCGGAGCTTCTCAACGCACCCGAGACCCTGGCCCAGTTCGCTGGTCGCCTGGTCGCACACGCACGCCGCAGCGCCCGGGAAGCGGCTACTCCCCCATCACCTTGACGATCAGTCGCTTGGGCCGCTGCCCGTCGAACTCGGCGTAGTAGACCTGCTGCCACGGCCCCAGGTCCAACCGCCCGGCCGTTATCGGCAGTATCACCTCGTGGCCCAGCAGCAGGTTCTTCAGGTGAGCATCCCCATTCGTCTCACCGGTCCGGTGGTGACGGTAATCGGGACCCGTGGGGGCCAGTTCTTCCAGCCAGTCGTCGATGTCCTGTATCAGTCCCGCCTCCGCATCGTTCACGTAGACGCCGGCGGTGATGTGCATCGCACTGACCAGCACCATGCCCTCGCGCACGCCGCACTCTTCCACCACGCGCGCCACCCGGTTGGTGATGTTGACGTACTCCCGCTTCCGGTCCGTGTTGAACGTGAAATACTCCGTTGCGAACTTCACAGCGTCTCCCCTCCCTTAGATGTTCCCTGATCGGTCCGTTGCGCGCTCGCCCGGCCGTCGCCGGCGCGCCGCCGTGCATAGTATACACGCCGTCCCTGAGCCGCCGGGAAGGAAGTTGAAAAGCCCCACGCCCAGCAGTATGCTGCCATCAACCGAGGGTGCGTGGGCAATGGATGTCTGTTCCTCGGGGACAGCCCAGGTGGGTGGGGTGTGGTGGACTCTGAATCGGGAGCCGGGAGATGGGCAATCCAAGAGGCTACGTGTGGGTGGCAGCGTTTCTATTAGTGGCAGCCTTGGCGGGTTGCTCGGGGGTCCATGGGGCAGCGGGGATGGATGCCAGTGCGAAGGCCCCGTCGTTCATCGCGCGCATTCCCGTCGTCGGGAGACTCGACACTGCGGGGAAGCCCCCTATCCCGTCGTCTGCCGTCCGGCCGCCTGAGGCGGACCCCGCCGCGACTGACCGGCTGATGGTGTACACGGCCGACCTGACGGTGCTGGTCGACAACGTCGATGCCGTGCGCAGTCAACTACAGACGCTCATCGAGTCGATGGGCGGATATCTTCAGGCGATGGAAGGCCACGTGGTCACATTCAAGGTGCCGGCGCCCCTGCTCGATGACGCCCTTGCGGCAATCGAAGCAACGGGCGAGGTGACGGCACGCACGATCCTCGGCCGCGACGTGACGGAGGAGATGCGTGATCTCCGCATCCGCCTGGACAATTCCGAGATGGTAAGACAACGACTGGTGGACCTGCTGGAGAAGGCGGACAATGTCGAGGATGCACTCAAGGTCGAGAAGGAACTGGAGCGGGTCACAGAGCAGGTGGAACTGCTCAAGGGCAAGATCCAGTATCTGGAGAACAAGGTCGCATTCTCCACGGTGATCGTGCGACTGAACTCACCGGTGCCCGATCAGGGCGTGGAGACGAGACTCCCCTTCGACTGGGTGTATTCGCTCGGCGAAGACCTTCTGCGGGGCAGGACCGGCCGAACATTCACAGATCAGGCATTCTGGTGGCGGCGCGTGAAGTTCGACGTGCCCCGGGATTACGTTCGCTACTATGAGAGGGGCTACCTCACCCGGGCGATGTCGGGTAACGGCGTATACCTGCGTGTGGAGCGCCAACCGAACACGGACGAGGCGGAAGGGGAGTTCTGGGCCACGACGGTACGAGGCGTTCTGGGCAGCCACCAGGCTATCCGAGTCCGGGACGAGGAAGAGGTGGCACGAAAGCGCGGCGGCCCGCCCGTCCTCTGCCTCTGGGGCGAGAAGCAACTGGGACGCAAGCGATTCGGCTACGTAATCGGGCTTCTCGCCAGACCAAGGCACGTGGTCGTCTTTGAGGCCTGGGGACCTGCGGACGCGTTCGAACGCGACCGCCCGAAACTCAAGGCCTCGATGGCTTCCATCCGTTAACTGGTCTCGGCGGGCTTACGGAAGCAGCACACCGGAGATGCCATCGGTGAAGCGGACACGCCTGTTTGGGAGGTACCCGCGATGGACACACTCGTGGCTCTCGGCCTGGGAGTCGTCTGCCTTGCCATCCCATTGGCCTTCGTCGCCAGTCTGCTGTGGGTGGCCGGGGACGCAGGAGGACGAGGCCTACCGGGGTGCATAGTGGCGCTGCTGGTGGCGGTGACCTGGCCGCTGGGCTTCGTCATCTATTACATTGCCCGGCCCGTCGGTACATCAGAGCGCAGACACTGAGAGACCTGGGCGTCGCCTCCGATCCACAGCGGGCTGCACTGCCGTCCGTCTCGACGTCGCAAGCTGCCGATACCCTCATGCCGATGCGGTGCTTGCTTAGCGGCCCGCACATGATGTCCGCGCGCTTGCCGGGTCGGCGGGGGTTCGTGTTATCATGGGCGGTCGTACCGGCCGGATCGCGAGACCGTCTGTGGAAGCACCCAGCATGGCATGGTTCTACGAGCTGAACTCCGTCACACAGGCCCTCATCGCCACCATGGGAACCTGGCTCGTCACGGCCCTGGGCGCGCTGGTGGTGGTGTTCACCAAGAAGCTCTCGCAGAAGTACCTGGATGCCTCGCTGGGCCTGGCGGCCGGCGTCATGATAGCGGCCAGCTTCTGGAGCCTGCTCGCCCCGGCCATCGAGATGGCCGAGCAGTCGGACACCTACGGTGAGGCGCTACGCTGGGTGCCCCCGCTGGTCGGCTTCATCCTCGGCGCCGTCGTCCTTCGACTGATAGACAAGGTGCTCCCCCACCTGCATGCGGGGCTCAAAGTCACCGAAGGCATCAAGACAAGCTGGCAGCGAAGCACGCTGCTTGTCCTGGCGATCACGCTCCACAACATCCCCGAGGGCCTGGCCGTTGGGGTGGCGTTCGGCGCGGCGGCCAACATGGCGGGCGACGTCCAGGCGGCCCAGGTCGGCGCGGCGATCGCGCTGGCTATCGGCATCGGGCTGCAGAACTTCCCCGAAGGAACCGCGGTCGCTCTCCCCCTGCGGCGCGAAGGGGTGTCGCGTCTCAAGTGCTTCTGGTACGGGCAGTTGTCCGCCATTGTCGAGCCCGTGGCGGGCGTGCTGGGGGCGGTGCTGGTAATCACAGTCGCGGCCGTGCTCCCCTACGCGCTGGCGTTCGCGGCGGGAGCGATGATCTTTGTGGTGGCCGAGGAACTGATACCGGAGGCCCAGAGCAACCAGAACGTGGACCTGGCGACCGGTGGCGTGATAGCCGGTTTTGCCATCATGATGACGCTGGACGTGGCGCTGGGATGAGCGGACGGAGAGCCCCGAAAGGCAGAAGAGCACAACCCGGAGGCGGACGGTGAGAAACGTAACACGCGACGACATAGAACGGCTTGTGGCGGCGATAGACTACTCCGAGGCACTGACCATCATCGCAGGCGAGCAGGAGGCGCGCGAGGCATGCCGGACGGCTAAGCGTTACGGCTTCCGGGCCGTCGTCGCGTTCCCCCAGTTCCTGCCCGTGCTAGTCGAGGAGCTTGAGGACAGCGGCGTGCGGGCACAGATTCCGGTGGGGTTCCCCTGCGGCGGACAGACCACGCACGTGAAATGCACCGAGGCCGAAGAGGGTCTGGAGGCGGGCGCAACGGACCTGGACATGGTGATGAACATCTCCGCCTTCAAGAACCGCGACTACCGGACCGTCGCGAACGACATTGCGGCGGTGCGCGCCGTCGCCGCTCCGTTCGGCGTGCCGTTCAAGGTCATCATCGAGATCGGCGTACTGACCGAAGGCGAGAAGGCGACCGCCGCCAAACTGGTGGCGGACAGCGGCGCCGACTTCATCAAGACCTGCACCGGCTTCGCGCCGGGCCGCTCGACCGTGCACAATATCGCCCTGATCCGCGAAGTCGTCGGCGAGGAGATGGGCATCAAGGCGTCCGGCAGCGTGGCGTCGCTGGAGGACGGCATCGCCTTCATGCACGCCGGGGCGGACGTGGTGGCGATGCGCCACTTCCTCGTCGAACAGCTCGAAGCCCTCAACTGGCCGGCACGCGATGTCTAATCCTCGATCCGGTAGAGGTGCACCTGGTAGGCGCCGAAGTCGTCGGAAAACTCCCCGCCAGCGACCTCCAGCGTGCGTCCTTCGTCGATCACCTCCACCTTGCTGCCCGCTGGAACGCCTTCCAGCTTGAAGGCGGCGCCGGTGGCCTCCGACCTCATGCAGACCGCGAAGACGTAAGTGGCGCCGTCGTGGCGCTTCACAACGGCGTCGACCGGCACCTCCGGTTTCTCGGACACGACGCGCAGGGCGTTGTGCACCGTCGGGCTGTTGATTACAGGCGCGAGTTCCCGCACCTGAGCATTGATCTCTTTCAGGGCGGCCATCATCTCGCCGTCGCTGACGAGGGCGTTCTCCTGGTCGCCGCCTCCGGGTCCCTGGCCGTGCGCGTAGTAGATGATGCCGCGCGAGCCGTGGACGATGGACATCCACACCTCCGCACGCGTGATGGCCGGCGTGGGCTTCTTGCCTCCGTTGTAGACCTGGGTCGCCTCCACGAAGTTCCAGACGATGCGCTCATCCCGCGACCAGCCGTGCAGGTTGTCCACGCCGAACGGGACCAGCCAGACCTTCTCGCTGACGTTGGGATCGCGGAAGCTGTAGGCATAGAGGTCGAAGGACACGATGTCGCAACCCTTGACGTACTGCATGTAGTCGTCCGGATGCGCGCGGCGATACCCGCGGCCGGGGTAGTTGAGGTAAGCTACGCCCTGGCCCAGGTTCAGGTACACGGGTCGCGTGGGGTCATTGGACCGCATCTCCCGGTACTTCGCGATGATGTCCTTGGGCGGCACCGGCGGACCGTACGTTCCCCACTCTTCCCGCGTGCGGTTCGCCTCGGGCCAGGCGCGGTTGACCTTCTCGATGGTCTGCCAGTAGCTGTCGAAGCCCTGGGCATTGTCCGGCTCGTCCTTCTGAAGCCAGCCGACGATCAGGGGGTTGTCCAGATCGCTGAGCGCGGCCTCGGTCTGGTGGCAGATCAGGGGCATACCCAGCTCGCGAAAATCGGCCAGGTGTTTCTCTGTGGGGCCCCGCCACACACCGATGACCAGGTTCACGCCGGCGTTCTTGAGTTGAGGGACGTATTTGGCCGGCTGAAGCCAGACGGCTATGGGGAAGTAGTCGGGATCCGTCGGCGGCCCGTTCTTCCACTGCGCATAGGGCGAGTTGGACGGATCCTGTGCGCTCGCCGGATTGATGAAAGACCCATATGCAAGAACTACCGCCAGCACCGTCAACAGAGCACGCATGAGCAGCCTCCAGGATGCTAATGAGAACAGCACGACAAGATATGATCAGTCGAGTTGTGGCACGATGGCGCCGTAGTCCCGCAGCAGGTCATGCAGGGCCGACAGCGGCACCCCGCAGACGGGCAGGCTGCGCTCGACCGCGATCACAGCCGCGGCGCCGGCGGCCTGCCCCGTGGCCATGCACGTGGCCTCGACGCGGTACGCGGAGTTGGCCAGGCGATCACCGCTGATGCACCGGCCGGCGACCAGCAAATTCTCGCTGCCCTCCGGCACCATCGCCCCGAGGGGGATGGTCGGCACGGTGCCCTCGGGCAGGCGGCGGTTGTCCACGCCTACCGGAAGATGCAGGTCGACGGGATAGAAACTGTAGCAGACGGCGTCGGGCCAGACGCGCCCGCTCCAGTAATCGTCCAGCGTGATGGTCTTCTCGCCGCGGATAACGACCGATTCCCGGATGCCGACTTCCGGCATCAGTTCCTCGGCATGCAGGTTCTCCAGGCCCGGCTGCGCGCGGAAGAATCGGAAGATCCGGAGCCATATTCGCCGGGCCTGCAGCTCGGCCTGGGTTCGATCTTCACTGGTGGCGGCGCGGATTCCGACCACGTGGTTGCGGTTCCGGCCGCGGGCCATGAGGGCGCCTGGGGCGCTCTCCAGGCCATAGGAAAAGTCACTCTCCAGCATAATCCCGTCACGCACCGCGCGCTCGTAGGCATCCGTGATGGACTCCATGTCGAGGGTTTCCGGATCGTATCCTCCCAGGCGGAACATCAGGGTCCCGGGCTGCTGGACATCGGGCTCGGTCACGTCGTGCCCGGTGATCGAGACGGCGTTGGCGTCGCCGGTGCAGTCAATCAGCACGCGGCAGGCTACCAAGCGCAGACCGGTCTTGGTGCAGAGCGTCGCCACCCAGCCGCCGTCCTCGCGCTCGGCGTCGGCGATCATGGTATGGAAGAGGATGTCGACGCCCGCCTCAACCGCGGCCTCGTCCGCCAGAGCCGCGAAAACCGCCCTGTCGATCCGGATGTGGTGACGCCAGTGCTCGGCCTCCACGTCCGCCATGTCGGGGAGATCCTGGCCCGTCTCGTCCAGCGTGGCTTTCACCAGTTCCCAGCCGATGCCGGCTATCACCTGGCGGCCCCAGGCGAAGAACAGGGCGGGATTGTTGACGCCGGCGACGGTCATGGTGCCGCCCAGCATACCGTTCTTTTCCACCAGCAGCGTGCTCGCGCCGGCCCGCGCCGCCTGGACGGCCGCCACGGTTCCCGCCGTGCCGCCGCCAACCACCACCACGTCGTAGCTGTCCCGCATGAAGATCTCCGCTCCCAATGACCGTCGGATAACCGCGCCATCGCGCATACTCATAAGCCACCTGCGCCGGCGCGTCAAGTTCGGGCAGGGGCACCGTCTGCTTTCCGCGCCGGGCCCGATGTGGTACATTTGTTCCAGAAGTCTGATCCAAAAGTTGTGACAACTCGGAGAGGCGGAGATGAATATCTGGACGGCAGCGGCGGGATTGGCGGTGTTGTGCCTGGCATCGGGCGTGGCGGACGCACAGGAGAAGGCGATCGAGCTGGTCACCAACGGGCAAAGCGACTACGTCATTGTGCTCCACGACCCAAGTCCGTCCGAGCAGTGGGCGGCCGAGGAGCTCGCCGACCACGTGGAGCAGATGAGCGGCGCGCGGCTGCCGGTAGTAACCTCACCCGCCCAGACACCGCCGCGGGCGGTCTACATCGGCGCGGCCTTCGACGACGGCGCGGCCGAGCTGGGCACCGACGGCTACGTCGTCAGGACCTCCGGCCCGAAACTGGTGATCGCCGGCGGGCGCCGCCGGGGCACCCTCTACGGTGTCTACACGCTGCTTGAGTCGCTGGGCGTGCGCTGGTGGGCCGTCGGCGAGACCTTTGTGCCGCACAAGCCCAACATCGTCATCGAGCCAACCGACATTCGGAACGCGCCGGTGCTGGAGTACCGCGACATGATGTTCGGCGACCTGTGGGGGGCGGACGGGCAGCTCTGGATGGCCCGCAATAAGCTGAATGGCATGCAGTGGGACGACGCGCCGGAGAAGCTCGGTGGCCGCTACAAGTTCGTCGGCAATCTGGTCCATTCCTACATGCACCTCCTGCGGGACAGCGGCCACGAGATCACCGACAACATGAAGGCCCTCGTCAACGGGCGGCGCACCAGCGCCCAGCCATGCCTGTCCAGCCAGGCCACGGTCGAGGCGATGACGGCCGGGGTGCTGAAGGCATTCGAGGAGACGCCCGACGCGCGGTTCGTCGTCGTGGGACAGATGGACAACGGAAGCTACTGCCGTTGCGAGGACTGCGCCGCAATCGACGAGGCGGAAGAGGCCCACTCCGGCCAGGTCATCCGCTTCGCCAACCGTGTCGCGGAGGCGGTCGAGAAGGCGCGCCCCGGCTCGGAGATCGCCACCGCCGCCTACTCATGGTCGCGCAAACCTCCCAAGAATCTGCGTCCGCGCGACAACGTGCGCATCGTGCTCTGCTCCATCGAGTGCGACTTCGCGCACCCCCTGGCGGACGCCTCCAACCCCGAGAACAAGGCATTCAAGGAGGACATCGAGGGCTGGCGGGAGATCGCCGGCCAGCTGCTGATATGGAACTACATCGGCAATCGCGAGCACTACCTGCTGCCCAACCCCGAGCTGGACACCCTCGTGCCGAACACCAAGTTCTTCGTGGACAACAATGTGATCGGCATCTTCGAGCAGGGAACACACGTAGGCACGGCGACGGACATGGCTCCGCTCAAGAAGTGGGTGCTGGCCAAGGCGCTCTGGAACCCCGAAGCCGACGGCCCGGGACTGATCCGGGAGTTTGTCAATGGCTACTACGGGGCGGCGGGACCGGCGATTCGGAAGTACATCGACGTGATGCATCGAACCGGCCGAGAGCAGGACTTCCACCTGGGACGCCGCGTGCGCTTGAACGCGCCGTTCCTGCGTCCCGAGATCGTTGTCGAGGCCGAGGCCGCCCTTCGCCAAGCCGCCGAGCTGGCGAAGGACCAGCCGCTCTACGCGCGGCGCGTGCGGCACGCCCACATGGGCACGCGCTACCTCCTGGCCAAGTGCGGGCCGGACACCGCCACCTGGAGGGCGGTCGAAGAGCGCTTCGGTGACATCGACTTCCCCGCTCTGTCTGCGGAATTCGAACGCACCGTCGAGGAATACGGCATCGACAAGATCAACGACCCGGCGCCGATTGGCCCGTGGCTGCATTGGCTGGAACAGTACGCGGCGATGACCGAAGCGCAGGGCCTCGTGGTGCCACCGGAACTGGCGGACGAAGATCCCGCCGACTTCCGCCTGATCCAGGCATGCCAGATGGATGCGCGGGCCGGCTGGTGGGCGCCCAGCGAGGGAGCCAGCGACGGGTGGGCCGTGCACGTGCCCGGACGCGGCTGGCACACCAACACGCGTTTCAACACGTGGAACGATATCACCCCGGGCAAGCAGTACAAGCTCTACGTGCGGGCCAGGGCGAGGATGGAGGCCGGCCCGGAGGGTGAGGTCTGGCAATTCGGAGTCTACCCTCGCGGACGCACCGTGAACATCCAGGCCGACGCGCTCCGGGACGGCAAGTGGCATGTCTTCGAGACCCCCGCCTGGGACGCGCGGGAAGGTCAGTATTTCTGGACGGCCCTCATGCCGGACGCAGATGGCGTGGAGGCTGTGGAGGTCGACTGCATCTGGTTGAGGGAAGCGGAATAGCACAGGCATCAAAGTGGGCACGATGGCGCGATTCCTGCTGGATCGTGAGGGTCGACTGCGCACCCCATGGCGCGTGACCGTGTTCTTCGTCGCGTACTTGGTCGTCTCCGTCCTGGGGGGCCTTGCCGCAGGCGTGGTTCTCGCGCTGGCGGGTTTCGGCAAGGCCCGGTCCGGAGTCGCGGAGTTCGTCTTCGTGTTCGGCGCGGTGGCGCTCCAACTCGCCCTCTCGTTCGGGCTGGTGGTGGTCTTTCGGCTATTCGTGGATCGCAGGTCTCTGCGCTCTCTCGGCCTGCAGAGGCCGGACCACCGGCCGACAGCATCTGCCTGGGTGGGGCTGGCGATGGGCGCCGGCGCTGCGGCTTTGCCCATCCTGCTCATGGTCGCCCTCGGCCCGCTTCGCATCGACGGCTTCGGATCGATCCTCGCCGTCCCTGCAGTTGCGGCCGTGCTGGTCCTGGCCGCGTTCCACGAGGAGATCGTCTTTCGCGGCTACATCCTGGTCAACGTCATCGAAGCCGGCGCGCCGTGGGCGGCCGTGGCCGTCAGCAGCATCCTCTTTGTGACGCCGCACATGCTGAACCCGCATTTCTGGCAGTCGCCGTTCGGAGGGGCGAACATACTACTGGCCAGCGTGGCGCTTGCCCTGGCGTACATGCTCAGCGGGAACATCTGGTTCCCCACGGCACTGCACTTCGGATGGAACGCCGCCCAGTCCGTGCTCTTCGGGCTGCCGGTCAGCGGGTTCCCAACCAGCGGCCTCCTGTCCGTATCGGCGGAGTCCTCGGCGGGCGTGCCGATCGCGCGCGATTTCGGGCTGGAGGGCTCCCTACCCGGCACCGTCTCGGTGCTCCTGCTGACCGTATTCCTGGGACTCCTGCTGCACCGAAGACGGACAAGCGCATCCGCTGCCGGCGCCGGTAACGGTTCGCCTTGACAGGCAGGGCCTTTCCGAACAGAATGCCCGCAGCTACCGTTTGACTCCCCGTTCCCTTCGTTTGCGGAGAATCCCTCGTGCGCATCCTCTACTACGACATCGACACTCTGCGCCCCGACCATCTGGGCTGTTACGGCTACCATCGGGACACCTCGCCCAACATCGACCGCATCGCCGCAGAAGGCACGGTGTTCACGAACTACTACGCCAGCGACGCCCCCTGCCTTCCGTCCCGCGCCGCCCTGTTCCTGGGCCGGCACGGCATCCACACAGGCGTGGTCGACCACGGCGGGACGGCGGCCGACCCGTATATCGTCGGCCCGGACAGAGGCTTCCGCCTGGGGCCCAACTGGAACACGTGGCCTGCCGCCATGCGCACCTGCGGAATCTACACCTCCTCCGTGAGCCCCTTCGCCGAACGGCACTCGGCGTGGTGGTTCTACCACGGGTTCCGCGAGATGCACAACCCGGGGCGCGGCGGAATGGAAAGGGCCGAAGAGGTGGTGCCCACCGCGCTGGAGTGGCTCGACCGGCACGGCGAAGAGGACAACTGGTTCCTGCACGTGAACGTCTGGGACCCACACACGCCCTATCGCACCCCGGAGGAGTTCGGCAACCCTTTCAAGGACGCCCCTCTGCCGGACTGGATCGACCAGGACGCCATCAACCGGCAACTGCGAAGCTACGGTCCCCACAGCGCCCGGGAGCCGCGCGGCTTCGGACCGCGGAACGACCGGTTCGACCTGCCGAACGAGATTGCCGGCCTGGAGGACTACAGGCGGTGGGTGGACGGCTACGACTGCGGCATCCGCTATGCCGACCAGCATCTGGGCATGATCCTGGACGCGCTGGAGGAACGCGGTCTGCTGGAGGATACGGCCATCATCATCAGCTCCGACCACGGCGAGAACCAGGGCGAGTTGAACGTCTACGGCGACCATCAGACGGCCGACCACATCACCAGCCGCGTGCCGCTAATCATCCGGTGGCCGGGCAAGACAGGCGGCAACATGGACGACGGCCTGCACTACAACCTGGACCTGCCGCCGACGGTGATGGAACTGCTGGGCGGAAAGCCCGCCGGGCGCTGGGACGGGTGCAGCTTCGCCCCGGCACTCGACGGCGCTTCGGACACGGGACGCGAGTTCCTTGTCGTTTCGCAGTGCGCGTGGAGCTGCCAGCGCGCGGTGCGGTTCGGACCGTGGATCGTTATCCGCACCTATCACACGGGCATGAAGGATTTCCCGCCGGTGATGCTGTTCAATCTGGAGGAAGACCCTCACGAGACCCGCGACCTGGCCTCAGAGCGACCGGACATAGCCGACCGTGGCCTGGCCCTACTGGAGCAATGGACCGCCGACATGATGGCGATGTCCGCGAACCGCATCGATCCGCTCTGGACCGTCCTGCAGGAAGGCGGACCTTTCCACACGCGCTCGGAATGGCCTTCGTACTGCGAGCGGTTGCGCGAGAACGGACGTGCCGAAGGCGCCGACGAGCTGGAGCGCACAAGAGGCGGCTATCTGGTCGGCTGATCCGGCGGCGCCTGTTCAGGAGAATACCGTGATCATCGTCAGCATGACGGACATCCACGGGGCGACGGCGCGCCTTGCCGACGTTACCGAGGACGTCGCCGCGGCGGACGTGGTGCTTCTGACCGGTGACCTGACGCATTTCGGCCATCGTGAAGATGTCCGCAAGGTGCTCGACGCGGTTCGAGAGGTGAACCGGAGCGTGCTGGCTGTGCCCGGCAACTGCGATCACCCGGACGTGGGCGACTACCTGGCCGAGGAGGATGTCAGCGTCGACGGCCGGCACGTTGTCCGCGACGGCGTCGCATTCGCGGGAGCGGGCGGTTCCATCCCCTGTCCCTCGTGGACGCCGAATGAGATGACCGAGGGCCGGTTGAGGGCCGTGCTGGAGCGGGCGGTGGACGGCCTGGACACCGACCTGCCGCTGGTCCTCGTCTGCCATCAGCCGCCCCTGGACAGCGTGGCCGACGTAGCGCGCCGAGGCGGGCACGTGGGCAGCCGGTCGGTGCGGGAGTTCATCGACGCGCGGCAGCCGGTTCTCTGCTTCACCGGCCACATTCATGAGAGCGCGACAGTGAGCACGCTTGGCCACACCACCATCGCCAACCCCGGCCCGCTCAGGAACGGAGGATTGGTGTACGCCAGCTTGCAGGACGGACGGGCCGAAGCCGAGATCCGGCAAGCATGACGCCCTTCCGGACCGCAGGCATTGCGACTGGACAGACCAACATATCCTGAGGAGGACATTCCGGAGATGGCCAAACAAGAGGATCGCAGGATGTTCTTCACGCCAGAGCGCTTCGCCGGCGAACAGGCGCAGAGAATGGAGTCGACGCGCGGGCGGCTGCTCGTCGCGTCCTGCTCGTCCGCATCGGCGCTGGCGGGGAGTGTCGTGAGGCGCTACGACGAGCTTCTGGCCGATGCCGACAGCGAGGAGTCCGTCCTTCACATGGAGAACATCGACTGGCAGTTCTCCGACACGACCACATGCGTGCGGCTCGACCACCACGTGGGCGGCTACGACGTGTTCCTGTTCCAGGCACTCCTCGATCCGACCTCCGAACGAAGCGTGGACGAGAACTACATGGCGCTGCTGATCGCCGCCCGCACCTTCCGCGAGCACGGCGCCCAGCACGTGACCGCCGTGGTCCCCTACCTGCCGTACGCCCGCCAGGACAAGCCCACGGCGTTTCAGCGCGAACCCACCACCGCCAAGCTGATCGCCGACATGACGGCCGTCTCCGGCGTCGACCGCCTGATCGCCTGGGAACCGCATTCCGGCCAGATTCGCGGCTTCTACGGCGACATGCCGGTGACCATGCTGAAATCCCTGATCCTGTTCGTGGAGGAGTTCGGCTGCTTCCAGGACGCGGACGACGTCATCGCCGTCGCCCCGGACGCCGGCGCCTCGAAGCTCATCACCCACTTCGGCCGGGCCCTCGGCCTGACCTGCGCCATCGGTTCGAAAACCAGGCCGGAGGCCGAGGTGGCCGTGATCTCGGACGTGATCGGCGATTTCCGCGGCAAGACAAAGGCCGTCGTCCTGGATGACATTGTGAGCACGGCCGGCACGGTCTATGAACTGGTGAAGAGACTCACCGAGAAGGGAATCCGCGAGGTCTACCTTGCCGCCAGCCACAACCTGTGCCAGAGCAAGGCACGGCAGCGCCTGATCGAGCTGCACGAGGATTACGGGCTGAAGCGCTTCGTGGTAACAAATAGCATACCCCAAACCGACGAGTTCGCGTCGCTGCCGTTCCTCAAGGTACGCTGCCTCTCCGACACCCTCGCGCGGACCATCAATCGCATCCACTACAATCGGTCCGTCAGCGAGGTGTTCGACCTGAGTTGAGGTCGGCCCGCCCCTTAACTTCGCGCACCGTATGGTTTAGAATGACAGTTCCACCGCTCGCGGGCGCGCGGGCGGACTTCCACCGAACGTCTCAGAGACCGGAGGACCTTCAGGAATGGCCGACGAATACCAGTACGACGTTGCCGTGATCGGAGCGGGACCGGGAGGCTACGTGGCCGGTATACGGGCCGCCCAGCTCGGGGCGAAAGCGTGCGTGATCGAGAAGGGCAAGCTCGGCGGCGTCTGCACCAACGTGGGCTGCATCCCGACCAAGGCCCTGTGGCAGGCCGCGCGCACACTGCTGGATGCCCAGGCCGGGGAGCAGTTCGGAGTCGGCGCTTCGGATGTGAAGATCGACTACGCAGCAACAGGCAAGCACCGCGACAAAGTCGTCAAGACCCTCCGTGGCGGCGTCGAAGGCCTGCTTAAGGCCAACAAGGTGGACCTTATCCGCGGCGAGGCGTCCTTCGCCGATCCCCATACGCTCGAAGTCAAGGGCGGGGACGAGGACTCATCCATCACAGCGCGCAACATCATCATCGCCACCGGCTCCAAGCCCTTCGAGTTGCCCGCCACGCCCTTCGACCATGACGTCGTGATCGACAGCTCGGACGCCGTGACGGCGAACGAGCTTCCCGAGTCCGTCATCGTCGTTGGCGGCGGCTACATCGGAATCGAGTTCGCCGGCATCTACTCGGTTCTGGGTGTCGAGGTAACGGTGGTCGAGGCGCTGGATCGCCTGCTGCCCGCACTGGATGCCGACTGCGCTGCCGAGGTCACCAAGGCCCTGAAGAAGCGCGGCGTCGAGGTCGTGACGGGCCAGCGGGTCGAGGAGATGGAGAAGACCGACGGCGGCGTGCGCGTGAAGCTGTCCGGCGGCGACGCCGTGGAGGCACAGAAGATGCTTGTATGCGTCGGCCGCAAACCCGATTGCAGCGGTCTGGACGTGGAGAAGGCCGGCCTTGAGACCGGGGAAAAGGGCGAGCTGAGCGTGAACGAACACCTTCAGACTTCGAAGTCGCACATCTACGCCATCGGCGACGTCAACGGCAAGGCCCTGCTGGCGCACGTCGCCAGCCAGGAGGCCGTGGTGGCCGCCGCTCACCTCACCGGCACTATCACCACCGAAATGGACTATCGCGTCGTGCCGGCCGTCGTTTTCTCCTTCCCCGAGATAGGGCTGGTGGGCCTCTCGGAAGAGGAAGCGAAGGCGGAGATCGGCGAAATCACAGTCAAGAAATTCCCGTTCCGCGCGCTGGGCAAGGCGCACATCGCCGCGGCCACCGACGGTTTCGTGAAGATGATCTGCGAAGAAAGAACCGGGCGGATCGTGGGCGTGGCCATTTGCGGCGAGCACGCCAGCGATCTTCTGGGCGAGGCCTGCCTTGCGGTCAAGCTGGAGTGCACCGCCGAGGAGATGAGCGAGACCATTCACGCGCACCCGACCATGCCCGAGTCCGTCCGCGAGGCGGCGGAGGGTGTCATCGGGATGCCGATCAACTGGAGAGGTTGAGCTCGATGGCGGATGCAGCACGCCAAGAACTCATGTGCCTGCCGCTGCGCCGGATGGATTACCAGGTTGCTTTCGACATGCAGGTCCGCCTTCGTGACCGCTGCATCGACGAGCCGGACGGTCCGAGCTACCTGATGCCGGTGGAGCATCCGCCCGTCATCACCATTGGCCGCCGCGGACAAGCCGCGGACGTGCTCGCGGCCGGCCGGCGGCTGGAAGAAATGGGAGTCGCCGTGCACCGCACTAACCGGGGCGGGCAAGTGACCTTTCACGGCCCGGGCCAGCTTGTCGTCTACCCGATCGTCGATCTGCGCCGCCGGGGGCCGGACCTCCATCGCTACCTGCGTGACCTGCAATCGTGGCTGGTGCGGCTGTGCGCGAGCTACGGCGTGACGGCGCACGCGAAAGGCCCGCACACCGGCTGCTGGGTCGGCGAGCGCAAGATCGCGTCCATCGGCATAGCCGTCCGGCGCTGGGTCACCTACCACGGGGTGGCGCTGAACGTTGCGCCGGACCTCGACTACTTCGATCTGATCGTGCCGTGCGGCCTCCCGGACGTTACCATGACCAGCCTGAAACGGGAGACGGGCCACGCGCCCGAGCTGAACGAGGTCGCGCAGAGGGCGGCTCGGTTCTTCGCGGAGGACTTCGGTTTCGATGCTGTGGAGGCGCCGGAGAGGTCGGCGGCCACACTATGAGCAAGACAGCGCGAAGATTCCCGCCGTGGCTCAAGAAACGCCTCCCCCCGCCGGGCAGGATGGAGCGCGTCCACGCCCTCCTGGAACGTCTGGAACTGCATACGGTTTGCCAGTCTGCTCACTGCCCCAACCTCTGTGAGTGCTTTGCGCGCGGTACGGCTACGTTCATGATCCTGGGCGACGTATGCACCCGCAACTGCACCTTCTGCGCTGTTGCCGGCGGCGCCCCGCTCCCGCTGGACCCTGGGGAGCCGGAAAGGCTGGCCGAGGCGACGCGGGAGTTGGGCCTGCGCCACGTGGTGGTGACCAGCGTAACGCGGGACGATCTGCCCGACGGCGGCAGCGGCCAGTTCGCGCGCACCATCGAGGCCGTCCACGAGCAGACGGACGCGAGCGTCGAGTTGCTAGTGCCCGACTTCCAGGGGCGGCGCGACGACATTGCGCGCGTGCTTGACGCCGGACCCGAAGTCTTCAATCATAACGTGGAGACGGTGCCCCGCCTCTACCACGAGGTCCGGCCCGCAGCCGACTATGCCCGCTCGCTGGCCGTGCTGGCGCAGGCGGCCGGCCGGCCCGACGCTCCGCCGGTGAAGAGCGGCATCATGCTGGGCCTTGGCGAACGCGACGACGAAGTCGAGACCGTTCTGCGCGATCTGCTGGAGGCCGGATGCCGTCTGATGACGATCGGGCAGTATCTCGCACCGTCGAAAGAGCATCATTCGGTGGTCGAGTTCGCGACACCCCAACGCTTCGAGCGGCTGCGCGAGACGGCGGAACGCATGGGATTCGACGGCGTGGCCAGCGGACCGTTCGTGCGAAGCAGCTACCATGCGGCGGAGATGGCCGAAAGATTTCTGCAGACCGAAAAGACCGACCAACAGACCGACTGACAGGAGCAGCAGATGGCGACCGATTTCAAGCTTCCCGAGCTGGGCGAAGACGCACCCGACAAGGCCGACGTTTCTTTCTGGTACGTGGCGGAAGGCGACGACGTGGAGGAAGGCGACGACATGGTGGAGATGGTAACCGACAAGGCGGCCTTCACGGTGCCCTCCCCGGTCTCGGGCAAGATAGACGCAATCCTGGTGGAGGAAGGCGACACCGTGCAGGTAGGCCAGGTGATGGCGAAGATCGCCGAATAGGGGAATCATGGCTTTCGAAGACGTCCCGGCCCAGCAGGCTGCCGTGAGAGCGTTGACGGAGCTCCTCGAAGCGGAGCGGCTGCCCCACGCGCTGCTGTTCCTTGGCGCCGAGGGAACGGGGCGCCTGGACGCGGCCCGTGAACTGGCCCGCATCGTCCTGTGCCACGGCGACTCCCCCACCGAAGCGTGTGGCCGTTGTCCGTCGTGCCGGATGATGGCCGACGACCACCACGCCGACTATCGGGAAGCCGGCGTCCCGGACGGCAGGCAGTCGGTGCCCATCGACGCCGTCCGCGAGATGCAGTCCGTCGCTTCCCTGAAGCCCGCAGCCGGCACGCGGCGCGCTTTCGTGATCCGGGACGCCGACCGGATGAGCATCGAAGCGGCCAACTCCTTCCTGAAGACGTTGGAAGAACCCCCCGAGCCATGCGTGTTCGTGCTGCTGGCCGCCAGCCTGCAGCAGGTGCCGGAGACCATCGTCAGCCGATGCCGCCTCGTCCGATTCCATAACCTTCCGCCCGGCGTTCTGCGAGACGAACTGGAATCGGAGGGTGTCCCCGCGGATGCCGCGCGCTGGCTGGCGCGCAGGTGCTGGGGCAGCCCCGGGCTGGCCCGGCGTCTCCATGAGCTGGGCTTCTACGAACGGCATCAGCGACTGGCGGATGCCCTGAAGAAGCTGACGAAGGAGGACAACTTCCACCTCTCGGACGAATTGAGCGGCTTCGCATACTCGCATGGCGGATCCGGCACCGAATCGCGCAACACACTGCAGGACCTCTTGGAGAACGTCGCCCTGTTCTACCGCGACCTTGCGGCGGGGGCCGCCGGCGCAGAACAAGACCAACTGGTCGACCCGGCCCTCGCAGGCGACCTGGACGCCCTGACTGAGGGGCACAGCCCCGACGACTTCCTCCGGTGCGCCGACCTGGTCATGGAATCGATCGATAGAATCGGCGGCAACGCGAACGTGCAGATCACGCTGGACAACCTGTTCACGCAACTCGGCATGCGGCGTTCGACGGAGAAGCGCGCATGAGGGGCACCGTCACCAAGATCCGCTCCGTGCTGTGCGAAGTGGACTGCGACGGTCGCACCTACGAGTGCAAAGCCAGGGGACGCCTGGTCGAGAGCGATACCGGCGAGTCCAAGCCCGTCGCGGTCGGCGACGAAGTCGAGTTCTCCCTGGTTCAGGACGGCGAGGGCGTCATCGAGGAGGTGCTGCCGCGCCGAACGAAGCTCTCGCGCCGGTCGCCGCGCGGGCAGGGACGCTGGCTCGAGCAGGTCATCGTCACCAACGTGGACCAGCTCCTGATCGTGTCCGCCGTGCATCGCCCGCCGCTGAATATGGGCCTGATCGACCGCTACATAATCGCCGGGCATGCCGGCGGACTCGATCCCGTCATCTGCGTTAACAAGATCGACCTGGCCGAGCGGGACGCGGAGTACATGGGCGTCGTCCACGCCTACCGCGAATTGGAGTACACCGTCCTGCTGACCAGCGCCCGGCAGGGAACGGGCCTGGATGATTTGCGCGACTGCCTGCGGGACAAGAGCACCGTCCTGGCCGGACACAGCGGCGTGGGGAAGTCATCGCTGCTGAACGCCCTCCAGCCGGGCCTGAGACTCCGGACCGGACCGGTGAGCACCAAGGGACGCCACGTCACCACCTATGCGTCGCTCCTCCGGCTGGACTTCGGCGGCTACGTGGTGGACACGCCCGGCATCCGCGAGTTCGCCCTGTGGGACATCGAGAAGCGCGACGTGGCGCAGTTCTTCCCCCAGATCTGGGAACTCTCCGAGGACTGCGAACTCCCCGACTGCGTCCACCTGCACGAGCCGGGCTGCGCGGTCAAGCGCGCTGCTGCCGAAGGCACGCTCCCGGCCGAGCGCTACGATAGCTACCTGCGGATAGTGGACACCATCGAGGAACTGGACGTGCCGCGGGCGACGGACGTGGAGCGCCCCACGGAGCAGGTGGCCCGCAAGAAGCGGGAGCCCAGCCGCCGCACGCGCAAACAGGACCTGCGGCGCATGGCGGACCGCCAGCTTGCGGAAGACTACGAGGACGAGGACTTTGAGGGACCCTGGTAGAGCCCGTGGGCGGCGATGTACGCGCGCACCGACTCCGGGACCAGGTACCGGATGGATCGCCCCTCGCGCAGACGGCGCCGGATATCGGTTGCCGACACCTCCATCAGCGGCGCATCCACCTTGAGATCGAGCGTCCGCTGAGCCCATTGCTCGCCCAGGCGTTTGCGTGGTTCACGGAGGACGGCCGGCAGTTGCGCGCCCGGACGATCGAACGCCGCCACGTCCACCTCCCCGACCAGTTCGTCGGCGTGCCACCAGCCGCCCATCCCCTTCAGGCTGTCGCCGCCGACCAGTAGCAGGAACTCCCACTCGGGCATGCGCTCCTTGAACTCGCGCACGGTCGTGAGCGTGTAGGACAGCCCCCCGCGCCGTATCTCGACATCCGAAGCCCGGAACGACGGATTGCCGTCTATCGCGAGGCGAACCATCTGGAGCCGGTGTTCGTCTTCCGCCATCGGTTCGTCCGGTTTGTACGGTGATCGCGCGGCAGGGATGAAGTAGACGGTGTCGAGGCCGTGCTGTTCGCGCGCCATCTCCGCAACCACCAGGTGCGCAACGTGCACGGGATTGAAGGAGCCCCCCAGCAGGCCTGCTCTGGGCATCACAGCGTCCCCACGGCTTCGGCCACGGCTTTCAGCCGCTCCAGGAGCGGACCGGTCTGTTCGAGGGGCAGCATCGTGGCGGAATCGCTCAGCGCGTGTTCCGGCTGGGGATGGGTCTCCAGGAACACGCCCTCCGCCCCGGCCGCCACCGCCGCGGATGCCAGCACCGGCGCGGCCTCCCGGTCGCCGCCGGTCTGCGCCCCCATGCCGGCCGGCCTCTGCACCGCATGGGTGGCATCGAAGATCACCGGATAGTCCAGCGCCCTCATGCGCAGTATGGATCGCATGTCGACGACCAGGTCGTGATAGCCGAAGCACGTGCCTCGCTCGCACAGAAGTATGCGCCAGTTGCCGAGCGAGCTGATCTTCTCGGCCGCCTTGGCCATATCCTCGGGGGCCATGAACTGGCCCTTCTTTAGGTTCACCGGCAGGCCGGTTCTCGATGCGGCTATAAGCAGGTCCGTCTGGCGGCACAGATAGGCGGGAATCTGGATCACGTCCACCACGTCGGCCACCTCGGCCGCCTGCTCGGGCAGGTGAATGTCCGTGACGACCGGCACGCCGATACTCTCGCGCACGTGCTCCAGAACCTGCAGCCCGGCCTGCAGACCCACGCCGCGGAAACTGGATATGCTGGTGCGGTTCGCCTTGTCGAAAGACGCCTTGAACACGTAAGGGAGCTGCAGCGACTCGCAGATCTCCTTCATATGGCCGGCCACCTGCGTGCACAGGCCCCGGCTCTCGATGGCGCAGGGCCCGGCGATCACCAGGAGGGGACCCCCGTCACCGACTGCCACCGATTCTGTGATCTTCACCAGCGCCACCGTGCACTCCCATCCTGTGAATCCGGGCGGCCGAACGGGTCGCTCCCGGCCCGCCGCAGCATACCAGATAGCTTGACAGTGGTCAAACTTTTTGTTAAGTTGGGCGCAGGTGTTATTGTACCTCGTTGCAGCGCCCCGGGAAGTCTACCTCGCTCTAAACCATTGCACAAAGGCGTCTTATGGCACCTCGCTCAGCTACCAAGAACCTTGAAGAACTGTTGTCCGGGCCTGTCGATCATGACAATGTTGACACGATCGCCGAACTCGTCTACGACAGCTATGCCGGCGTCGATCTGGCCTACGACCGCATCCGCCAGATGGAGGAAGGGCTGGAAAAGCTGGAAGACGACGCGCGGCGAGACATGGCCGAGAAGATCGGTATCCTTCAGTTTATGATGGGCGAGTACGACAAGGCCGTCGAGAGCCTGTCCGAAGTCAAGACCCGCAAGACCGCCGCGCATTTCCTCGGCCGCTCACTGCTCAAGCAGCGGCGGTCCCGAGAAGCAATCGAGTGGTTGGAGAAGGGCCGCTCGGGCGACGAAGACCTGGAAACAGACTTGCTGCTGATAGAGGCATACTGCAACCTGCGGGACCCCGACGAGGCGGAGAAGCTCCTGAAGAAGCACAAGGGCGGCGATTCGGCGGACTACGACTACGTGTGCGGCCGGGTGGCCGACCTGCAGGGCAGCTACGGCGAGGCAATCGAGTGCTACGAAGCAGCCCTGGAGAAGGACCCGGAGCACGCCGCCGCACTGTTCCACCTGGCACTGAACCATGACCTGAACGGTGACGACGAACGTGCCAAGGAGCTTTACCGTCGATGCTCGGAGCTGAAGCCAACCTACGTGGGAGCGCTGATGAACCTCGGCATCCTGTACGAAGATGGAGGCTCCTACAGCGAAGCCATCGACTGCTACAAGCGCGTGCTCGCCATCGATCCGCGCCACAAGCAGGCCCAGCTCTACCTGAAGGACGCCGAGTCGTCACTCAACATGTTCATCGACCTCAGCCGCATCCGCCACATGCAGCGGATGCAGGAGGTGTTCAACCTACCGGTGAGTAACTTCGAGCTGAGCGCGCGAAGCCGCAGCACCCTCGACAGAATGGACATCAAGACGCTGGGGGGGCTCACGAAACTGACGCGCGACGACCTGCTGAACGAAAAGAACTTCGGCGACACCAGTCTGGGCGAGATAGAGGACCTGCTGGACCGCTATGAGCTGGAGCTCGGAGGCCCCGCCGGCACGCCCGAGCCTCTGAACCTCGTGGACGACGAGGAGGAGGAAGAGGCCGACGGTGTGATGGCCACGCCCGTCGGCGAACTGAACTTCAGCACGCGCTGCCGCAAGTGCATGGATCGCCTGAACATAACTACGGTGGGCGAGCTGATCCAGTACGCCGAGGACGAACTGCTGGACACACCCAACTTCGGCGTCACCAGTCTTCAGGAGGTCAAGGACAAGCTGGCCGAACTGGGGCTCGAGCTCAAGAGCGAATGATAGCGGATGTACGATTTTCTTCACGGTGAACTTGTTGCCAAGAGCCCGGCAGCCGTGACTCTGCGCGTCGGCGGCATAGGTTTTCACCTCCAGATCCCCCTCTCCACGCACGGTGTCCTGCCCCGGACCGGCGCTGATGTGACGCTGCTGACCCACCTGCACGTGCGCGAGGACGAACTGAGCCTGTTCGGTTTCGCCACCGAGCTGGAGCGCGAGCTCTTCCGCCTGCTCCTGCCCGTCAACAAAATCAGCACTGTGGTGGCGATGCGCGTGCTGAGCAGTTGCTCCCCCGCCCAGTTCAAGCGCTACATCCTCGACGAGAACGTGGACGCGCTAAAGGGGATGATAAAGGGCGTGGGGCCGAAGACCGCCCGGCGCATGATACTGGAACTTCAGGGCGCGATGAGCCGTCTGCCGGTGACCCCGACCGAGGAGATCACCGACCGAGCGGCGCAGGACGCCGTGGAAGCGCTTATGGCGCTGGGCGAGTCGAGGGCTGCCGCCGAGCGGTCCGTGGCCGCTGCCCTGGAGAAGCTGGGTCCGGACGCGCCACTGAAGGATCTGCTGGGCGAAGTTCTCTCCGGTACGTAGCGGCACGGGCGACGCAGAACCCGAACAGGGGACGGCAATGGACGACGACAACGTCGAGACGATGTACTCCGGTGTCGCGCGCGAAGACGAACGCGCCGTCGAGCGCGAACTCCGCCCCCAGTCCTTCGAGCAGTTCGTCGGCCGAGCGGACACCGTTAGCAACCTGCACACCTGGATCGAGGGCGCGCGGGTCCGAGGCGAGAGCCTGGACCATATCCTGTTCAGCGGACCGCCCGGACTCGGCAAGACCACGCTGGCCTATATCATCGCGAACGAGATGGGCGTCAGCCTAAGGGCCACAAGCGGCCCCGCACTGCCCCGAGCGCGCGATCTGGTCGGATTGCTTACGAATCTGGGCCCCGGCGACATACTCTTCATCGACGAGATCCATCGCCTGGACTCGCGGGTCGAAGAATACCTCTACACGGCGATGGAGGACTTCTTCATCTCCATCGTGATCGACCAGGGAGCTCACGGGCGCACGATCCGCATGGACCTGAAACCGTTTACGCTGATCGGTGCTACAACGCGGGAGGGACTGCTGAGTGCGCCGTTCCGGAGCCGATTCCAGATCATGGAACGGCTGGACTTCTATCCCGTGGACGAACTGGCGCAGATCATCCGCAACAGCGCGGCGATCCTGGGCGTGCGCGTCGAAGATGAAGCCGCGGAGTTGATGGCCTCGCGCTGCCGCGGCACGCCGCGCGTGGCCAACCGCTTCCTGCGCCGTGTGCGCGACGTGGCCCAGGCCGGCGGCGACGATCACGTGACCGTCGAGGTCGCCCGCGAAGGGCTGCGCATGCTGGGCGTGGACCAGCAGGGCCTGTCCGAGATGGACCGACGCATACTCGCCGTGCTCGCACGCAGCGGAAACCCCGCAGTAGGCCTCAAGACGATAGCCGCCGTGGTCGGCGAGGAGCAGGACACCATACAGGACGTGTACGAGCCGTTCCTGATACGGGAGGGGTACCTGGAACGGACCGCCCGCGGGCGTGCGATCACAAAGCGGGGACTGGCCGTGGTGGAGCACCTGGCCGACGCCGAGGATGCCGACGGTCAACGGGCGCTCTTCTGATGGATGAGACGGCCCCAGGAGAGGCCCTAGCCCCCATGCATGTTCTGCTTCACATCTGTTGCGCGGCCTGCGCCATCGGCCCCTACCGTGCGCTCACCGACGCCGGCCACCGGGTGACGGGCTTCTTCTACAACCCCAACGTCCATCCGTTCATCGAGTTCCGGCGGCGGCTGAAGGCCGTGAAGGTGCTTCAGGAGCGCCTGCCCATGCCCGTCATCTACGACGAGGATTACGGCCTTCTGCGCTACCTGCAGCAGGTGGACTGGGATGCACGGACTCGCTGCGCCGACTGCTACCGCCTGAGGTTGGAGCGAACGGCCGAACTCGCCGCCAAACGCGACATCCCCGCCATCACCACCACACTGCTGGGCAGCACGCATCAGGACATTGACCTGATAGCCAGGATCGGCCGCGAGGCCGCCGAACGGCACGGCCGCGAATTCTTGGTTGCGGACTGGCGTCCTCTCGCAGAGGCGGGCCACGATGAGGCCAAGAGACTCCGCCTCTACCTGCAGAACTACTGCGGATGCATCTTCAGCGAGCATGAGCGTTTCCGCAACACCACCACGCACGTCTACCGCGGGCCCGGCCCGCTCGCCGAACCGCACGGGGAAGCCGATGAGTGAACCTGCCGACCGCCCTTCGCCGCCGCAGCCGCCGCCCGGGAGCGGGGCGAGCGAGCCCGCATC
>CAZZNQ010000007.1:0-36087 GCA_964655775.1 uncultured candidatus Brocadiaceae bacterium | reverse complement strand
CAGAAGATATGCATCGCGCTGGCCTTCCTCACGCTCGCATGCGGTCTGCTCTGCCTGTTGCTCTCCTGCTGCCTGCTCCGGCCGCGCGTGCCCCGCGTGCCTCTTTTGCCGCCTGCTCCGGAGGCCATTCGCATGCCCGATACCGTGAAGGTACTGCTGGCCAGTAATGAGCCTTCTCTTGAGATCGAATGCCGGGGCGCTGCTACGTGGTACGCGGTTGACGGCTCCTCCCACGAGCTGGAGGCGGGTGCGGGAACGTGGACCGTCACCCGCTCGGGTGACGATCTACTGCTTAACGACCGCCCCACGGGCGCTTCCCGCGTGATACTGCAACCCGCCAGGGCCGTCTTCCGCCTCGACGGACGCAACTACCGTGGCCGCCTGATGGTGCGAATCGGAGACAAAACGGGCATTACGGCGCTGAACGAGCTGAGCACAGAGTACTACCTGCGAAGCGTTGTTGGGGCGGAGATGTACGCCAGCTGGCCGCTCGATGCGTTGATGGCCCAGGCGGTGGCCGCCCGCACCTATCTCCTGTTTGCCGTGGGTCGCAAGGGTTACCTCAACCGCGTGGACATGGCTTATCGCGGGATCGAGTCGGAGAATCGCGGCCCGAACCTGGCCGTAGAGGTCACGCGCAACATCATCCTGGTCTACCACGACAGAGTCCTGCCGGCGTACTTCCACAGCACCTGTGGCGGTCATACGGCGTCGGTCAAGAAGGTGTTCGACGAGCCGTTCCTGGCGCCGCTGCTGGGCGTTGAGTGCGGGTGGTGCACGGAGAGTTCGACCTACGAATGGGAGGCGGACGTGAGCGCAGCCCACCTCGCCGAGGCACTGGCGGAGGAAGGAGTGGACGAGGTGCGCTCAGTGGTGCCCGAGGACACCGAGCCGGACGGCTACGCGCGCACGGTCCTGTTGAACGGCTCGGTTCGCATGAACGCCAACCGGTTCCGCTTCGCAGCCGGGGCGGGACTGCTGAAGAGCACCCGCTTCAAGGTGCAGCGGCAGGGGGGCGTGTTCCACTTCGAAGGGCGCGGCTACGGACACGGCGTGGGGCTCTGCCAATGGGGCGCGCACGGGCTCGCGCAAGGGGGACGCAACTGGCAGCAGATACTCGTGCATTATTACCCCGGCGCGGAGATACGCCGGACTGACTGACGAAGAAGGCCCTCCGGTCGTCGTCTACTCCTCGTCGCCTTCTTCTTCCTCGTCTATGCCGCGCAGCGTGGCCTCCAGGCCGCCCTCGGCATCGCCCTCAATGGACCCGACCTGGATGTCGATATCCTCGCGGCGCTCAATCTTTGCCAGCCGGCCGTCTCGCACCCATATGATGCGATCTGAGGCGCTGAGCATCTTGATGTCGTGCGTGGCGGTGATGATGGTCACGTGCTCGATCTGGTTCATCTCACCCAGCAACTGGATAATCTCCTTACCGGTCGCTAGGTCGAGGTTGCCTGTCGGCTCGTCGGCCAGGATAATGCTGGGGCTGTTGGCCATGGCCCGGGCGATGGCCACGCGCTGCTGCTGACCGCCGGACAGCTCGAACGGCTTATGGTCGTACCGCTCGGCCAACCCCACCTCGTCCAGCAGATCCATTCCCTTGTCGCGCGCCTCGTCGGTCGTCAGGCCGGCGAACGTCATCGGCAGCGTGACGTTCTCCAGGGCGGACATAACGGGGATCAGGTTGAACGTCTGGAAGATGTAGCCGATCTTCCGGCAGCGCAGCCAGGCCAGCTCGTAGGCGTCGAGCTGGGCCACGTCGACTTCATCGATGTAGACCTGCCCGTGGGTGGGCTTGTCCAGAGCGCCGATCATGTTGAACAGCGTGGTCTTGCCGCTGCCGCTGGGGCCCATGATGCTGATGTACTCGCCGGCCTGGATGTCGAGCGTGATGCCTTTCAGCGCGGGCACTTCCACCTTACCCATCCGGTATATCTTCTGAACGTCCTTTGTTCTGACGACGGTCTGCGACTCGGTCGCGGTTGCGGTGGAATCTGCCAATGTTACGCCTCCTTCTGATATACCGTGCACTCCGGGGACCTACGCCTCGGCGCGCATGGCCTGCACCGGCTCCATGCGTGCGGCCCGCAGGGCCGGATAGATTGCTGCGACTACGCTGAGAACGATGCCCACCGCAACGGCCATGAGGAACCATTCCAGGACGGTTGCGGCCGGGAAGAACCGGAGAGTCAGCCAGTATCCCTCGCCGGTCTCCAGGTCCTTCACGTGGAAAGCGAACAGGGCACGCGCCAACGCCAGCAGGAAACCGATGACGGCCCCCACCAGCGAACCCACTACGCCCTGCAGCGACGACTCAATCAGGAACAGTTTCACCACGAACTTGTCCAGCGCTCCCAGGCACTTCATGGTGCCGATCTCGCGGAAACGCTCGGTAACGCTCATCAGCATGGCGTTGGTGATGCCGACCACGCAGACCATCAAGCTCAGTCCCACCAGCCAGATGCCCCGGCGGTCCACGTTTTCGCCGGCCAGCTTCCGGCGGTTGCCATAGGCAAGGAGCTTCACCAGCAGTGCCGTGGTGGGATCGCCCGCCCCCGGCTCAGAGACCGTCTGCCCCCGCAGGAACCAGGCCATCACGTCCGTGTCGGCGGCCGAATCATCCGCCACCGGGAACCAGGCTACGGAGCCGCTGCCCCGCTCGGCCATCCAGAGTACGGGTCCGGCGGACGTGTTCGCCAGCGCCTCTCCCTCGCCCGCCGTGCGCGTGAACGTCGCCTCCGGCATCTGCGACCACGGCACAAGCTGGGCGGCCAGATGATCCGAAGGGGTCACGCCTGAACCGCTGGTCACGAAAGACCCTGACTCGACTCGGGCGGGTATGAGTGACTGAATCGCCTCGGGCACTTCCGTGCCTCCGTAGACCAGGAGGAATCCCCCCCGCTCGACGAACTGATCGATGCTGCGGGCCAGGACATCGTCGGACAGTGCCTCCGGAAGCCGAACGAGGATGAGGGAATCCGGCAGCGCCGGCTGTCCGGGCGCCAGCATCTCGCTGAGGCCCTGGGCATCGGCAGGGAGCAGCTCCGCACCGAAAGCCCTCTGGGCGTTCAGCAGCCTCAACATGCTGGTGCCGGGAGAGAGGTAGCTCTCGGACGCTACGTCCTCGGCCTCGACGATCGCGCACTGCAGCTTAACGCCGCCGCTCTGGATGGCTTCGGCTTCGAGCGCGCCGCGCACCAGAGGGTAGAGTTCGTGCTCGGTGGGGACGTCGCGGAGGGCGTCGGTAAAGACACCGGAGGTCCAGACACTCATGAGGAAGGCGATGGCCAGGATGATGCCGCTCATAGTTATGAGCGACCGCCAGAGTCGTATCTTGATGCCCTTCCAGGCGATCTCGAAGGCCCTGCTCAGGGGGAGAACTATCTGCCGCCCTACCTTGGAGTCTCCCGAACCGGGACCGTCGAGAATGCCTTGCACAGGTAACCTCCGAACACTTTCTCGGCGCGCACCGGGTGCCGGGCCCGGCGGCGCTTAGTTGTCTTCCCTGTCAATCACCAGCCCGATTACGGATCGTCCGGCCAGGTCGCGCAGGAAAGCGCCCATCGCGACCTCGGCCTCGCGCCGGTTCAGTCTGAACCGCTCGGCGAACTTCTCTACTATCTCCGCAACGGTATGATTCCCGTCGCATAGTTCTATTACGAAGGAGCCGAGTTCGTCAAGTGCAACCTTCTTATACGGAGAAATATGATACCATTTGGACACCGCTTTGAACATCGCGGTCTGCCGCCGGGGAATGCACAGGATCGTGTTGCCGTCCTCGCCTTCTTCCAGCCGCACCAGCCGGTTGAGGACCGGACGGGTCGCCAGGGAGTCCTCCCGGCTTATCGGCTTCCCCTTCGGTTTCCTTCTGAACAGCGCCATCTTCAGATCTCCGCGTCTCGCCGCCCCGATTCGCAGCATTCCATGCTGTCCCGCATCCCCTCCAGCCAGTCGACCGAACGCTCCGGCCCGTCGTAGAGGCAGATGAAGATGCGGTTCGTCTCCTCGCAGTGCCAACCGTACGCGCGCAGAAGCCGCCCGCGGCCGACAAGGCGCAGGGGGCTGAATACCAGCCACGGGGCGCCCTGGACTTGGATCCCGTCGTGGCCTTTAACGCGGTGCTCTTTCACCCGGTAACTGCGCCGCTTCATGTCCTTGGCATAGAACCCTCGAAACCAGCCCTCCAGACTGTCCCGCTTCAGCAGGACCTCCGCCAGACTGACTCTTACGTACTCCAGTTTAGTCAAGCGCCGGCCGAAGCGCATCCGAATGCAACCGGGTTTCAGGCTGGAAGTCTCAAGCGGCAGACGGGCTGGGCTGCCGAACCGAACATCCATGAACCGCCACGGCAGACAGTCTCCCTCGGCGTGATCCTGCAGGGAGGCGAAAACCGTGCGGCTGATGCTGCGCAACCGCTCGTCCAGAGACCCCATCACCTGGAGATGAACGCTGCGGCCACACTCGCTGCATCGACTGAGCATGGCCAGAACCTGCCGGTTCGTGGCCCAGCGGTAGCACTCGGAATCGCGAGCCGGCGGGTCGGCCAAGTTCAGGTCGCGCTGAACGGTCACGGCATGACCGTCGCGTTTTGCTTTTTTCTGGACACGGCTCAGGTTGCCGGTGACCACGGAGGTGACGGACTGTGCGGATGCCTTGCTCTCCCAACGCACTTCGAGGCGCACTGCGCTCTCATCGGCGAGGCGAACCGATCCGGCCTTGAAGCCGCCGCGGATGTGGGCGAGCGTCCAGTTCTCAGGAACGGAGAGCGTTATCCCTTGCCAGGCGAAGGTCTTGAAGGGCCTTCGTGTTGCGGAACGGCCCATCGTCATGTCAGCCCATCAGATCGATGACGGCTTCGTCCTCGGTCTCCCGGATCTCGAACATCTTGTCGAACCGCATGATCTCGAAGATCTCGTAGATGCCCGCCTCGATGTTCGTGAGGATGAGTCGGCCGCCCGCCGACTTCGCCTTCTTGAGCAATCCGACCAGTTTGCCCATCACGGCGCTGCTCATGTAGCTGACGTTGGAGAAGTTCAGCACGATCTTGTCAAGCTTGTAATCGTCGATCAGTGCGTCGAACTCCTCGCCCAGTTGCTGCACGTTGGACTGGTCGAGGATGCGGGAGGTGACGAAGCTGACAACGGCCACGTCGTTCTGCTTCTGCACCCGCAGCAGTGCGTCCTTGCGCGTTTCCACCTCGTCCACCGCCACCACCTGGTGCTCGGTGCCGTCCAGCTTACCCTCACCGGCCCTCTGAAGCCGGATGACGGCTCCGCACTTAGGGCAACGCCCCTTCTTACCGACGTACTGGCTGTCAGTCTTCAGCTTATGGCCGCACTTCTGACACCTGACAACGATTTCACCTGCCATTGATCGTCTCTCCCACAGAGCCGGTGGGTAAGTGACTTGAATCGCTATTCTACATACTTGCCGATGATGATTTCCAACTTCTCCTTGGTCCGCGGCGGCATGCGCTTAGGCGGAGTCACCAGCGCGGAAGCCAGCACCTCGTCGCACCCGCACGCCCGCTCGTCGGGCAGCGCAGAGGCAAGTGCGCGAAGAGTCTCCTGAGCCGTCTGAGCGTTCTTGCGAAGGTTCGACATGACCATGTCCACGGTCACCTCATCCTCGCTCTCGTGCCAGCAGTCGTAATCCGTGACGAGAGCGATGGTAGCGTAGCACATCTCGGCCTCGCGGGCAAGCTTCGCTTCCTGAACGTTCGTCATCCCGATGACGTGCACACCCCACGAGCGATAGAGCTCGGACTCCGCACGTGTCGAGAATGCCGGGCCCTCCATACAGAGGTAGGTGCCGCAGGGCCACACCGTGGCGTCGGTCGACTCCGCGGCCGACCTCACGTGGCCGTGCAGCTCGGCGCAGACCGGGTCCCCGAAGGGCACGTGGGCGACGATGCCCTCGCCGAAGAAGGTGTCCGCTCGCCCCCGCGTACGATCGATGAACTGGTCGGGCAGCACCACGTCCAGCGGCTTGATGTCCCCCTTCATGCTGCCGACGGCGGAGACGGACACGATTCGGCTGACGCCGAGCTTCTTGAAGCCGTAGATGTTGGCCCGGAAGTTCAGTTCGCCGGGCAGAATGGTGTGCATGCGCCCGTGCCGGGGCAGGAACGCTATGCGGCACCCCTCCAGCTCTCCCAGCACGTAGTTGTCCGAAGGCTCCCCGAACGGCGTGGATACCTCCACCTCCTCGGTCACCTCCAGCCCGTCCATGCTGTACAGGCCACTACCCCCAATGATTCCTAACACGCCGTCTTCTCCCATAGCGTAGCAACTCCCGCGGTGTTACCTGCGTCGCGTCCAGCATTTCCAACACTACACTTCCGGCCGGATTGTAACCGTTTGCCGCAGGTAGTCAAGGCCAAACTCCAGGCCGCAGCCGTGCCCTGCAATCGCTCCCGGCGTGCCTGAAGGTGCTCCGCCCCACGAACGCGCACGCGGCTAGGATCGTTTTTTGTTTGACACAGCGTGGGCCAACGCATATATTCTCGCTGTAAACTTGTTAGCAAGACTGGCCTTTTCACAACGCGGGGAGATGATTCCATGAGGAACTGGTGGCTCACCAGGTTGTTGTGTGTATGCGCTTTGGCGGGGCTTGTGGTTTCGCTCGGATGCAACGCCTTCAGTGCCGACAGGCAGCGCCGCCGCGCCATCTCCATCCGCACGGACCTGGATCACATGGTCGATGACTTCGACTGGATCCTCGGCCTCGACGAGCCGAGCACGTTGCACGAGCAGAGCTTCCCGCCGTACAAGTACTGAGTCTGACGGCCGCTTAGAACGCATCTGACGCGGGCACCGCGCGTTACAGTTAACTCGTGGTGCCCGCTTGCTAATGCGCCCCGCCGGCCGTTGGCAATCACCCGCCGGGGCGCTACAATGGGGTTCTCGCCTTCTGCCCGCGCACGCGGTGCATCCGAACGGCATCAGCGGCTCTCGACCGAGGAATCGGCAAGATGAAGATACTGCTATTCGAAGACGACAGCTTCGACCTGCTCTACCCGCTCACCTACCTGCGCCCCGTCTTTGAGCTGAGGTGCGGAGCCACCAACCTGAGGCAGAAGATCCAGGAGAAGTTCCCAGATTCTGAACTTCATCTCGAAACCCGGGATATTCTGAACGACGTCGTCGCGGACACCTACGGCTCTGGGGCCGTCAACAACGCCGAACGCCTGTCCCCCGATGACGACCTCCTTCTGGTGAATGCCGGCGCGATTCTCACCGCCCCTGCTGAGACCTACACCGAGAAGCAGCGCGTGGCCGCCACCGAGGCCGGCGACTTCGTCTGGGCCTTCCTGCATCGGGACACCGTCCGCGAGCTGGAACCCGAATCCGGCCCGGACCTCGCCCGAAAAGCCACGGACCGGTTCGGCAACGACGAGACCGACGACATTCTGATGAAGTACCCTTGGGACCTGGTGCACTGGAACGCCTCGCAGATCGAGAGTGACTTCGAGGCGCTCTACGGCCCGGCCCTCGAGGTCGAGCTCGACGGCGCCGTCGGCGTGTTCGGCCACCGCGAGAACCTCCACATCGCCGAGGGAGCCGAGGTGCAGCCGTGTGTCTTCCTGGACTGCCGAGAGGGGCCCATCATCATCGACAAGGGTGCGCGCGTGCATGCCCACTCCAGCATCCACGGACCCGCCTACATAGGTCGGGACGCACAACTCTTCGAGGCACGCGTCCGCGAAGGAACCTCTATCGGGCCGGTCTGCCGCGCCGGCGGCGAGATCGAGGAGAGCATCATGCACGCCCACTCGAACAAGTACCACACCGGCTTCCTTGGGCACAGCTACGTGTGTGAGTGGGTGAACCTGGGGGCACTGACGACCAACAGCGACCTGAAGAACGACTACTCCTCCGTGAGCGTCTACGTCGGCGGCCAGCCGATGGACACGGGGGAGATGAAAGTAGGCTCCTTCATCGGCGACCACACCAAGACCAGCATCGGCACCCTCTTGAACACCGGCTCCATGGTCGGCATAATGTGCAATCTCATGGCGGGGGCCAGCGTGCTGCCGAAGGACATACCCTCTTTCTGCTGGTACCTGGAGGGCCGCATCAGCAAGGGCCTCGGCCTCAAAGAAGCCCTCAAGACCGCGCGCGCGGCCATGGGCAGGCGCGGGGTGGAGTTGACGGAGGCCATGGTCAAGCTTATCAAGTACACGGAGGACCTGACGCGCCCCGCCAAGATGGAAAAGGTCAAGCGCGATCGGCGCCGGGCCTTCGGTTGATCTCGTCTCTGCGTGAGAGGACTAAGATGGACAGGGAAGAAGTATACGAAAGAGTCTGCGAAGTGGTCAGTGACGTGCTGGGTGTGCGCGCCGAGGAGATTGCGCCCGATTCCCGATTCGTTCAGGATCTCGGTGCCGAATCCATCCAGAGCGTCGAACTCGTCGCCGCATTCGAGGAGGAGTTCGAGATCGAGATGGACGAGGACGTTGCACTCCAGGTCCAGGACGTAGGCAGCGCCGTCGATTTCATCGCGGACGTCGTCAGCCGCCAGCACAACGACTAGACCGCCCCGCTCCGCTCTGACAGCACGCCCTTCTCACAGTCTGCTACCTCCCGAAGGAGCCCGCACAATGGACGTACGCATCGTCAAAGACTACGAGGCCATGAGCGACCTGGCCGCCGAACTCGTTCTCGAGAAGCTCGCCGCCAAGCCGAACCTGGTGCTCGGGCTGGCCACGGGCAGCACGCCCGTCGGCCTCTACCAGCGTCTGGTCAAAGCCCACAAGGAAGACGGCATCGATTTCTCGCAGGCCGTCTCCTACAACCTGGACGAATACGTCGGCCTGCCGTCGGATCATCCCCAGAGCTACCGCCGGTTCATGGACGAGAACCTCTTCGACCACATCAACATCCGGCCCGCCAACATCCACGTGCCCGACGGCATGGCCGACTCCCTTTCCGCTCACTGCGAAGAGTACGAGGCGATGATCGACGCCGCCGGCGGCATCGACGTGCAGGTGCTGGGCGTCGGCCGCGACGGCCACATCGGGTTCAACGAGCCCGGCACCTCCATCGGCTCGCTCACCCACGTTACCGCCCTGACGCGCGAGACGATCGAGGACAATGCCCGGTTCTTCGACGACGAGGCGGACGTCCCGCGCTTCGCCGTCACCATGGGCATCCACACCATCCTGCACAGCCGCAAGGCACTGTTCCTGGCCAGCGGGGAGAACAAGGCGGATGCCGTCAAGGCCTCCGTCGAAGGCCCCGTCACCTCCATGATCGCCGCCTCCGCGCTGCAGATGCACCCGAAGGTGATTGCCATCTTCGACGAGGCGGCCGCGTCGAAGCTTGAACTCAAGGACTTCTACAAGTGGCAGCAGGAGAACTGGGACAGCCTCGCCGACCGTAAGTAGCGGCGACCTCCCCGTCGATCTGACCGCCGTCCGTTCCGACACTCCGGAACGGACGGCGTCTTTGTGCTTCGGGGTCAGGCCCCGTTCGCGGCCTGGCCAGTGGACTCCTCGTCGGACAGTCTGTCCGGCTGTCCCCCCTCGCTTCCCATGCGGGCGATCTGTCGCTCGATGTCGGTGAGCTTGGCGAGGATTCGGCGCTGTCCCAGGGAGCGCGCGCGAATGAACCAAGAAACGGTGCAGACAATCGCCACCCAGAATACGCACATCTCCACGATTGCGACAACGTCCGTCAAGGTTCTCGCCAACTGGCCGCCTTCGCTCGCATCGAAGACCGTTGACACCAGCATCCCGGTGATCGGTATGCCGAGGAAGAGCACCCAACACACGATCGCCACCCACTTCACGCGGTTCACGCGCGCTTCGTCTCGCGAGAAGATGTCCCGCAGCCTTTCGCGGTCCTCGTCGGAGAGGACACCGGGATTCAGCCCGTTCTGCCTCAAGAGCTCACCTGCCAGGTTCTTTGTGTCCTTCATTGCTCCGTCCCTCCATCTCGCGCCGTAGGGCGCTCTTCGCGTAGTAAATCCTCGATTTGACGGTCCCGAGCGGGACCTCCAGGACTTCGGCGGTCTCTTCGTACGGCATCTGCTCGACGTAGCACAGCACCAGAACCTCTCTGTGCTTGGGCTGCAGACTGCCCAGAGCAATCTGTATGCGGGCGGCGTCCTCCGCGGCTACGGCCGCGTCCGGCGGCTCTGGACCGGGCTCGATCGGTTCTTCCACGGACAGGTCCACGTCCTCGTGTGAGCGAAGTTCCTGATACGCCCTGTTCCGAGCAATCCTGTAGAACCAGGCACGGAAGGCGCCCGGGCTGCGGAGCGAACGGATGCGGCTCAGCACGGTCAGCCACACGTCCTGGGCGGCGCCCTCCGCCGCCTCCCTGCCGGAGAGCAATCGCCGCATCAGATAGCGCAGCCGGGCGTCGTACCGCTCGAACAGCCCCGCGAACGCGGATCTGTCACCCATCTGCGCTCGGATCACGAGCAGTTCTTCGGCTATTCGTTCCCTGGAATCCATGAGTGCGTTGCCTCCTACAGTAGTAGATGGACCTGCGGGCCGAAAGTTCAAATGATTCCGCGCCCAGCGGCATATGGGGTTCGCGGAGCAAGCTGTTCTGTCAGACCGGGGGCGCTGCCCGTTCGGGAATCCCCGCAGCCGCCAGCAAACGAGTTTCTCATCGCATCCATCCGCCCCGCCGCGTCCGGCAGAGGCGGCCCGCCTTTACCTCTTGACACGGAGCCCGGCTGGGGTTAGTATACTCTGCCTTGCAGAGTGCTCTGCATGGTATCTCTTCACCGTTCTGTCATTCCATAGTCGGAGGTCGAGCCATGGAGGTAACGAAGGAGGAGGCGCTGGACGCGTTGGGCGAGGCGAGGGACGCAGCGGCCCGTACGCGGCGGATGCTGGCCGACGCGGGCACCAGCGCGGTGCTGATGGTCTGGGGGGCGATCTGGATCGTCGGTTTCCTGCTGACCCAGTTCCTGCCGGGCGTAGCACACTGGGCATGGCTGCCGCTGGATGTGATCGGGATTGCAGCGACGTTCGTGATCTTACACCGTTCGCCCGTCCGCAGCCCCGCCGGCCGACCGCTGTTTGTGTTCTGGCTGATGCTGGGCGTCTACGGTTTCCTATGGGTGATGCTGATTGCTGCCGCCTCGCCGCGTTCGGTGACCGTCACTGAGGAGCAGATGACGGCCTACGGTGTGACGCTGATCATGTTCGCCTACGTGGTGATGGGGCTCTGGCTGAGGAGCGCGCTCCTCTTCTGGCTGGGTCTTGGGGTGACGGCAGTGGCAACCGCCGCGCTGTTCCTAGCAGAACCGTACTTCGCGGTCATCATGGCCTTTGCCGGCGGAGGCGCACTACTGGGATCGGGCATCGGCATGCGCGTCGCGTGGAGGTGAGCAATGGCACAGTTCGACGAAACGATCCATCAGCCAACGCGCCTTCGCATCATGGCGTCTCTGGTCACGCTTGAACCCGGCGAGTCGGTCGAGTTCACTTCGGTCCGCGACCTGCTGTCGCTCTCGGACGGCAACTTGGGCGCGCACCTGGCGAAGCTGGAGGAGGCCGCCTACGTGAAGGTGGACAAGAGGTTCGTGGCACGCAAGCCGCGCACGTTCCTCTCCGCGACGACGAAGGGCAGGTGCGCGTTCGAGGAGCACGTTGCTGCGCTGGAAAACATCATCCACGGGGAGCAGAACACGACGGGTCAGGCATCCTGAGCCAACGCGCGCGCGACTCGGCGCCTTCACATGATCGTCCGCCCTGTGCCGATGGCGCTGATCCGGACGGGCGGGCGATTGGCGGTGATACCGCCCTCCGACGCTCGGACCCGCCTGGAGTCGCAGGGCGTGGACCTACCGGCTCTCGGAACTGGAACCCGACGAGCTGGTCCAGGCTCTCTCAGCAGTCACGGTCGACGTGGACGGCAAGAACGGCGACAAGGTACGCGTCTACTGCGAGTGAACGAAGTGCGAGCCACATGCCCCGGGGTCTCCCCCGCCTGCCCCCGGGCCGCTTCCACCCACTCCCGCCTTCCAAACGCCCAGGCGGGCCCCCCGCCACCCCTCCCGAGAATCAATGATATATGTACCCATATTGATATTGAAAAGGCGTACATCATTATCTAGAATTCTCACAGGGCCATTATTGAGGCTAAGGCCATGACATCGCCGCGCGAGTTCGTGACCACCTGCCCGATCTGCTCGGAGAGCATGCGCGTTACCGGAATGCGATGCGACGCGTGCGGGACGGAGCTGCGCGGCAGCTTCGCCCTCCCCCGGCTGGCCAGGCTGCCGCGCGAACTGCAGGACGTAGTGGAAGTGTTCCTGAGCTGCCGGGGCAACATCAAGGAGGTCGAGCGGCGGCTGGGGATCAGCTATCCCACTGTCTCCAAAAAACTGGATGCAGTGAACCTGCTGCTGGCTTCAATGGGAAGCGAAGACGAGGCCACGTCGCGCATCCTGCGGCAGCTCGAGGCGGGCGACCTGACGGTCGCCGAGGCCGTGGACCTTCTGCAGAAACAGTCAGATGGGGAGATATGAGATGAACTACGTGCCTCTGTCGAGTGACGCTGCCGAGTTGCTTGTGTCGGCTATGGGTTTCATCGCCGTCGTCGTCATCATGTACGTCTGCATCGCCTTCCGTCGGGACAGGGCGCCCTACCTGGTCTTCATTGGGCCGCTACTGGGCGTCACAACGCTCTGGAGTCTTGGGATGGATGAACTGGAATGGCTCGTACTCCTGTTCCTGGAGACCTCCACGGCGGGCATGGTCGGATACACGCTGTTCCGGTGGAAGCGGGTGGGTTATGGTCCCATAGCGTCCGCCGTCGCAGGGATCGCGAACTCGGTGATCGTCATGCCCGCCCTGGTGCCGTTCGGCTACCGCATGGTCCAGGAGCGCGGGCTCTGGGTCTTCGCCCTGATGCCGGCTTCGGTAGTGACCGCGCTGCTTCTCCTGCTTCTTGTGGCCGGCATCAGATGGTTCGTTCGCGCACTCGCACGGGCAAGCGATGGCTGGCTGCAGCAGCCACTTGCCGGCACGGATGCGTCCGAGGACGATCGGAGGCGGGTGCTGGCCATGGTCGCGGAGGGCAAGGTGTCCGCCGAGGAGGGAACGCAGCTACTGGAAGCGATGGGCGAGCCGGCTACGCCCTGCGACCGCCTGCCCATACGGCCCGGAACGCTGGCATCGGTGGTGGGAGCCCTGCTGATCGTGGTCGGCTTCATGCTTCCGTGGAACCACATCTCAGTGAAGATCGAGGGTCCGTTCAGGACGTCCATCAGCGGCTACCAGATGGGCTACAGCGTTGGCTTCCTGGGCTGGCTGATCCTGTGTCTGGGGCTGCTTCCGGGCCTTCTGGCGTGCATAACGGCCCTGGACCCGCACCTCCGGCAGGGCATGGTGCGCCTTCTGCTGAGCGCCCTGGGGCTGGCGTTCACAGTGTCGCTGATCGTCACGGTCTGGATAGGCGGCTACTTGCTGACGCTGGGCCTCTACTTCGCCCTCATTGGCTTCCTGGTCCAACTGCTGAGCGCGCTGGTGGACTCGAGACTGATCCGGCCGCCGTCACGTGCGGCACTCGATTAGGCCCCTTTTCTCGTCGACGCTGAGGCGCGCCGGCAGGAACTGCTCGATCACCCACATGTTCGTCCAGCAGTGGGCGGTCACGCCGGCAACGCTCACTCGGGACCGGCCACCGGCCAGCGCGAGGTAGGGCAGAATCTGATCGGCCATATGCTCGTCGAGACAAGCGCCCGATTTCATCTGTTCATCAAGTGCTTCGGCGCACTCGCGCCCCACCTCCTCCGCCGGCTTGCCCGAGCGGCGTCGGGGAGACGACCCGTCCGCCCGGGCGCGGGCACTTGCAGACGCAAACTGTGTTGCATATTGTCCAAGGAGTACGTGCTCGCGTGCCTGCCTGCTTAGCGCGGGCAGAACGGCCGGCAGCACCAGGAGGCGCCAACAGGAGGGCCGAACTTGTCCACAAGCCAGGATGTGCAGTGGCATGCGCTGGAGCCCGAGGAAGTGCTGCAGCGCATTGAATCAAGCGCGGAGGGCCTGAGCCGGAAGGAGGCCGAACTGCGGCTTGAGCAGTACGGCGAGAACGAGCTGAGAGGCAAAGAGGGCATCAGCCCGGTTCACCTGCTGGTGCGGCAGATTCACAATCCGCTCATCTACCTTCTGTTTGGCGCAGCAGTTGTCTCGATGGTCGCCCGGCACATAGTGGATGCCGGCGTGATCCTGGGCGTGGTGGCGCTGAATACCGTTTTGGGATTCGTGCAGGAGTGGCGGGCGGAGGGCGCGCTGGCAGCCTTGCGGGAGATGTCTGCGCCCCGCGCGAAGGTTCTGCGCGACGGAGCCCCGGAGGTTGTGGACGCCCGGACACTCGTGCCCGGGGATGTGCTGGTGCTGGAGAGCGGTGATCGCGTGGCAGCAGACGCACGTGTGCTTCAGGCCGACGAGTTGCACGTTGACGAATCGGCGCTGACGGGAGAGTCGCAACCGGTGGCGAAGGGGCCGGACGAAACCGGCGCGGACACCCCCGTGGCTGACCGCTGCAACATGGTCTGGATGTCCACCAGCGTGACGGACGGCAGGGGACGAGCCATCGCAGTGAGCACGGGAATGGACACCGAGATGGGGCACATCGCCGGAGAGGTCCAGGCAACCCGGCGGGAGAAGACGCCTCTTCAGAAACGCATGCACAAGCTAGGCGGTTTCCTGGGCGTATTGGGCGTCGCGTTCGCCGGACTGGTGTTTGGCGTAGGCCTGATGAGAGGTCACGAGTTTATAGAGATGCTCTTGTTCTCGGTGGCCGCGGCTGTCTCGGCCATCCCAGAAGGCCTACCCGCGGTTATCAGCGTTACCCTGGCGCTGGGAGTCCGTCGGATGGCCGACCGCCACGCCATCGTGCGCCGCTTGCCGGCGGTCGAGACGCTCGGGTCGGTCACGGTCATATGCTCGGACAAGACCGGCACGATCACCCGGAACCAGATGACTGTGCGGCGCATGTGGGCGGGAGAAGAGTTCTACGAGGCAACCGGCGAGGGATACGATCCGGAAGGCGAAATCCGCACGAAGGACGGCGAGGTGTTGGAGCAGTTGCCTGAGGATCTCAGCAGGCTCCTTCGGATCGGTGCGCTGGCCAATAACGCGGTACTGAAGCACCAGGACGAAACCTGGTCCGTGCAAGGCAGCCCCAGCGAGGGAGCGCTGATAGCGGTGGCACGCAAGGGCGGACTGAATCCCGAGCAACTGCATAATGAGACCGAGCGCATCCACGAGATCCCTTTCTCCAGTGCACGTCAATACATGGCCACGCTCCATCTGGAGCAGACCCGCGAGGAAAGAGTGCTGCTGGTCAAAGGCGCGCCGGACCGGCTTCTGGGCTACTGCTCTCACCTGCAGGTGGGCGACGAGCGCGTCGAGATGAACCAGCGCCGAAGGGAGCGGGTCGAGCAGGTTGCCCGAGAGTTTGCGGACGAGGCCATGCGCGTTATGGCCGCAGCCTGGCGCGAAGTGGGTCAGGACAAAGACCGCTTGCAGCAGGAAGACGCCGAGTACGGACTCACCTTGGTCGGCCTGTGGGCAATGCTCGATCCGCCGCGAGACGAGAGCTTTGATGCGGTGGCAGAATCGAAGAGGGCCGGCATCCAGCCCATAATGATAACCGGCGACCACGCCACCACAGCCCTGGCCATAGCCCGGCAGGTTGGCATCGTCCAGGACGGCAAAGCACTGTCTACCGAAGACGTTGAGTCGATGGAAGCGCGCGAGTTGGCGGAAACGGCAATGCGCGAAGGCGTTTTCGCACGCGTCGCACCGGCTCAGAAGCTCAAGATAATGGAAGCGCTCAAAGATTCGGGCCAGGTCGTGGCCATGACCGGGGACGGCGTCAACGATGCTCCCGCTCTGAAAGGCGCCGACATAGGGGTGGCCATGGGGCAGGCGGGCACTGAAGTGGCCAAGGAAGCGGCGGACATGGTGCTGACCGACGACAATTTCGCCACCATAGTCCACGCTGTCGAGGAAGGCCGTGTGATCTTCAGCAATCTGCAGCGGGTGGTCTTTTTCCTGCTGTGCACAAACACAGGCGAGATCCTGACCTTGCTCGGCGCCCTGCTGCTTGGCCTCGACCTCCCGCTCACCGCCGTCATGATCCTGTGGGTGAACCTGGTGACTGACGGAGCGTGCACGGTGCCGCTGGGGGTGGAACCTCGGCACGGCGACGTGCTCGACCAACCGCCCCGAGACCCGCGCGCCCCCATTATCGATTGGCCCCTCGGCCGTCGCATTGGCATCCTGACCTTGGTCATGGCCGCCGGCACGTTGACCCTCTTCCACCACCAGCTGGCCAACGGCTCCCTGGCACACGCTCGAACGGTCGCGTTCACTACCATGGCGGCTTTCCAATGGTTTCAGGCACTTAACGCACGGTCTCGCTACCAGTCCATCTTCAAGATTGGACTTGCCACGAACCGGTGGGTGCTGGTGGGTCTGGGCACAGCCATCATCTTACAGGCGCTGGTCGTCCACACCGGTCCCGGGCAGTTGCTTTTCGGGACAACGCACCTGACAGCTTCCGACTGGCTGCTGATATTCCTGACATCCAGTTCCATCTGGATTGCGGATGAACTTCTGAAACTGCTGCGGCTGCTTGGAGGACGGGACGGGACCTCCCCGCATCAACAGGCCGGGACAACGGCCAGGTAGCCTCAGGTAGCGACTTGAAGCAGGATGTGTTGACCTGGTTAACCGACAGGCAAGTCCACTCGCTGAAGGCCAATGCACTCAGCTCATCATGTCGAGAAGACCCCGCCATTGTTTCGCTCTCGATAGACAGGCCAGGCTTGGCCGACGCGCTCTCCCCTCGAAGCCCTCTGGCTCGCCGGCATTCCAGGTGCCCGATTCCTGAATGTCAACGTGGAACCAACAACGCGACAAGTGGGTGTGGGGCCATCCCGACTCCTAAGTCTGATCGGGCGTCTTAGGTGGGTGCATCGAAACCCGGGCCGGGCGTACGACCCGAGCGTCCTGCCTGCTATAGCCGGTCCGGCCGCCGTCACGTGCGGCACTCGATTAGGCCCCTTTTCTCGTCGACGTTGAAGCGCGCCGGCAGGAACTGCTCGATCACCCACATGTTCGTCCGGCAGTGGGCGGTCACGCCGGCAACGCTCACTCGGGACCGGCCGCCGGCCAGCGCAAGGTAGGGCAGAATCTGATTGGCCATATGCTCGTCGAGACAGGCGCCCGATTTCATCTGTGCGTCAAGTGATTCGGCGCACTCGCGCCCCACCTCCTCCGCCGGCTTGCCCCGCTTCCCCAGAGACGACGCCGCAAGCCGCGTGTTCGCATACTGCGCCAGCCCCAGCACGGCGGTGCCGGTCGAACGGGACCGGACGTACTCGGCCTCCGTCACATCTGGTTCGAGGACTTCGCCGAAACCGGCCACCTGCCGCTCTGCGACCTCCGCCTTCCGCAGGTTCTCCGTTGCCATACTGCGTACGGTCACGGATTTCAGAACGCCGCGTTCCGACAGTTCGAGGGGCCTGATATGGCCGGGATGAACCGTCAGGCGCATAAGCCCACCGCCCTTGGGATAGAAGCCGAGCCGGCATTCCTCCACCTCCACGTGCACGCCCATCCGGCGGAGGCAAGCGAGGAAAACGCTCTCGAAGTAATCGGCGGTCGGCGACCAGGCAACGTGAGTCCCGCCCTCCACCCGGATCCTGATCTTTCTGGCGGCAACAGCGAGCGGAATCAGCAGGCCCTGCATCACAAGGGTCACGGCCCCGGCCGTGCCGACCTGAACCTCCAACTCCTTCGGCAGCACAAGTTCATCCGGCTCGAAGAGCAACTCCGTGGACCCGACCTCCGCCCCCTCAATCCGCGCGTTGCAGACGTCTCCCAGCGCCATCACCGCGGCCCGGTGCTGGGCAGCCATACCGGGAGCGGGGCGTCCCTTGCGCATGTTGACTATGCGACAGGCGCGTCCGGTCGCGGCGGACAGCCCGCAGGCGGTGCGCAGTATCTGTCCGCCCCCTTCCAGATAGCTGCCGTCGATCTCCATCGGGTCCATGTAGCACACCGATCACCCGCGCAGGGCGGCCCGATAGACCTCCCGAAGGGAAACTCCGTGCGCCTCCGCGATGGCGCGGCAGTCCTCGTATTCCGGCTCGCGGCGCACCACGTCGTCGCCGAGGTAGGCTATCTTCACGTCCACCGGCCCCCAGGGCGTCTCGATCCGCTCGGTCTCCCGCCCTAGTTTCGAGCGCTGGCTGAACGTCCGGCGGATGCCCAGGGTTGAGGTATGCTTCCAGATCGCACCCTCCATCTGCGCCAGTTCCGCGGGTTCGCACAGCACGGTCAGCCGCACGCCCGGTCGTCCCTTCTTCATCTGTATTGACGTCGTAAACGCATCCAGGGCACCGGCTTGCATGAGCTTCTCGGTGCAGTAACCGATCTCCTCGCCGGTCATGTCGTCCAGGTTCGTGTCGAGCACCCAGATGCAGTCGCTACCGGCGCCAGTCTTCGGCGGCGTGTCTCCGATCGCAAGCCGGAGGACGTTGGGGTGGTGATCCATCTCGCGCGTGCCGGCCCCATAGCCGACCTTCTGGACCGACATCGCCGGCCAACTCGGGTGCGGTTCGCCCAACGCCCGAAGGATCGCGGCACCCGTGGGCGTCGTCAGCTCCACGTCCACCGGTCCGCCCTCCGAGGGGAGCCCCTTCACCAGTTCGGCCGTCGCCGGCGCCGGCACCGGCAGCGTCCCGTGTGCGGCCTTCACCGTGCCGCCGCCGAGACGGATTGTCGAGAACAGCACCTTCTCGATCCCGAGGTGGGCCAGGCCGATGGCTGTGCCGACGATGTCGCATATCGCGTCCACGGCCCCGACTTCATGGAAATGGACGTGGTCCACGTCCGTGCGGTGGACGTGCGCCTCGGCCTCGCCCAGTGCCTGGAACACGGCGGAGCTTCGCTGGACCACACCGGCGGGCAGCCCGCTGTCCTCGATGATGCGCAGGATGGTATGCAGGCCGCGGTGCGGGTGGTGCTCCGCCTCGTCCATCATGACCTTCACGTGGCTGGCGCCGATGCCGGAGCGCAGCACCTTGTCCGCGGCCAGCCTGAAACCCGGCACATCCAGTTGCGCGAGGGAGTTTTGAAGCTTCTCGATCGGCACGCCGGCGTCCACCAGGGCGCCCAGGCACATGTCCCCGCTGATGCCGCTGAAACAGTCGAAGTAGGCGGTCTTCATCGCGCGTCCTCCACAGGAAAGGTAGATTAGAGCAGATGGCACCGGGGCACGCAACGCGATGCGCGACGTGCGGATACGCTTGAAAAAACTGCCCTGAATTGCCAGAATAGCCGTCCGGGCTGCGCGCCGGAGTGCTCAGCCCCTTCCCATGCACCCCGAGCAAACCATTAGCCAGGAGTTGCGTCATGGCCAAGATTAACTTCGGTGGAGTGGAGGAAACCGTCATAACGCGTGACGAGTTTCCGTTGGAAAAGGCACGAGAGGTCCTCAAGGACGAGCAGATCGCCATCATCGGCTACGGCGTGCAGGGCCCGGCTCAGTCGCTGAACATGCGCGACAACGGCTTCAACATCATCATCGGGCAGGCACCTGAGTTCAAGAAGGACTGGGACAAGGCGGTCGCCGACGGATGGGTGCCCGGCGAGACGCTGTTCCCGGTCGAGGAAGCGGTCGAACGCGGAACCATCATCCAGTACCTGGTCAGCGATGCCGCGCAGATGATCCTCTGGCCGAAGATCAAGGAGAAGCTCAACCCCGGCGACGCACTCTACTTCTCGCACGGGTTTTCCATCGTTTACCGCGACCAGACGGGCATCGTGCCGTCGGAGGACCTGGACGTGATCCTCGTCGCGCCGAAGGGCTCGGGAACGTCGGTGCGCCGCAACTTCCTGGAAGGCAGCGGCATCAACAGCAGCTTCGCCGTGTTCCAGGACGCCACCGGTCGCGCCGAGGAGCGCTGCTTGGCCATCGGCATCGGCATCGGGTCGGGGTTCCTCTTCCCCACCACCTTCGAGCACGAGGTCTGGAGCGATCTGACCGGCGAGCGCGGCGTGCTGATGGGTTGTCTGGCCGGCGTGATGGAGGCCCAGTACAACCTGCTGCGCAAACACGGCCACAGCCCCAGCGAGGCGTTTAACGAGACCGTCGAGGAACTCACCCAGAGCCTGATCAAGCTGGTGGCCGAGAACGGCATGGATTGGATGTACGCCAACTGCAGCACCACCGCGCAGCGAGGGGCACTGGACTGGAAGGACAGGTTCCGTGGGGCTGTCGAGCCGGTATTCGACGACCTCTACGAGAGCGTGAAGGATGGCACGGAGACGCGAATAGTGCTAGAGGCGAACAGCGCCCCGGACTACGCCGAGAAGCTCCAAGCCGAACTCGACGAGATAAAGAACTCGGAGATGTGGCGGGCCGGCGCCGCCGTGAGGGCACTTCGGCCCGAGAACCAGGCGAAGTAGCACCCACCGCAGATCGTAACCCCAAGGCCGGTGCCGCCCACGCGCGGCGCCGGTCTTCTGTTCTGGGGCTCAGTTCTCCAGTGTTATCGGCGGGAAGTTCAGCCGCGTGCCGATCCGTGCCCCCGCCCTGCGCGCCCAGCCGGACGCTGCCTCAAGCACGCTGTCCGCGCCCAGGCAGCAGGAGGCGCGGTAGGGCTTCAGCCCCTCCACCACCTTGACGACCTCCTGATTCCGGTTCAGGTAGACGACGTCAATGGGAAAGCGCATGAAGCAGGTATGCACGCTGCTGCAGTGCGTCAGCAGCAGCCCCTCCCCGGGCTGAAGCGACTTGCGCAGCATCAGGCCCCGGAACCGGTCCCACACCGAAACGGCGATAGGCACCCGTTCCAACACGGTGCGCCCATCCGCCTCGACAACGGCCTGGCAGATCTTCATCGGCAAGCTCCGGCATCTTGCACTGGAGGTGCGGCGGAGGTACGTCCGGCTCAAACTGAGCCGCCCTATCCGCAGCAACTGCGGTGCCGTTCAGCGTTCCCGGCTGAGCAGATCGGCCAGGTCGGGACGTTTGCGCTCCACGATGCGCAGTGCCGCATTCGCCTCGGATCCGGCGGCACGCAGCTTCAGGGCGCCCGCCATCGCCAGAACGGCGTCCGCCTGTCCCGGTATCAGGTCGGCGTGCTTCGCCAGGGCATCGCGCGCCTCCCGCAGGGACCTGCGGGAATCAAACGCGCGTTCGAGGGAGAAGCGGCACAGCTCGCCGCGCAAGGCCTGCACCGTCCGCTCCGAGAGACCGAAGTCGCGTTCCAGCGCCTCAGCCGCCTCGGGCCATGCATCGGCGTGCTCCGCAAACACACGGGCCTCCTCGCTCACGGTGCGGAGGGCGAGGCGGCTTTCCGTAGCGGCCAGTCCCAGCGCGTGGAGCACCACGCGGGCTCGGGCTTCATCCACTCTCAACAGGTCCGCGAGTTCCGTACCGAGCGAAGCATATGCGCTCTCGCCCGCCTGAGTGCGCAACTCCTTAGCGGACATTGCTTCCAGTCGCAAGGCAAGCCGGATCGCCTCGGCGTGGTCGAACTCGGGCCGCACCGGCAGCACGAAGGCCCTCCCCTCGAGCTGGACCACGGCGTTCCGCCCCGACTCGGCCACGGGCGGCAGCACAGCCCGGGCCGCTCTGGCCAGGCGTGTTTGCGCCGTCTCCTTGTTCAGGAGGAGGCCGGCGAGCAGGCAGACCGCCAGCATCGCGAGCATCAACAACGCGAAGCTGCCGCGAGGAGGCGCTTGGCCGGTCTGATGGTCTTCAGGGCGGGAGTCCATCGGCACCCTCTGGGGTAGAGTGCGCGCGATTATACATGCGCCGTCGAATGCCCCTCAACCGTGGCGCGACCGACCGATCTTTCCTGCGGCGCCTTCTTGACATATAATGTGTAGGGGAACGAATTGAGATCTTCAGTTCCCTGCCCCTACATCCGCGACGGAAATACCTCCGATGCGCTATCCGAACATAACGGCCGACGTGCTGTGCGGCCCGGTGCCCGTGCGCCGCAAGAAGAAGCCGCCACCGCCCTACGTCTGGTGGTCCGGGGAGCTTCACGACTGCGGGTGAGACACTGAACACTTCACATGCACGGGAGATAGGACACATGGCTGGGCATTCACATTGGGCCGGGATCAAGCACAAGAAGGCGAAGGAAGACAAGCGCCGCGGCAAGATCTTCAGCCGTCTGGCGAAACAGATCATGACCGCCACGCGCACCGGCGGCAAGGATGAGGACACGAACCTCGAACTGAAGTATGCGGTCGAGGCAGCCAAAGCCGCGAACATGCCCAAGAGCAACATCGAGCGGGCGATCCTCAAAGGCGCCGGCGAGCTGGAAGGCGAGGAGGTCGAGGGGGTCCGTTACGAGGGCTATGGTCCGGGCGGCGTCGCCGTGATGGTGGACGCACTGACCGACAACCGCAACCGCACCAGCGCGCACGTGCGCAGGATATTCGATTCGCACGGCGGCGAACTGGGCACCACCGGCTGCGTCTCATGGAGCTTCAAGACCAAGGGAATGGTCATCGTCCAGTTGGACTCCATGACGGAGGAAGAGGCGTTCGACGCTGCCATCGAGGCCGGCGCGGATGACTTCCAGGGCGCGGGCGGCGTCTACGAGGTGAGCTGCGATCCCAAGGAACTCCAGAGCGTGAAGGGAAGCCTGGCGGCGGCGGGGCTGGAGTGCGAGTCGGCCGAGATAACGCAGGTGCCCGAGTCATACGTGGATCTGGACGTGGACGACGGCCGAAAAGTGCTGAAGATGATGGACGAGCTGGAGGACGACGAGGACGTGACGAACGTGTACTCGAACTTCAACCTGCCGGACGAGCTCGTGGCGGAGCTTGAGGAAGAGTAGCCGAAGCCGATCGCGTACATGGCAAGACGCCCGGCGGCAACCCAGACGCCGGGCGTCTTTCTATTGAATCGGTTCGGCAGCGATCAGCGCTTGCTGAACTGCGGCGAACGCCTCGCGCCGCGCCGTCCGTATTTCTTGCGTTCGACCATTCGGTCGTCGCGCGTCAGCAAGCCGTATTCCTTCAAGGTGTCGCGCAGGGACGCGTCGCTCTTCAGCAGCGCACGCGAGAGCCCCATCCTCACCGCGCCGGTCTGGCCGGTGATCCCGCCGCCCTGCACGTTCACGAACACGTCATAGCGGCCCTGGTTGTGCGTGACCCGAAGGGGCTGCAGCACGCGACCTTGATGATCCTCTCGGGGAAAGTAGTCCTCCATGTCCCGGCCGTTCACCTCGACCACGCCGGTGCCCGGTCGGATCCTTACCCTGGCAACGGCCGTCTTGCGGCGCCCTGTTCCCCAGATATAGTCGTCAGCCATGTTCTGCGTGTTTCCTCAAATCTACTGGAATCCACTCGCCGCCCGACGGTTCAGACGGGCAACTCAGACGGTTTGTGATATGTATGCGGGTGCTCGGGACCTGCATAGACCTTAAGTTTCTTGAGCATCTGCGCACCCAGCTTGTTTTTCGGCAGCATGCGCCGGACGCTTTCCTTGATGATCCGCTCCGGATGCTTCTCGAGCATCTCCTCGAACGTCACCTCCTTGCGCCCGCCCGGATAGCCGCTGTAACGGTCGTAGGTCTTCTGCAGCGCCTTTCGACCGGTGAGGCGAACCTTTTCTGCGTTGGTGACGACGACGTAGGCGCCCGTGTCCACGTGCGGCGTGTACTCCGGAGTATCCTTGCCCATCAGGGCCATGGCAATCCGAGTCGAGACGCGCCCGAGAACCTTATCCGTGGCATCCACGTGATACCAGCGCCGGTTGTTCTTGTAGTCCTCTTTTCTGGCAAGATAAGTCTTCATCGACGGTTTCCGCACTGAAGGAGGGCAAACGCATACCCCTCGCCCGGAGGGCGTAGAAGCGCTTAGTATACGGCAAACCGGGCGCCCTGTCAAAGTCATATCGGCGGCGGGGGCCCCGGCCCACAGCACTTCGTGCGCGGGTCTCGAGGCCGGAAGGAACGCGTTCCCGGTCCGCCCGACGCGTGCCTTGGAGTAGTAGATGACGGCCGCCATCGGCACCAACGTAAGCATCATAAACGTCATCCACTGCTTGCTGGAGAAGTCGGCCATCGCTTCGGACGGCAGGGCCATCTCGCCGTACATCATCCAGCTTATGGCCGTCCAGTAGACAACCACCCCGAAGCCGCCGATGAAGAAGGCGCTGATGATGGCGCCGAACGAGCCGACGAAGGCGGCCAGCGTCCATACTCCCAGTGCTACCGCGAGAGCGAGGACCGAGAAGACGGTCACGCCGGGGCGCAAGAGGCCGGGGAACAGCTCGAAGAACCACTCCGCTGCGAGCAGCAGCGCGCCGGGCTCGCGGTCCGCATCATCGGCTCCGAAGTCCGCGCTCGCCTTCGGAAGTCTTTCGCCGCAGCCGCCGCAGAACCTGGCTTCCAGGTCGACCCGTCTTCCGCACTTCGGGCACAGCCGCACCATCCTGCCTCGCTCCTTTCGCTGCAGACTGCCATGATGGTAACCGGTCGGTCGACGTCCGACAAGACCGCTCTTTCAGCCAAGAAAGGCGAAGGCGAGCCCCAGCGGAGTCGTCACCAGCAGGAACAGAGTCAACCAGTGGCGAAGCTTGAAGTCCACGGCCGCATCGATGGGATTGCACACCTCTCCGGCCAGCAACCAGGCGACGGCACAGCCATACCCCAGGGCAGCGCAGGCAAGCAGGAAGATGCCCGGCACAGCCATGAACACATACGTGTACCCGCTGCCGTGCGTCATGAGGTAGGCGCCCCCGGCCATGCACAGCCACACCAACAGCAGGAAGGGAATCGCGTATACCAGTACGGCCGGCATGGCCAGGCCGGGAATCGTCTCCAGCACCCAGTGCAGACCGCGCTCGGGCACCCCCTGCTCGTCCGGCTCCGGCGGCGGGGCCGGAGGCGCGACCTTGCCGGTCAACAGGCGCGCGCCGCATTCCACGCAGCGGTCCGAACCGGGCTCTGCGTCCGCGCCGCATTCCGGGCATCGCTTCACTGCCGCTTCCTCCGTTCAAGAAACTGCTGCCGCCACCCCATTCTCCGTGGCCGGGCCGCGCGGGATAAGCGACGCACCGTCCGCCGTCCTCCCGCAAATTGACAAAGCGCCGCCTCACCTATATCCTACCAAGTCACGTCGCCACAAGACCCCTCCGGAAGCCCCGTATGGCTAAATCCGCCCAGACACCCATGATGCGGCAGTACATGGCGTTCAAGAAGAAGCACGAGGACGCCGTGCTTCTTTTCCGAATGGGCGATTTCTATGAAGTGTTCCTGGACGACGCCAAAATCTGCGCACGCGAGTTGGGCCTGGCGCTGACCAGCCGGGACAAGGGGGCCAACGCCGTCCCCATGGCCGGCTTCCCGCATCATGCCGCGGACAACTACATCAAGCGCCTGGTCCAGGCCGGCCACCGGGTGGCCATATGCGAGCAGGTGCAGGACCCCGCCGAGGCGAAAGGGCTGGTCGACCGCGACGTGATCCGCGTCATCACGGCCGGAACGCTGACCGAGGACCACATCCTGGACAGCCGGTCCAACAACTACTGCGTGGCGGTAGCGCTCGACGGCGAGACGGCCGGCATCTCTTGGGTGGATCTGAGCACCGGCCGGTTCGAGGCCGAGGAGGTGCCCATAGAATCCCTGCGAGACAGCCTGCAACGGATCGGCCCGGCCGAATGCCTGCTGCCTCAGCCGGCGTCGGATGCAGAACCCCATCCAGGGCTAGCCGCCCTGCCGGAGGACTGCCTGCTCACGCGCCGCCAGCCGTGGGAGTTCTCCCAGGAGGAAGGCCGCCGTCGGCTGAACGACCACTTCGGCACACGAACGCTGGACGGCTTTGGCTGCCAGGACATGGGCCCGGCGCTGGGCGCAGCAGGCGCCCTTCTGGGCTACCTGCAGGAGACGCAGAAGACCGCGCTGGGCCACATCCGCAAGATCGAGCCGTTTGCCGGCGACCGTTACCTGGTGCTGGACGCGACCACACGCCGCAGCCTGGAACTGACCGAGACCATGCGCGGAGGATCCCGCGAAGGCACGCTCCTGCACGTGCTGGACCGCACCTGCACGCCGATGGGCGCACGCCAGCTCAGACGCTGGCTATTGACTCCGCTGCGCCGGCGGGAAGAGGTCGAGGCCCGGCTGGACGCCGTCCAGGAGCTTCATGCCGAGCGGACGCTGCGCCGCGAGCTGGCGGAGCGACTCCGCGAGATCTACGACATCGAGCGCCTAACCACCAAGGTGCACACCGCCCGCGCGAATGCTCGGGACCTGATCGCCTTACAGCAGTCGCTATCCGGACTCCCGGACCTGAAGCTGTTGTTGGAAGACTGCCGCTCGGACCTGCTCTGTCGCACCCGCGACACAATCGACCCGCTGCCCGAAGTGGAAGGCCTCATCGCAACGGCCGTCAAGACCGATCCCCCCGCCGTGATAACCGACGGCGGCCTGATCCGTGACGGCTACAGCCCCGAGTTGGACGAGCTTCGGCTGACAGCCCGCGAGGGCAAGAGCTGGATAGCCCGGTTCGAGGCCGAGGAAAGCGCGCGATCGGAGATACCCTCGCTCAAGGTCGGATTCAACAAGGTGTTCGGCTACTACATCGAGGTCACGAACACCCACAAGGACAAGGTGCCCGAACACTACATCCGCAAACAGACCCTGAAGAACGCCGAACGCTACATCACCCCCGAGCTGAAGGAGCGCGAATCGACCGTCCTCGGCGCCGGAGAAAGGGCGAAGGAGCTGGAATACGAGATATTCCAGCAGGTCCGCGAGGAGGTCAGCGGGTATACGGAGCGTCTGCAGGCCACGGCCGAGGCTCTCGCCGTGCTGGACACGCTTGCCTCGCTCGCCACGGTAGCGGACGAGCATCGATACGTGCGCCCGACTGTAGCCGACGAACGCAAGCTGCTGATACAGGACGGCCGTCACCCGGTGCTGGAGCGCCTGCTGGACGATCAATTCGTGCCGAACGACATCGATCTGGGCGAGAAGGAAGGCACGCTGCTCATCATCACCGGCCCGAACATGGCGGGAAAGAGCGTCTACATCCGGCAGACTGCACTCATTGTCCTCATGGCGCAGGTCGGCTCGTTTGTGCCTGCGAAGGAGGCCTCCATCGGCCTGGCGGACCGTATATTCACACGCGTGGGCGCCAGCGACGAGCAGCAGCGCGGCCAGAGCACCTTCATGGTCGAGATGACCGAGGTGGCCAACATCCTGAATAACGCGACCTCGGCCAGCCTGATCATCCTCGACGAAGTGGGCCGCGGCACCAGCACGTTCGACGGAGTCAGCATCGCCTGGGCGACGGCAGAGCACGTCCACAACCACGTCGGCGCCCGAACGCTGTTCGCAACGCACTACCACGAGCTGGCCCAACTGGCCCACTCCGCGAAGGGGGTGCGGAACGTGAACATGGCGGTACGCGAGTGGGAAGGGCAGGTGGTGTTCCTGCACCGCGTGGTTCCCGGCGCAACGGACCGCAGCTACGGGATCCACGTGGCCAAACTGGCCGGCGTGCCGACGGACGTGGTCGAGAGGGCGCAGGACATCCTCGAGTACCTGGAAGAGAACGCCATCGGCCCGAATGACGAAGCCCGGTTCGTGCCGCGTGCCAAGGCGAATGCCGCCGACCCCGCCGGGCGGCCGGCCATGGTACAGCTTCCGCTCTTCAAGCCGATGGACGCCAAGATACGCGAGGAGCTACTGGCGCTCGACACGGCGTCCATGACGCCTCTGGAGGCGCTCAACGCCCTCGCCGACATCGTGGAGCGGCTCAAAGGGAATCGCGGATGACCGGCCCGGCTACCCGAGTTCGACGATTCTTCCGGACTCGATCGACTCCAGCTCCGCCGCGCAGATGCGCACGGACAAAGCGCCGCTCTCCGGCGTGACGACGGTCGGCGCCTCCCCCCGCTCGATGCAGTCGACGAAGTACTCGATCTCGGCGACATAACCGTCGTCCGCCGGTATGTTCGGTTCCGAGACACCGTCGTCGGTTGCCTCGCTCAGCGGCTTCCCGGACGCCATGTCGTACCCGAGGCTGCCTCCTTCGAAAACCGCCTGGAACCTGGCGTTGAACCCGAACCCGGTGGACATGCCCATATTCGCCCCCACCGTGACTGCAGCCGGATCGTCGAAGATGTATTGGGTAGTCACGACGTCGTAGCCGCCGCTGATGCCCTTCTGCCCGCGACTGAGAGCCGCCCGCGGCGCCCCCAACAGGTATTGGACGAAGTCCGCGTCGTGTATGTGCAGGTCCAGAAGGAAGCCGCCGCTGCGTTTGTGGTCCAGGAGCCAGTCTTCCCACGACCAGGTGGGCGGGCTGCCCCCGCGCCACATGTCAAGCTGCGTAAGCCTGCCCAGGCGACCGGATTCCATGGTACACTTGAGGTAGGCGTACTCCGGGAAGAACCGAACGCAGTGGGCGATCATCAACTTCCCCGGCGCATCGGCCGCCGCGGCCAACATGCGGTCGCACTCCCCCGCCGTCAGTGCCATGGGCTTCTCGCACAGGACGTGCTTGCCGGCCTGCAGCGCGGCCACCGTGTAGTCGGCGTGAAGGAAGGTGGGAAGACAGATGTCGACTACGTCAAGGTTCTCGTCGGCGATCAGTTCCATACCTTCCGAGTAGAGTTCCTGACGGTCGGGGTCGACGCTGGCCGACAGATCACCGATGTTGATCTCCGTTGAGCTTATGCCGGGTTGGAGCTTCTCTTCCCGGCAGTCGGCGACGGCAACCACCTCTGCCCCGTCGACCTTGGAGTAGCAGTCCAGATGCTTCGTGCCCATTCCGCCCAGACCGATGATGCCGACTCTCAACATGCTGGCTCCTCCCGGAACGTTTCGCAGGTATGGCTTGTGATGCGACTTCCCGTCCGGTATTCTTACCGCAAAACGTGCCGTCGTGCAACGCGCACGGACGCCGCAGACGCTTTGCGGCGCGGCCTCAGCCGAGAGTGCAGAAGGAAAACTCAAATGGAGTTCGGCGCCGGTCTATTCCGACTGCATCGCGCGGTGATCGACCCGCAGCAGCGAAGCGTGGGCCTCACCGTGCTCCGGGGAACGTTGACCGCTGCCGAATGGGCTTACGCAGCAGCGGTCTCGGTGCGCAACTGCCTCTACCACACCGGCGCCAGGAAGCAGATCAAGGCCGACGTGCCGGTCATCAGCGTCGGCAACATCACCGCCGGAGGAACCGGCAAGACGCCCTTTGTCGCCTGGCTGGCGCGGCTGCTGGCCATTCACAAGCTGAACGCCGCCATCCTTTCCCGGGGATACGGACGGCATGAGCGGCTGGGGGTGGACGATGAGAACGAACTGCTGGCGCGCCAGGTGGCGGATACACCGATAGTGGTCGATCCGAAGCGGGTGCGGGGCGCCCGCGAAGCCGTCAGCCGCCACGGCGCGGAACTGGTGATCCTGGACGACGGCTTCCAGCACCGCCGGCTCGCCCGGGATCTGGACATAGTCCTGGTGGACGCCGTCTGGCCATTCGGAGGCGGCCACCTGCTTCCCCGGGGCCTGCTCCGGGAGCCCCTCAGGGAGCTCGCCAGGGCGGACGTTCTTGTCATTACCCGGGCCGGACTCGTCTCAAGCGAACGGTTGCGAACCGTCAAGAAGCGGCTGGGGCGATATGCACCGAAAGCGCCTATGGCAGTCTGCGACTCCAACCCGACCGGGCTGCGCCGGCTGCTCTCCAACGAGAAGCCGGCGACCGACCTGAGCCGCATCCGCACCGGCTGCTGGGCGGCCTTCTGCGGGATCGGCAATCCGGAATCGTTCCGGCTGATGCTAACGAACGCCGGTTGCGATCTGGTGCTGCACAGCGTCTTCTCCGACCACGAGAAGTACACGCGCAGCCAGATCGAGCGCGTGCTCAGGCAGGCGGATGGGCAAGACTGCATTGGCGTGCTGACGACCGAGAAGGATGCCGCCAAGGTGGAACGCCTGCTCGATGCGCCAACGCCGCTTCCGATCTACGCCGTGCAGGCCGACCTGGAGTTCTTGGAGGGATCGGAGGCGCTGGTAAGCGCCATCCTCGATGCCGCGGGAAAGACAAGCTAGCGGACGGCGTCAGGCGGATCGGAACGCGTCGGTCACGCGGAAGTAGTGTTCGAAGAAGCGCTCCGCGTCCACCTCGGCCGCGACGCTGTGAGGCCCACCGGGCTCGCGGTCGAAGCGGGTCCGGCCGAATGCCTCACCGGGCGAAGTATCCACGTTGACGCATCCCTGCTCGTATCTGCAGAGGCCCGGCTCGAAGATGCAGGCCGCCGCGAGCGGATCGTGGAATGTGATCCGGTCGCGCCCGCGGAACCAGACCTCCGCCATCTCGCGCACCAGGTCGAACGGCCCTCCGCGGAATCGGCCCCGGCATTCGGCGGCCGGCATGCTACACTGGAGAGTGACGTCCAGTCCGTAGGCCGTCAGCTCCTCGATCTCGGCCTCGAACACCAGGCGGCTGCAGTACGGATCGCCGGCCGTATTCCATTCGTTGCGATCCGCGAAGTAGCACCCGCCCATCATCACCAGGCGCTTCAGCATCTTGGCCGTTTCGGGGTCGGCGGCGAACAGCAGACCCGCGTTCGTCAGAGGGCCGATGGTGAGCAGCGTGATCTCGCCCGGCCGCGAGCGGATAGCGCTCCGCAGGAACTCGACGGCTTCGCCGGGTGCGAACTCGTCGCTGTGCTCCCAGTCAGGCAGCACCTCCGCCTGCGGGGCCAGCTTCTGCTTCTGATCGCAGAAAAGGGGCTGCTCGCAACCGCTGTGGATCGGGACGTCGGTCCTCCCGGCCGCGCGGCAGACAGCATCGGCCAGCATGGCGCGCTCCCGGGCCTGACCGGTCACTGTGGTGATGCCCAGCAGGTCGCACCGCGGCTCGGCCAGAAGGTAGGTGAGACACACGGCGTCATCGATGTCCGATCCGATATCCGTGTCCAGTATGAGCGGCACTTTCTTTTCCATAGCGTTCACCGCATCGGAAGCAATCAGGGATCCAGGTTCTCCAACTCACCCGTTTCCAGGTTCAGCCGTCGGTAGAAGCAGTTGCGCGCCTCGCCATTCCGGTTACTGGTGTGGCACATGCCCCCGCCGCGGGGCCGAGCCAGGAAAAGGAGGGCATTCTGCTCGCAGTTCACCCGCACCTCAACCAGTTCGAACGTGTTCCCGGACGTAGCGCCCTTCACCCAGAGCTCATCCCGCGACGTGCTGTAGAAGGTAACGGTCCGCGTCTCCAAGTTTCTCTTCAGCGCTTCCCCGTTGCAGTAGGCCACCACCAGCACCTCAAGCGTGTCCGCATGCTGGACGACCACCGGCAGAACATCCTCAGAGCATGAAGCGGCCTTGGCGAGCTTGGCGAAGTCCAGGTCCAGCTGGCCGCCTTCTTCGATGTCGGTCATGTTGCCGTATCCTTTCAGCCCCGCTGCCGGACGGCGCAGGTTCTTGACATATACCATACACCGCCTGCAGAATAAAGGCGATGTCTCGGCCATCTGCCGCAGATACCGCCCTCATACCCGCTACGCAGGCATCCCGTCGATGGAAACAGAGTACAAAGCATGGTTCCGTTGTTTCGCCGGTTGTGACGAGCGGTACCCGCTCTCCGAAGTCATCTACCGGTGCCGCAGGTGCGGTAGCCTCCTGGAGGTCTGCCACGATTCAAACGCCCTGGCGGGGACACCCGCTGAGGAATGGAAAGAGACCTTCGAAAGCCGATGGCGCTCGCCCTCCGGATTCTACAGCAGCGGGGTATGGGGCAAGAAGGAGTGGGTATGCCCGGCGGTCGAGCCGGAGAACATCGTGACGCTGAGCGAAGGCTGCACTCCTCTGCTGCACGTTCCCGAGTTCGGAGCCCGGATCGGAGTGCCCGACGTGCACGTGAAGCTGTGCGGCAACTCCCACACCGGCTCCTTTAAGGACTTGGGACTCACGGTCCTGGTCAGCATGGTCAAGCAGATGCGAGCCGACGGCAAGGACGTGCCGGCGGTGGCCTGCGCGTCCACCGGCGACACCTCCGCCGCCCTCGCCGCATACTGCGCCCGCGCCGGCATCCAGTCCATCGTCTTTCTGCCCAAGGACAAGATCAGCCAGTCGCAGCTCGTGCAGCCGATAGCCAACGGCGCCCTGACCCTTGCCATGGACACCGACTTCGACGGCTGCATGAAGCTCGTGCAGCAGGTATGCGACCGGAACAACATCTACCTGGCGAACTCCATGAACAGCCTGCGCATAGAGGGTCAGAAAACCGTCTCCGTGGAGATCTGCCAGCAACTCGGCTGGGAGGTGCCGGACTGGGTGGTGATCCCGGGGGGGAACCTGGGCAACGTGAGCGCCCTGGGGCTGGGATTCCGGATGATGAAGGATCTGGGGTTGATCGAGCGTCTGCCGCGGATCTGCTGCGCCCAGAGCGCAAGGGCCAATCCCCTCTACGAGAGCTACCTGAAGGACTTCGAATCGTTCGAACCACAGGCCGCCCGGAAGACTCTGGCCTCGGCAATCCAGATCGGTAATCCCGTAAGCGTCTGGAAGGCCATTAAGACGCTCAAGGACTTCCACGGGCGGGTGGAACAGGCGACCGAGGGGGAACTCGCCGACGCCTGCGCCCAGGCCGACCTGAGCGGGCTGTTCACCGATCCGCACACCGGAGTGGCCCTGGCGGCGCTGAGCAAGCTGGCGAAGAACGGCGAGATCGGTTGCGAAGACCGGGTCGTGGTAATATCGACCGCCCACGGCCTGAAGTTCCCGCAGTTCAAGACCGGCTACCACTGGGGCAAGCTGGAAGACATACCCAGCCGGTTCGCGAATCCGCCCGTGGAGGTGGCCGCCGATTACGACGCGGTCGTCTCAGCCATATTCGATCGAATTGACCATTGATCGGGTTACGCGGCGCAAGTCGCAAGAGTCTATGGCTCAGAGACTTGGCGCACGCGGGCATTGACACCCGCGCCACGCTCCATATATGATGGGGCCAATCGCGAGCAACCGACCGAAGTCGAGGCACTGGAGGTCAACCTTGATCAAGAACGTCCGTCGCAAGGACGATGTCACGGTCGTGGAGATCGCCGGACGGTTCGATGCCTCTACGGCGCCCGACGTCAAGGCGAAGCTGCACAAGCTGATCGAGGACGGCAACATCCTGCTGGTGATCAATCTGAAGGACCTGGAGTTCGTGGACAGCGCGGGGCTTGGCGCCCTGGTCAGCTGCCTCAGACGCGCAGCCGCCGACGGGGGCGACCTGCGCCTGGCCGATGTGCCCCCCTTCTGCAAGTCCATATTCGAACTGACACGACTGACCCGTGTGTTTGACGTGACAGAATCGGAAGCCGAAGCCAGCGAGGCACTCCTGGCGGAGCAATAGGCGCGCGCCTCTTGTCCCACGCAGACCAAGGACGCTGAATGCCAGCCGCAAATCGCGTTCTCATAGTTGACGACGAACCGCATATCCTCCGGTCGTTGGGTTTCGTGCTCAGGAAAGCCGGTTACGAGACCCTGGAGGCCCGGACCGGCGCGCAGGCACTGGAAGCAGTAGAGACGGACCGCCCCGCGCTGGTCTTCCTGGACATCATGCTGCCCGAACTGGACGGCTACGAGGTGTGCCGCCGCATCAAAGATAACGCCGAACTGGCGGACACGTACGTGATAATGCTGACCGCTAAGGGTCAAGACAGCGATCGGCAAAAGGGCATGGACTGCGGTGCAAATGAATACATGACCAAACCTTTCAGCCCCACGCGTGCCGTAGCCCGCGTAGAGGCGATACTGGGTACGTCGGAATAGCCATGGCAGAGCAAGACGCAGCCGCAAAGCTCAACGTATACGTGCTGGGCGAAGAGGACCTGCTGGAACTCCTGCCCGAGGACATCAACGGCCAGGCCGTGGAAGTCGCGAGATGGCAGGGGGGACGCGTAGTCCCCAAGAACATGCCCGATTCCGTTCCCGACGTAGTGCTGGTGGACGCCAAGTTCGCCGTCGGCGAAGACCGCCCCATCGAGCGCGTGATGCGCTACTACCGCGCCCTGCCGGTCCCGGTGATCGCCATCGGCGAAGAGGCTTCGCCCGAGATCATCGTGCAGTGCATAAAGGACGGCGCCGACGACTTCATCCCCATGGATGAAGCCCGCAGCAAGCTGCCTGTCAAGCTGCTGGAGAAGGCCGAGGACCACAGACTCATGGCCAAGGTGAAGCGCCTGAGCGACGTCTACGAAAAGGGCGGACGGCTCTGCGACATGGTCGGCGTCAGCCCCGCCATACAGGACACCTTCGCCACGGTCAAGAGCATCGCCGATACGGACGCCACCACCTTCATCTTCGGCCAGAGTGGCACCGGCAAGGAACTGGTCGCACGTGCCATCCACACCCTGAGTTCGCGCAGCAACGGGCAGTTTGTGGCCGTCAACTGCGCCGCGATACCCAAGGACCTGCTGGAGAGCGAACTGTTCGGGCACGAGAAGGGAGCTTTCACCAGCGCCGACAAGCTGCACCTGGGCAGTTGCGAGCGCGCCGACGGCGGAACGCTCTTCCTGGACGAGATCTGCGAGATGGACCTTGGCCTTCAGTCAAAACTGCTTCGCTTCCTCCAGGACTACGCCTTCACTCGCGTGGGGGGCACCGAAACCATCGAGGTGGATACCCGCGTGCTGGCCGCGACGAACCGCGATCCCCTCCGCGAGGTAGAGAAGGGCACGCTTAGGGACGACCTGTACTACCGCCTCAACGTAGTCCCCATCTACGTGCCGCCGCTCTGCGAGCGACCGGAGGACATCCCTGTCCTGGCCGAGCACTACCTGCGCCTGATGTGCGATAAGTATCTCAAGTACTTCGTCGGTTTCTCCCCCGAGGCCATGCGCATCATGCTCTGCTACCAGTGGCCCGGCAACGTGCGCGAACTGCGCAACACCATCGAGCGCATCGTGGTGCTTGCCACCGAGGACCGTATTACGCCCGATCTGTTCCCGGAGCGCGTCCGGCGATCGGTGAAGAAGAGCAAGGTGCCTCCCCTGGCCGTGGAGGCGGCTCTGGCACGGGTGCAGAAGGCGCTGCAGACGCAGGGCGAGGAACAGGAAGCGGACGAGGTGCTGCCGTTCGTCGAGGTGGAGAAAAGGGCGATACTGTCCGCCATAAAGAAGTGCAACGGCGACATCAGCAAGGCCGCACGCAAGCTGGGGCTGAGCAGGGCCACGCTTTACCGCAAGCTGGACAAGTACGGCGTTCGCTGAATGCGACGCCGACACAGCGGGTCTGGCCCGGGATGCACTACCCGGACAGATGCTAAACCAGCGACCGTAAGATCTGCACACCCTCCTCAAGCACATCATCGTCTGCAGCGAACGAGAGCCGGAAATGGCTCTTCTGCTCGCTGAAGACGCTTCCCGGGATGATCAGCACGTTGTGCTCGATCGCTTTCGCGCAGAAGGCGTCCCCGTCTCCCCCGGGCGCCCTGACGAAAGCATAGAACGCGCCCTGCGGCTTCTCCAGCTCAAACGTGTCGCGCAGGCTGTTGTAGACCAGATCGCGCTTGGTCTTGTAGCTTCGCACGTACGGCTCGGACGATGTCTCCAGCGCCACGATTCCCGCCTGCTGCGATACAGACGGGGCGCAGACGAAGCTGTACTGCTGCAGCGTCTTCATTTCCTCTATTACGTCGTCCGGCCCGATGGCATAACCCAGCCGCCAGCCCGTCATCGCGTGGGACTTACTGAATCCGTTCAGCAGCAGGACGTCGCTGGTGAAGCGGGCGACGCTGGGGCAGGCGCCGTCATAGCAGAAGGCGCGATAAATCTCGTCGCTGACGATGAACACTTTGTTCTTGCGCGCCCACGCGGCGATGGCCTTTAGTTCTCGCTCGGGCATCACCTGACCGGTCGGGTTGTTCGGGCTGTTCAGCATAAGAAGCTTCGCATCGCCGGCCCCGGCCTTCTCCAGGGCATCCACCGTGAGTTGGAACCCGGGATAGGTGTCGACATATATGGGCGTGCCCCCCATAATCCGGCACAGGTGCTTATACATAACGAAGTACGGATCCGGAATGGCTACCTTGTCGCCCGGCCCCACCAGCGTCATGAACGCGAGCACCATCGCACCGGAAAC